>DATCNH010000076.1:0-54142 GCA_036565345.1 Candidatus Limnocylindria bacterium | reverse complement strand
GGGGAGCCGATGAGCGCTCGCCGCCTCGGGCTGTTGCTGGTCGTCCTCGCGCTCATCGGTGCGGCCGGCTGGGCCGCGCGTCCGCAGCCGGTCACCGACGCGCAGCGGGTCGCGCGGATCGGCGCCGAGCTGCGCTGCCCGGTGTGCCAGGGGCTGTCGGTCCAGGATTCGCCGGCCGAGACGGCCCGCGAGATGCGCGACCTGGTCGCGCAGCGGGTCGCCGAAGGGCGGACCGACGATGAGATCCGGGCGGAGTTCCGCCGGTCCTATGGAGACTGGGTCTTTCTGACGCCGCCGCTCGGGGGACCGAGCGCGCTCGTTTGGCTCGTGCCGGTGCTTTTGGTCCTTGGCGGCGGAGCGGTGGCGATCGGGCGCGTGCGCCGGCCGCCCGCGGCTGACGCGGCAGGGAACGCCGTCACGGCCTCGCCCGTCGACCCTGCCCTGGTACACGAGCTGCGCGCACGCGTCGCGCGCGAAGAGGCGGCGGAGGGATGATCGCCGCCGCCGCGTTCCTGCTCGCCGCCCTGGGCGGCACGTGGCTCGTCGCCCGGCCGTACCTGCGCCCGGCCGCCGCCGGCTGGCCGGCCGAGCCGCCGGACCGCCGAGACGACGTCGCGCGGGCGGTGTCGTCGCTGCGCGAGCTCCAGTTCGCCGAGGCCGCGGGGACGATCGACCCGGCCGACGCGGCGAGGCTGCGCGCGCTCCTGGAACGCTCCGCCTTCATCGCCGAGACGCCCGTGGCGCCGCGCCGCGCTCCGCTGCGGACCCTCGTGCTCGCCGCGCTCGTCGCCGGGATCGCGTCAATCCTCGTCGCGCTTTATCTGCCGCGCGAGGCCGGCGATCGGGCGCCGGGCGGACCGCTCACCGGGACTGTCGGCGCCGGCGCGCCGGGCATCCCGGTCCTCGAGAGCCGGGCGAAGGCCTCGCCCCGCGACATCCCCACTTTGCTGGCGCTCGCCGACGCGTACCGGCAGGATGGCCGGGCCCAGGATGCGGTCGCGACCTACCGGTCGGTACTCGGCCTGGACCGGGACAGCGTCCCGGCGCTGAACGGGCTGGCCCTCATCCTGGTGCAGGCCGGCGAGCCGGCTGCCGCGGCGGTAGCCAATGACCGGGTCCTCGCCCTGCGGCCGAAGGATCCCGATGCGCTCTTCCTGAAGGGCCTCCTGCGTTACAAGGCCGAGGATTGGGCCGGCGCGGTGGCGGCCTGGAAGATCTACCTCGATGTCGGTGAGTTCCACCCCGCCGCGCCGATGGTCCGCGAGCTCTACGCCGACGCGGTGAGGCGCGCCGGCGGGTAGCGCGCGACCACGTATTTTGATCAGGTATATGCTATCAACAATGAAGGCCGCGGAGCTGGTCCGTGCGGCGCGGGGGCGGGCCCGATTGACCCAGCGTGCCCTGGCCGGCCGCGCGGGACTCCCGCAGCCGACGATCGCGGCGATCGAACGCGGGCGCCAGGATCCCCGGTTCGAGACGCTGGCGCGCCTGATGCGTGCCTGCGACCACGAGCTCGACCTCGTGCGAAGCGGCGGTGGCGGGGTCGACCGGAGCCAATTCCGCAGCACGTTACGGCTGACGCCGGCGCAGCGTCTGGCACGAGCGGAGCAGGGCGCGCGAACGCTCCGGCTGCTTCGCTCGGCCCGACGGGTGCGCTGAGCGTGGGCGAACCGGCGCCCGAGCTGGACCTTTCGGCGCTCTTGCGCACCCTGACGCGAGAGAAGGTCAAGTTCCTCATCATCGGCGGGATCGCCGGGGCGCTGCACGGCTCGACCACGATGACGAGCGACCTGGACATCCTCTACGCGCGTGACCGCGAGAACGTCCGACGGCTCGCTGCGGCGCTTGCTCGACTCGATGCGCGCCGGCGCGATCTGCCCGCGGGGGTCGCCGCTCCGGTCGACGCGGCGAGCATCCTGAACGGGCTGAATTTGCTGCTCGTGACCCGATTCGGCGACCTCGACTGTCTCGGGGAGACCCCGAGCGGGCGCTTCACCTACGAGCAGCTCGTGGTTACCGCCGAGCGATACGAGATCGCGGAGGATCTGCAGGTCTCGGTCGTCTCGTTGGAAGAGCTCATTCGGATGAAACGCGCGACCGGCCGGGCCCAGGACCGCGCTGAGGTCGAGCGGCTCGCCGCACTTCGGGACGAGCTCGAGGACGCCGGCCGAGCCGATCGTTAGGCGACGCGCAGGGTCCGTCTACGGCTCTTGGACCTCGTCCCGGATGCGATCGATGGCGCCCTCGTCGTACAGCCGGCGGAACGCGGCGACGACTCCCGGGTCGAACTGATCCCCGGCGCCGGCCTCGATCGCGGCGATGCCCCGGTCGAAGCTCCAGGCGTCCTTGTACGGCCGCTTGCTCGTCAAGGCGTCGAAGACGTCGGCGACGGAGACGATCCGCGCGGCGAGCGGGATGGCCTCGCCATGGAGGCCGTCCGGATACCCGGCCCCGTCCCAGCGTTCGTGGTGGTGGCGGGCGACCGCGCGGCCGGTGGCGAAGAATTGCGCCTCGCCGAGCATCGCCTCGCCGTCGATGCAGTGCTGCTTGATGACGTCGTACTGCTCGTTCGAGAGCTCGCGCGGCGAGCCGAGGATGTCGTCCGGGGTGTGGATCTTGCCGATATCGTGCAGCACGCTCGAGTACCCGTACTCCTCGACGACCTGGGGAGCGAGCCCGAGCGTCGTCGCGATCGCCTCGACATACCGGCGGACCCGCTTCAGATGGCTCGCGGTCGTCTCGTCCTTCAGCGACACCGCGACGACGATGTGGCTGACGCCCTGGAGGCCGGTGAGGCGGACCTCGGCGGTCGTCGCCTGCTCGGCCTCGAGCGACCGCTCGAGCTCGCGACGCCGCTCCCGCTCGCTGCGAAGCATCGTCGCCAGGTCCTCGGCGTACCGCGTGGCCTGCCGCTCCAGGAGCTGGAGCTCGCTGACCTTCGCCTTGAAATCCTCGGCGAGCCGGCGCTCGCGCGCGTAGACCGCGGAAAAGTCCTGGGCCATCCGGAGCGCCTGCGCATTCGCCTGGTCGGCGACCCGGATCGCCTGCTGCAGGAGCTGGCGGAAGACCTCGGGCCCCTGCTCCTCGGCCTTCGCGGCACCCGGCACGGTGTCGAGAGACGGGGACAGCTCGACGACCTCGACGATCCGGCTCGGGCCGGTGTGCAGCGCCGTCGTCCGCTCGGTCGGTGTGTCCACGGCGTGCTCGACTAGCCCGCGTGGGCCAGGATGGCCCGGATGGTGTCGATGAGCTCGAGCGGTCCGAACGGCTTGGTGAGGTACTGCGCCGCGCCGGCCGCGAAGCCGACCGCGCGATCGCTCTCGCTGTCGTGCGCGGTGAGCATGACCACCGGGATGCTCTTCGTCGACTCGTCGGCCTTCAGCGAACGGCAGACATCGAACCCATTCGGCCCGGAGCCCATGTCGACATCCAGGAGGATGAGGTCGGGCCGCTCGCTCCTGGCGAGCTGGAGCGCCGTCGTGCCGTTATCCGCCTCGACGATGGTCCATCCCTGCGTCGAGAGGGTGATGCGCACCATCTGGCGGATCGGGACCAGGTCGTCCGCGATGAGCAGCTTCGCCATCAGGCCACATCCTTTCCACGCTTGAACGGGCGCCCCGTGTTGCCCCACTGGGCGGCCAGCCCGGCCCGGGCGACCTCTACGGCCCCCTCGAGGGACAGGACCGATGGTAGACAGGCCGGACCCGCTGCGGACCCCCCGGGGAGGGATGTTCGGCGAGTCATCTCGGCCCCCCCTTCAGTACTGCCGGCCGGTCCCGGGTCCAGGAATCGAGGGTGATGAGCCCGACCCGGGCCGCCTCGGCGACCGCCTCAAGACGGGAGTGGGCGCCCAGCTTGCGCAGAACGGACTGCACGTGGGCTCGGAGGGTGGCGGTCGAGATCCCCAGCTCGCGGGAGGCGTCGGCCGTGGACAGCCCTTCCGCCAGGCGCTGGAGCACCTCGAGCTCGCGGCCGGTGAGCGGCTCCAGGATCTTGCGGGGGGTCTCGCGCTCGAGGAGCAGCCGCTGCAGCTCGCTCGGGGCGAACAGGATCTCCCCCGCGGCGGCCGACCGGACCCCGCCGACGACCTCCTCGAATCCGCGGTCCTTGGTCATGTGACCCACCGCGCCCGACCGCGCCACATCGGACAGGACGCTGGCGGACGGATCGCCGGTGAGGATGAGCACCGCCGTATCGGGCAGCGTCGCGCGGACGGTGCGCGCGATGTCGCCTCCGGTCCCATCCGGCAGGTGATAGTCCGCCAGGACGACATCCGGCCGGAGTTCGGGCAGCCGGCGGACCGCCGTCGCCACGTCGTAGATCACGTCCGCGACCTCGATGCCGTCGGCTCCCTGCAGCGCGACCCGCAACAGCTCCGCAAAGAGCCGCTCGTCGTCCACGATGAGCACCCGCGTCGGTCCGGTGCGCTCCCGTTGCTCATTCATGCCTGCCATCTCCCTCTTGCTGGTCGCTCCGGACGCCGGCCGCCAGCGCGGCGACGACCGCCGCATCGAGCTCTCCCCGCTGGACCGCCTGTTGAAGGTTCGCGACGGCCTCGGCGGCCGCGACGGCCGTCCGGTCCGGACGGTCGATGAGCAGTGCCTCGAATCGGTCGGCGACCGCGACGATCCGCACCTCGAGCGGGATCTGCGGCGCACGGAGCCCGTCCGGATATCCCGATCCGTCGAGGTGCTCGTGGTGCGAGCGGATGATCGGCAGGAGGCGCGCCAGCGGCCGGAACCCGGCCAGGAGCTCCTCCCCGAGGATCGGATGCCCTTCGATCGCGATGCGCTCCTCCCCCGAAAGCTCGGTCGCCTTCCGGAGCAGGCCGATCGGCAGCTTGCTGTTGCCGATGTCACGAAGCAGCGCGCCGAGCCGGACGTTGCGGGAGCTCGCGTCATCCAGGCCCAGCCGCCGCGCGATCCCGGCCGCCCGGGCGGCGACCCGCTCGCTGTGGCCCAGCGTCGACCGGTCGTGGGACTCGAACGCCGTGGCGAGTGCCACGAGCGCGTTCGCCGCAGCGTCGACATCGCGGCCGAGCTGCCGCTCGCGGACCGCGAGGTCGGCGATGCGGGCGAGCTCGTCGTTGAGGGCGATCGCATCGCCCCGCGCCGCCCCATCGGCCGGGGCGATCCGCAGGATGGCCGGTCCGGCAAGGAGCTCGTCGGTCGGGGCGGTCGGAGGGACCGCCGCATCGGCGTCGACGACCAGGAGGTCGGCGCTACGCCCGTCATCGGCCGCGGCGAGGTCGAACCGCGATCCGAGGATCCGCTCGGCCCGCTCGCGGCGGATCGGATCGGCGAGGGCCACGACCGCCAGCGCGCGGCCCACGCGGGTCGTCTCGGCCGGCTTCACCAGGCGGGGGCTGCGCACCCTACGTGATTGGGCGAGCACAGCGTCGACCCGGGCAAGGAGCTCCGCGGGGTGGAACGGCTTGGTGAGGTAGTCAGCGGCCCCGCAGGAGAGGCCCCGCACCTTGTCGAACACGTCGCCGCGCGCGGAAAGGAAGATCACCGGGATGTCCGCGGTCGCGCCGTCGCTCTTCACCTGCAGGCACACGTCGTAGCCATCGGTGTCGGGCAGCCCGACATCGAGGAGCACCAGGTCCGGGTGGCTCTCGCGGATCAGCTGCAGGCCGTCTGCGCCGGTGCGGCCGACGGAGACGGTCATCCCATTCGCCTGCAGCCGGCGCTGAAGCACGTCGGCGGACGCCGGATCGTCCTCAACGACGACGACGCTGGTCTCGGGACGGATGATGCTCATCGCGGCATGTCCCCAAGCAGGTGGCGCATCCCCACCACGAACTTCGATGGGCGGTCTCCGGGCGCGCGCTGCCGGAGATACCCATGCAGCTCCTGCGCCCAGCTCGGCAGAGCGTCGAACCACTTCATCTCGATGACGACGTCCGTTTCGCGGGCCAGGATCGGGCCCATGCGCGACGGGATCGCCTCATCGTCGTTGCTCGTCCAGGGCACCGCGAGGTAGATGAGGTTGTGGTCCGCGGTCACCCGGATACGGTCCTCGGGCCCGGCATAGGCAAGGCGGTTGTACTGCGTCACGACGACCGGCCGGGCACCGCTGCGCACGAGCTCGCGGGCGCGTACCGCGAGACCATCGGTGCCCTCCGGAAGGATCTCTTCGCCGCGCAGGAACGCCGGGACCAGGTCGCCGGCGATCTCGAATCGCTCCTTGCGCGAGGTGTCGTCGACGTCCTCCTTCAGCTCGAGCCAGAGGCGCGCGCTGGTGAAGGCGTCCTCAGGACGGGTCCGGTGGTACTCCCGGAAGCGCAGCCGCAGAGCCGCGCCCAGCTCGGCGGCGCGGTAGACCTGCCAGTCATAGGTGTCGCAGTACGCGGTCGTCGACCACTGATAGGGACGGTCGTCGCGGGCGAGCTGCAGATGCGATCCCGCGGTGCGCATGACCAGCCGGGCGAGCTCTTCGCTCGCGATGAACCGCTCCTCGTGCCGCGGCGCACTTTCGGGCTGGGCCAGGGTGTCCTGCAGGGTGGCCATCAGTCGGCACCCTTCGCGAATGGCAGGGCCCCCCGCCGGAGGAGCGCGGCCTGGACTCGCGCTTCGACATCCGCGCTCCCCTCGCCGAGAAGGCTCTGCAGGGCGTCGGTCGGCACGGCGCGGACCTCGCCGCCGAGCATCTGCGCCGCGTTCCGGCGCAGCTCCGGGTCGTCCGAGCGCAGGTTCTCGGCGATGCGCCGCCCGAGCGCGCGGCGGACCACGACGGTGTTCCCGGTGAACACGACCGAGCAGGCCGTACCGAAGATGAGCACCGTGCGCGGGTCGGTGGCGATCGCGCCGGCGACGAGCACCAGCGCGGCACCGATCTCGGCGAAGGCGTTCACCCCGCCGGAGAAGAACGCCCGTGCCCGGGGGCGCAGGCTCGAGGCGATCTGGTTGTACACGACCTGCGTCGCCGGGAGGTGGATCGCCGGAACGATGATCCGTTCACCGGCCTGCAACAGCACCCCGACGATGCCGGTGAGACCGACGACCGCGCCGGCCCCATACCAGCCGACGTACCAGAGTGGGAACACGAAGAGCAGGAGCGAGACGCCCAGCCGCCGGATCAGGCCTCCGGTGAGGAACGTCTGGATCCCCAGGGCGACGATCGAACCAATCGTGAAGACCGAGGCGTACAGCAGGGTGTAGGCGTCCTCGGCGCCCTGGACGGTGGCCGCGCCGGTCGTCGCCGAATCGAGGCTGTAGGTGAACAGATAGTTGCCGATCTGCATCAGGAAGTACCAGAGGAAGATGGAGATCCCGAACGGACGGAGCAGGCCGTCGGAGGCGACGGCGCGGTAGCCATCGACCGAGCCGCGGAATCGCGCGCCGATCCCCTGCGGCTGCGCCTGGCCGCCGGCGATCGCGCCCTCCCCCTCCGGCAGCCGCTTCCGGTAGACGAGGATGACGACGAAGGCGAGGCCAAAGCCGACGGCCTGGGCGGCCATGAAGTTCTCAGAATGGATGAGCGGGGCGAGAGTCGTTGACAACAGGCCGCCGGCGATCTTTCCGATAAGGAGGGCGCCCGCGAAGAGCGGGAAGATCCGCTTGCTCTGCTCGCTGTCGAACAGATTCCCGGCATAGACCCAAAAGATGAGATACACGGTCTCCTTCACGACCTGGGCGAAGACGTAGGCCCACCAGTAGTCGACGGTCCCAAGCCCGAGGGCCGCATGGGTCGCGATGGACAGGACCGCCACGACGCCGACGTACCAGATGAACAATTCGCGGCGGCGCATCCGGCCGACGAGGCTGAAGATCAGCGTCGAGGCCAGGAGCAGCACGACCGGAGCGATGACATAGGCGTAGGGAAGCGAGGTGACCCCGACCTTCTTGATGAAGATCGAGTTCGTGCCGACCTTCCCGATCCAGTTCGCGATGACGGTCACGGTGAGCAGCGCGTAGAGCATCAGCACCACACCACGCTCCTCGTGACGGACCGGGACCAGACCCTTCAGCCAGCCGATCATGTCGTCGCCACCAGCGCGCCGGCCCGCGATGCGGCGGGGATGGTGAACTGGACGACGGCGCCAGGGGCTCCCGCACCCGCGACATGGATCGTGCCCCCGTGCAGCTCGATCGCGAGCTTGCAGAACGCGAGGCCAAGCCCGGTCCCACCCCGGCTGCGTCCACCCTCGGTCTGGAAGAACCGATCGAACACATGGGCCGCGTCCGCCTCGGAGATCCCGGGGCCGGTGTCCGAGACGCGCACCACGATGCTGTCCGCCGCGCCGGGCTGCGGCTCGGCGGTCACGCGCACGGTGCCGCCGCTCGGCGTGTGCTTGATACCGTTCGAAATGAGGTTGGTGAGGACCCGCACGATGAGCCCGGCATCGACGAACACCGGCGTCCCGGCCGGGACGCCGTTCTCGAGCGTGATGCGCTTCGACATCGCCTCCGGGATGAGCTGCGACAGGCTCCGCTCGACGACCTCGGTGAAGTCGTTCACCTGCGGCACCGCCTCCAGGCGGCCCTCCTCGATCTTGTAGACATCGAGGAGCGCGTTCACCATCCGCAGGACCTCGGCGATGTTGGATTCCGAGAGGCTGAGGAGCTGGCCGAATTCCGGCCGGTCCGGCGTGAGCTCACCCATGCGCGCGAGCTGCAGGAAGGCGACGACGCTGTTGGCCAGATTGCGGATGTCATGACCGAGCATGCCGATGAGCTCGAGACGCGACTGCTCGAGCCGCCGGAGATCCTCGTTCTTCCGGCGCAGGTCGTCCTGGAGCCGCTTGGTGAAAAGCGCGGATCGGACCCGCGCGAACAGCTCCACCGCCTCGAACGGCTTGTGGACGTACATGACGCCACCGACCTCGAACCCCTCCGCGACGTCTTCCGCCCGGTCGCGGGCGGTGACGAAGATGACCGGGATCTGCGCGGTCTTGGGATCGGCCTTCAAGAGGCGGGTGCTCTCCCACCCGTCGATCCCGGGCATCATCACGTCCATCAGGATGAGGTCCGGCACGTCGGTCGCGGCCCGCACGATGGCCTCATGGCCGTTCGACGCGGTGATCGTCGCGTAGCCATTGCCGTTGAGCCGCCGGACGAGCAGCTCCACGTTCGCCGGCTCGTCGTCCACCACCAGGATCGTCCCGAGGCGCTCCGCCGGGATGACCTGGGTCACCGCGGCCTCGGTCGCGCGGGCCACCCGGCGCGGCGCCGTCCCGTCGGAAAAATAGCGGTTCAGGACCGCGCGCAGCTCGGCCGGGGCGTACGGCTTGGTGACGAAGTCGCTGCAACCGGCCTCGCGCGCGCGCTCGCGGTCGGCGTCCATCGCCAGCGCGGAGACGGCGATGATCGGGAGCTCTGCCGCCCACGGCTCCTCGCGGATCGCGCGGGTGACCGCCCAGCCGTCCATCTTGGGCAGCAGGAGATCCATGAGGATCGCGTCGGGGCGTTCCACGCGTGCGATCTCCAGGCCGGTCTGGCCGTCCATCGCGACCAGCGCCTCATGGCCGGCGGCCAGCACGATCCGCCGGGCGACGTCGAGATTGTTCATCTCGTCCTCGACGATGAGGATCCGTGCCATCAGGCGCTGCCGGCCGGAGCGGCGACCCGGACATGGACCGGCAGGGTGAAGCTGAACACGCTGCCCCCGGTCGGGTTGCTCTCGACCCAGATGCGCCCGCCATGGAGCGCCACGAGCCGCTTGCTGATCGCCAGTCCAAGGCCGGTGCCGCCGTACTTGCGGGTCGTCGAGGCGTCGGCCTGGCGGAACTCGTCGAAGATGTAGGCCTGGGCCTCGTCCGAGATGCCGATCCCACTGTCGCGGACCGAAAGCGTGACCCACCCATCACCGCTCGATGCGGTGATGCTCACTCCGCCGGCGTCGGTGAACTTCACCGCATTCGACATGAGGTTCACCAGCACCTGCCGGATCCGGGTGCGATCGGCGAGCACCGGCTGAGTGTCGGGCTCCAGGGTGCAGGAGACCGTGATCCCCTTCGCGTCGGCCTGCGGGCGGACAAGCTGGAGGACCTCCTCGGCGAGCGGGGCGATGTCGACCTCCTCGACCGTGATCTCCATCCGGCCGGCCTCGATCTTTGACAGGTCGAGGAGCCCATTGATGAGGCCGAGGAGGTTGTCCGCGGCGGTCGTGACCCGCTGCAGATCGGTCTCCTGCTGCTCGTTGAGCTCGCCGTCGAGTCCATCGAGCATGAGCTTGCTGTAGCCGATGATCGCGTTCATCGGGGTCCGCAGCTCATGCGAGACATTCGCCAGGAATTCGCTCTTCAACCGGTTGGCGCGCTCGAGCTGGAAGTTGTTGTCCCGGAGCTCGGTGACCAGATCGGCGTTCTCCTTCGCCACCGAGACCAGGCGCGCGATCGTCCGCAGGGTCCGAGCCTCCGACTCGGTGATCGCCGCGGCCCCGTGGAAGTACACGCTGAGGAGGCCGGTGATCCGGCCGCGCGTGGCGAGCGGGACATGCGCCGCGGTGTGTAGACCGGTCTCCGCGGACTCGGCCTCGCTTAGCGAGGAGCGCTGGAGCACATCCGGGTCGCCGGTGCGTGCGCTCAGGATCGCTCCGGCGATGGCGATCGCGGCCTGGGGCTCGATGCCGAGCACGCTGGCCGCGGTGAGGCCGCCGCCCTGCGAGCCGCCATCGTCGCTACGCAACACGATCGATGCGGCGTTCGCGCTCAGGAGCGCCCCGAGTCGGCTCAGTGACTCCGCGAAGATGCGCTGCCGATCCGTGACGCCGACGACGGCATCGGACACCGCGTTCACGGTGCGCACTTCGCCGAGGTACTCCTGTTGCGCGCGCTCACGCTCCTGGAGCGACCGCGCCATCGTGTCGAAGGCCCGTTCGAGGGTGCCCACCTCGTAGGACGAGCGGGCCTCGATCCGGACGGCGAGGTCTCCGGCCTCGATCCGCTGAGCGGCGGCGGCGAGATGCTGGAGCGGCGCGGTGATCGACCGGGCGGAGCGATAGGAGAGGAGACCGACGGTCCCGACGACGCCGATGAGCAGCAGGCCGAGCACGATGAATTCGGAGCGCTGGGCCTCCTCCACCGGAGCGGACGGGACGAGCACGCTGAGCAGGAGGGGGTCGGAGTTCTGGGTGTGCGTGCGCTCCAGGGTGAAGATGCCGTAGTAACGGACGTCGTTGATCTCCACCAGGCGGCTCACCGAATCCGTGGCCGAGGCATCGACCTCGCTGCTGGTGGGGAACTGGGGGATCGCGTCGCTGTCGATCGTGGCGATCGTCGACGCCCGTGGCTGGCCGCGCCAGAGGATGAGCAGCTGCGCGTCGGAATTCCGCTGGATCGACGCGAGGAAGTCCTTGTCCAGGACCGTGCCGACGACGATGTAGCCGATGGTGTGCCGGTTCTGCTCGTCCCGGACGATCGACAGGGCGCGGACCGTCACGCCCGCCGGCTCGTCGTAGAGCACGTATGCCTGCTCGGCGCTCGCGCTCGCCCGATCCAGGAGCTCGGGTTGCAGGCGCTCGCCGACGCCGATGTCCTGACCGCCGGTGACGACCGTTCCCTTCGCATCGGCGTAGCTCAGGATGTCCGCGCCGATGCTCGACTTGGCGAAGATCAGGAACGCCTGGGCGTCCGCGATCGCGGTCGGCGAGCGATCGACCTCGAGCGCGGCCGCGAGTTGCCGGGTCGTGGGGAGGCCCGCGACGAAGCGGGCACCGCGGGTCGCCGCGGTGACCTTGTCTTCGATCGCCGATGTCGCGGTGTTGGCGATGATCGTCGACTCATCCTGGAACCGGACCTGCAGCAGGTTGTTGGAGATGTACTGCGCCGCAAAGACGATGACGAAGGCGGGCACGAGGCTCACCAGCACCGTCCGCAACAGCAGAACGCGCAGCAGGCTCGGGGCGCGCAGGCGCTGGATCATGAGGCTGGCGTCTCCGACCGATCCGTCCTACTCGCCCGAGATGATCTTCTGACCCTCGGGGCTCTTCACGAACTCCACGAGGGCCTTGATCGCCGGCTTCACCTTGGCCGGATCGGCCGCGGTGGTCATATTGCTCGGCTTCGCGATCTTCCATGCGCCGGTGTTCAGGTTCGCCAGCGTGGGCGCCACGCCGTCCATCGCGAGCAGCTTGATCGTGGTGTCCTTCAGGTTCTTTCCTGATAGGGTCACCGTGCCGAATCCGCCCTTGAACGCGCCGATCGCCTTGATCGTATCGACGGACTCGAAGATCTCGACGACCTCGGTCGGATACTTCGGAGGGGTCGAGCCGAACACGAACATCTCGACCGATGTCCGCGTGGAGCTCGCCGGCTCCCGGAGGAAGGCCTTGATCGGGCCGGCAGTGCTGCCCAGCTCGGACCAGTCCTTCACCACGCCGGTGTAGATCTTCGCGACCTGGTCCTTGGTGAGGTTCGTGACCGGGTTCGTCACGTTCACGGCCACCGCGCTTCCGGTGAAGCCGATCGGCGACAGGTTCACCTTGCCCTTCTCGGTCGCTCGCAGGTCACGTCCGATGTAACCGAAGTCGACGTCGCCGGTGGATACGTTCACCACGCTGGTCTCGGTATCGATGTCGTTCAGCTTGATGTTCACCCCGGGGTGCAGCTCGGCGAAGCGCTTCACCAGCTGGGCCATGGCGGGGTTCGCCCCGTTCGCGCCGGCGGCGGTGTATTCCCCGGCGAGCGGATCCTTCGTTTTCGCCGGCGCCGGCAGGGCTCCGGACGCGCCGCCACAGGCCCCGGCGACGACAACTGCCGCCAACAGGAGCGCGCCGCCGCGCAGCAGCGGCATTCGCCTTTTCATCGGTGCATCCTCCAGGTGGTCGCCTCGTCCGCACGGCGACCGGTACATCCTCGACCAGACGGATGAGGCCGAGCCTCCCTCAATGGGGGATATCCGCCGGGCCCGGGGGTACCTACCGGCCTACGCAGCTGGGCGGTTTCCGTACAGCTGCGGCCTACGCTGGACGGTGGAGCCCTACTCGACCAGGCCGACCGGGCCGACCGGGGCGACGAGGCCAAGGAAGCGAAGCATCGCCTCGAGGGCGATCTGACCGCCGGGCCCCCAGGAGATCGCGTCGAACCCATGACCGCCCCAGGGGATCTCGACGAGCGCGACCTGGTCGTTCGCGGCGGCCAGATCCGCCGCCAGCGACCGGGAGTGCTCCGGGCCCACGATCTGGTCGGCGCCGCCCTGCACCAGCAGGGTCGGCGGGACCGGGCGGTCGAGGGCGGTCTGCGGCGTCGCGAGGCGGTACCGGTCCGGTACCGTCGCCGGGCTTCCGCCGAGGAAATCGCCGATCGCGCTCGATCCGGCGATGAGGTCGGGATCGGAGGGAACGTTGTAGGCACGGACGAGATCGATCGGGGCATACAACGCGATGACACCCCGAACGGTGGCCGGGGCGGTGCAGCCGGACGGCACCGGATCGCGGCCGGCCCGGTAGGCGGCAAGGAGCGCGAGGTGCGCGCCGGCGGACCGCCCGAGGAGGACCGTGCGGTCCGGATCGGTCCCGTCCGCGGCGGCATGCGCGCGGACGTGCCCGAGCGCGCAGAGGACATCCTCGAGCTGCGCCGGGAAGATCGCCCGCGGCACGAGCCGGTATTGGATGTCGTAGACGGTGTAGCCGCGCGCGGCGAAGATCCGATTGGTGATCGTGGGATCGATACCGCCTTCGCCTTTGTCGCCATTGCGCCAGCTTCCGCCATGCACGACGACCATCGACGGATGGGGACCCGGCGTCGGGGGGTCGTAGCGGTCGAGACGAAGCGTGGCGTCGTTCGCGGTCCGGAACACGACGTCGTTGGTCCGGCGGATGTTTGGCAGCGATCGGCCGGCGCTCAGCCCGACGAACAGCCGCGCCACACTGAACGCACCCTCGCTGGCGGGTGGCGCCCCGATCCGGTCGAGCGCCTGGTCCGCCGCGGCGATGACCGGCGGGATCTGGGTGAGCGGGACCGTGGCGAGGATCAGGCCCGCGACCGCGATGACGACCGCCAGGGTCCGTCCGGCATCGGGCAGATAGAGAAGCGCGATCGCGGCGACGAGGACCTCGATGACCACCAGATACACCGCGAGCTCGGTGGCGATGAGCCGGACGATCATGAGGGCGTAGAGCGGCATCACGAGATGGATCGAGAGCGCGAGGAGCAGGCCGATGAGTGCGACGACGATCGCGGCGGCGGTCACCCGGTCAGACTACCCAGGCAGCGTCGCAGCTCGCGCCGCACGGCCGACGGCTCGCTCGCTGCGACCGGGTAGAATGCGGGTCCGCGAGCGCCGCGCCGTGGAGGCACCGTGCCCTCCCTGACCGCCCGGCTCCCGTGGAGGCACTGGTGTAACGGCAGCACAAGAGAATGTGGATCTCTTAGAGAGGGTTCGACCCCCTCGTGCCTCCCCGAGCCCACGAGCGGCGGCGGACGTCAATCGCGGGGCGGTGAGAACTCCGAGACCGCGACGAGGAACGGCCGGGTTCGTCCGGCCTGGATGGTGAGCGGCTCGCTCCCCGCCTTCGCGAACACCGGTACGCGCAGCCCATGGATCCGCTCGCTTCGCCGCTGCCACGACGTCCCGCACACCGGGCAGGAGAACGCGCCGTCGGCCATCGCCTCGCCTCGAGCGAGCAGGATCTTGGCGCAGCACCGGTCGACGTTGGGCTCGTGCCCATCGCCGGCCGCGAGGAACGGGAACGATGCCTCGGGGCCCTTGCGCTCGCGCCGGGTGAACGCCGCGCCGTCGGCCCGCCGGAACACCGATGGACCGGTCTTCGCCCAGGCGGTCGCGCATTCGGGGCAGGAGAACGCGCGGCCGTCTTCGTAGAAGCCGCCCCACTCGATGATCCAGTCCTCGCAGCAGTCCGACAGGATCACACGAGCCATCGCAGCACCGCCTTCTCCACGTGCATCCGGTTCTCGGCTTGATCGAACACCGCGCTCTGCGGGCCGTCGAGCACCTCATCGGTGATCTCCTCGCCGCGATGCGCCGGTAGGTCATGCAGCACGATCGCGTCCGGTGCGGCATACCCCAGAAGCTCGTGGTTCACCTGGAAGCCGGTGAACGCTCGCCGCCGCCGCTCGTGCTCCTGCTCCTGGCCCATGCTCGTCCACACGTCGGTGTAGACCACGTCGGCGCCGTCGACCGCCTCGCGCGGGTCGCTCGTGTAGCTGATGGACGCGCCACTCTCTCGCGCTGCCGCGGCGGCGAGGTCCCGGTATCGCTCGAGCGGCTCGAAGCCCGTGGGCGATGCGACGCGCAGCGTCAGGCCCGTCTTCGCTGCGGCGAGCATGAGCGAATGCGCGACGTTGTTCCCGTCGCCGACATAGGCGGCGGACACTCTCCGCAGGTCGCCCTTGCGCTCACGGATGGTGAAGATGTCGGCGAGCCCCTGGCAGGGATGCGACAGCTCGGACAGTCCATTGATCACCGGCACCGACGAATACTTCGCGAACTCCAGCGTGGTCTCGTGCGCGTACGTCCGCAGGACCACCGCGTCGACGTAGCGGCTCACGACCCGAGCCACGTCGGACACGCTCTCGCGACGCCCAAGCCCGACCTCCTGCGGAGAGAGATAGCTCGCGTGTCCCCCGAGCTGGACCATCGCGATGTCGAACGAGAGCCGCGTCCGCAGGCTCGGCTTCTCGAAGACCATCGCGAGCGACCGGCCGCGGAGTGGCGCCTCCGCGGGGATCGGGTCGCGCTTCAGGGCGGCGGCCGAATCGAGCAGCATCGCCAGCTCCGCGGCGGTGAGGTCGGCGATCGAGAGGAAATGCCGCGCGGTCCGGCTCATCGCAGCGCCCGCAGCCGCGGCCGACGGTCGGCGAGGAGCGCGACCAGCGCGGAGGCGAGGCGCTCGGGATCGTGGCGGATCGTGTCGACCTTGTTCCAGAGCTCGCGCGGGCCGGTCCACTTGTCGATGATCGGTGCCTTCACTGCCCGGACGCCAAGGGCCGCGATCGCCGCGGTCTGGTCATCGGTCGGCTCGAGCGTCCGGAGGCCGCGCTCGGCGTAATGCTCGCGCAGATGGGCCGGCGGCGGGTCGTCGTTCAGGAGCGCAACGTCGAGCCCGCTCCCGCCGAGATAGTCACGGACCGCCGCGACGTGCTCGGCGAGGCGCATCCCGTCGGTCTGCCCGGGTTGGGTCGTCGAGTTCGCGACGTAGACGACCAGCCCCTTCGCCTCGGCGACGGCGCGTGCGAGGTCGGGGACGAGGAGGCAGGCGCAGACCGTCGTGTACAGCGAGCCTGGCCCGATCGTGATGAGATCCGCCGCGGCGATCGCCTCGCAGGCCCCGTCCGCCGCGCGGACGCCCTCGTCCCGCAGGTAGATGCGGTCGATCGGCGCCTTCCCCACCCGGCGCACCTCCACCTCGGTCTCCACGACCGTGCCGTCGCGCAGCTTGGCGCAGAGGTGGGTGTTGTAGAGGGTGACCGGTAGCACCCGGCCACGCAGCTGGAGCAGGCGCGAGGCCTCCTCGACCGCACGGAGGAACGAGCCCTCCTGCTGGGTGAGCGCCGCGAGAAAGAGATTCCCGAAGGCCATGCCGTTCAGGTCCTCGCTCTTCTCGGTCTCGAAGCGATGGCCCCACAGCCGCCGGAGCACCGGATCCCCCTCGGACAGCACCCCGAGCGCATTCCGGATGTCGCCCGGCGCGGGGACGTCGAGCGCGATCCGGACCTTCCCGGTCGAGCGGCCCGAGTCGGTGACCGCGATGAGCCCGGTGATGTCCTCGGTATGCGCCCGGAGCCCGGCCATGACCGTGGGCGCCCCAAGCCCTCCGCCGATGCACACGACCTTCATCCGCAGATGGTCGCAGAATGGCGGAGCCCGAGATCGGATCGATCGGATCGATCGGATCGGCGGGACCGGCGTCGACGACCGCGGTCTGCGTTTGTCGGACCCGGGGCGGCCGAAACCGGTTGTTTTCGCGCTCGGATCCGCCGCTGGTACGCAGCCTGCTTGCCCGCCAGGTGTGCGCCGCTACGTTCCGGTCTGGACGATCCAGCTCACGGTGGGGCTCGTCCTGGTGCTCGTCGCGGTCGGACTCTTTGCCGCGCTCGTCGGAAGCGTGGTCCGAGGGCCGACGGCGTTCTTCGACGAGCTCGGGAGGACGGTCACGCGGGTCGCCCCGCAGCCGCAGGCCGACATCCGGACCGACGCCCAGCTGAAGGCGCTCATCGCCGCCGCACCGGACGGCAGGCTCCGGGTGGGCTCGGTGATCGAGGACCGCGAGCGGGTCGTCTTCACCGTCACCGCGGACCGGGCAGCGGTGCACGCCTCGGTGAAGCCCGGCGATCAGCTCCGGCTGAACAAGAGCGGCGAGGTCGAGATCGTCCCGACCGGCATCCCCGGCGTGGTGGACGAGCTGGGCCGCCAGCTCGAAGAGCTCCGAAGGCGCTTCTTCGGCAAGTAACGAAACGAGCGTCGATCAGAGGACCGACGCCCGTGACGACCACAGGGAGTGTGAGGACCGCCGAACACTGCCGGCGGGCAGAGTCTCTAAGAGGCGCGCTTGACCGGCTGGGCGCGCAGCGTGCGGATTCCCGCGGCCTGCCGAGCAACGAGCTCGGTCCGCCAGGCCTTCCGACGCTCCTGCGCGTCCGAGAAACCCTTGCTGTACGCGCCAACCGCGAGGAAGCCGACCGCGAGGACGCCCAAGGCGACTCCGGCCATGATCCCAAGAGCGAAGATCAGCATGTCGGTCCTTCCACGCGCCGCCCGCCGGCGCTCTGCCGTTCTTGACCGAAGGCGGTGCAACCTCTGTGCCACCGTGTGGGAGCCTTCCCCTTCCCAGCCGGACGACGCCCACGCCGCTCGACCGGCGCCTGCCTGGGTGGCACCATCGGGCCGTGCAGCCCGGAGTGACCGTCGCGGTCGCGGTGGTGGGCCTCCGCAAGACATTCGGCGGAGTGCCTGCGCTCGATGGCCTCGACCTTCGCGTCCCGGCCGGCCGGATCTACGGCCTCCTCGGCCCGAACGGCTCGGGAAAGACGACCCTCATCCGGGCCCTGGCGGGCCTGGTCCGCCCCGACGCGGGAACGGTGACGGTGCTCGGCCGCACACCCCGCGAGGCCGTGGTCGCCGGGATGCTCGGCTACATGACCCAGGCCGCGGCACTCTACGGCGAGCTCTCGATCCAGGAGAACCTGCGCTTCTTCGCCGAGCTCGAGGGCGTCCCAACGTCCGAGCTGGGAGCGCGCGTCGACGACGCGCTTCGCGCGGTCGCCCTCTTGGACCGGCGCCGCGCGGTCGTCGGTGCGCTCTCCGGCGGGATGCGGACCCGCGTGTCGCTCGCCGCGGCGCTGCTCCACCGGCCGGCGGTCCTCCTGCTCGACGAGCCCACGGTCGGCGTCGACCCCGCGCTGCGGCGCGATTTCTGGGACCACTTCCGCGCGCTCGCCCGATCCGGGTCGACGATCGTCGTGTCGAGCCATGTCATGGACGAGGCAGCGCGCTGCGACCGCCTCGGGCTCATGCGCGCGGGCCGGCTGCTTGCCGAGGGCACCGTCGCCGAGCTCTGCGCCCAAGCCGGCACCGCCGACCTCGAAAGCGCGTTCCTTGCGCTCTCGGAGACGGCGTGAACGCCCGGCGGGTCGCCGCGGTCGCGCGGCGGGTCGTCGCTCAGTTCCGGCGCGATCGCCGGACCGTCGCCCTGCTCCTCGTCGCGCCGATCGTCGTACTGTCCCTCGTCGGCGCGATCTGGGGCCGCCGGCCGACCGCCGGGTCCGGGCGGACGGTCCTCGACGACCTGGCGCCGGCGCTCATCGCGTTCTTCGCGTTCTTCTTCATCTTCCTGCTCGCCGCGGTCTCATTCCTCCGCGAGCGCACGAGCGGTACGCTCGAGCGGCTGCTTGCGACACCGCTTCGGCGCAGCGAGCTGGTCGCCGGCTACCTCCTTGGCTTCGGGCTCTTCGCCCTGCTCCAGGCGATCCTCATCCTGGCGTTCACCGTTGGGGTGCTCGGGATCCGCTACCGCGGGAGCCTGGGGACGATCTTCCTCATCGAGGCGGTGCTGGTGATCGGCGCGGTCTCGCTCGGCCTGGCGGTCTCGGCGTTCGCCCGCAACGAGCTGCAGGCGGTCCAGTTCGTGCCCCTCATCCTCCTGCCGCAGGTGTTCCTTTCCGGTCTCCTCGTGCCGGTCGACGAGCTCCCCGACATGCTCCGGCCGATCGCCGCGGTGCTCCCGCTCACCTACGCGATCGAAGGCCTCCGGTCGGTCATGGTCGACGGGGCGGCGGTCGGCGACACGGTCATCCTGCGGGACATCGGTGTCCTCGTTGGCTTCGCGATCCTGGCCGGAGCTGCGGCGATCGGGTCGATCCGTGGGGAGGTCGCGTAGTGCTGCGGCGACCCGGGCGCGTCGCGATCGCCGCGATGGTTGCCACCCTGGTCGCGATCGCGGCGCTCGCACTCGGTACCGGCGTCCCGAACGCCCTGTTGGCGGGCGCCGTGGCCGGGGCCGGTGCGGCGGTCCTCGCCGGCCGCGGTGCCACCGCCGATGCCGACCGGCGCGCGATCGCGCTGCGCGCCGCGACGAGCGATGCCCGCGCGGCACGTGATGCCGCGGAAGCCGAGCGCGATCGGCTGGGAACGCTGGTCGCCGAGCTTGGAGACGCGGTCCTCTTCGCCGATCGAGACGAGGTCGTGCGCCTGGCGAATCCCGCGGCACGACGACTCCTCGGCGGCGACGAGCTCGTCGGTCGGCGGCTCGTCGAAGTGGTGCGTGACCACGAGATCCTCGACGCGATCGCCGCCGCCCGCTCGGGGCACGAGACCGTCGCGCAGGTCGAGCGCGACGGAGGCCGCCGGGTCCTCCGCGTCTCGGCAAAGCCGCTGGCTGCGGGGGAGATCCTCTTGGCGATCCAGGATCTGAGCTCGATGCGCCGCCTCGAGACCCAGCGCCGGGACTTCGTGGCGAACGTGTCCCACGAGCTCCGGACGCCTCTGGCGTCGTTGAAGGCGATGGTGGAGACGCTGGAAGCCGGAGCCATCGGCGATCCGGCGGCGGCCCGGGACTTCCTGTCCCGCATCCACCACGAGGTGGACGGACTGTCTCAGCTCGTGAACGAGCTGCTGTCCCTGAGCCGGATCGAATCGGGCGAGGAACGGCTCGACGCCGTGGCGGTCGCGCCGCAGCACCTGCTCACCCAGGCAGCGCAACGGATGCAGCCGCTCGCCGATCGGGCCGGGATCCGTCTCTCGGTCGACGCTCCGTCCGATCTTCCGCTGGTCAGCGCCGATCCGGGGCAGATCGGCAGGGTGCTCACGAACCTCGTCCACAACGCCCTGAAGTTCACACCCCAGGGCGGCTCGGTGACGCTCGCCGCGGCCCAGGAGGGGCCCACGGTCGCGCTGTCCGTGGCGGACACGGGGATGGGGATCGACGAGGAGGAGCTGGGCCGGGTCTTCGAGCGCTTCTATAAGACCGACCGCGCGCGGGCCTCGGGCGGGACCGGCATCGGCCTGGCGATCGTGAAACACATCGTCCAGGCCCACGGCGGCAGCATCGTCGCCACGAGCAACGGCGCCGGGAGCGGCTCGACCTTCACCTTCACCCTTCCGCGCGCCGTTTAGTGTCGCGTCCCTAGCGCGTACCGACGCCTCGCCGTCAGAACACCGTCCGTTCACCCCTGGGGACCACGCTGTCGCTGGGGATCAAGGAGGACGACATGGCGAGCGATGGCGTCCGCCCGGACGGGCGGCGGCTGCTCCTCGCGGAGGAGCTCGCCCTGCTTTCGATCGGTGAGGGCGGGCCATTTCCCGGCGGCCCGGTCCTCGAGGCGGCGTACGCGGCAGCGATCCTCATGGAGCTTCGAGCCCGTGGCGCGGTCGAGATCGCCCAGGGGTTCGTGCGTTCCATCGACCGGTGGCCGACCGGAGATCGCTTGCTCGACGGCGTCGTCCGCGACATGCGGACAACAGCACCGCGGTCGCTGCGACAGGAGATCAGCGCGATCGCACGCGCCGGGATCGCGCGTGCGGTCGTCGAGCGCTTGGAGCGCGACGAGCTCGTCGCGCGTGGACGAAGCACCGTGCTGGGGTTCATCCCGGTCTGGCGCTACTCGGTGATCCCGCCGCGCATGCTGACGCATTGGACGATCCGCCTGCACGCCATCGTCCGTGGGGAGGATGCGCCGGATGCACGAGAGCACGCGCTCCTGCCGATCCTTGCGGCCGTGCACCTGTTGCCACGCCTGGTCGGTCACGGTCAGCGCCTGACCGCCGCCGCCCTCGCCGGGTCTCTCGCCCAGAGCGATCCGATCCTGGACGCGCTCCAGGCGCACCTTGCGGTGTTGGACGCCGGCGAGGAAGCCGTCCTGGTCACCGCCGCCCTGTGACGCTCGCACGGCCGATCCGGTTGCCGCGCGCTGGTAGGCTCGTGACGATGCGTCGGGTGCTCGTGGTCGACGATGAAGCGAATCTGCGCCACACCCTCGGCTACGCGCTTCGTCAGGAAGGCTACGAGGTCCTCACCGCCGAGAACGGCGAAGATGGCCTTGAGATCTTCCGGACGACCAAGCCCGAGCTGGTCATCCTCGATGTGATGTTGCCGCGCCTCGACGGCTTCGAGGTGTGTCGGCGGATCCGCCGTGAGAGCGATGTCCCGATCCTCATGCTGACGGCTCGTGACACCGAGCTGGACAAGGTGGTGGGGCTCGAGATCGGCGCCGACGACTACCTCGCGAAGCCGTTCTCGATGCGCGAGCTCGTTGCCCGGGTGCGGGCGATGCTTCGCCGAGCCCGTCAGGCGACCGAGCCTGAGGCGACCGACGTGGTCGCGCTCGGGGGCCTGCAGGTCGACGTCCCCAAGCACCGGGTGCTGGCGGATGGCGTCGACATCAACCTGAAGCCACGGGAGTTCGACCTCCTGGCGTTCCTCATGAGCCATCCCGGCCAGGTCTTCAGCCGGGATCAGATCCTGGCGAGGGTCTGGGGCTTCGACTACGCCGGCGACTCGCGCACCGTCGATACCCATGTCAAGACGCTCCGCGAGAAGCTCGGCGAAGATGCCGACCGGCCGCGTTGGGTGGAAACCGTCCGCGGGGTCGGCTACCGGTTCAAGGAGCCGGCGCTGGCGAGCTGACGGCGCCACAGCCGCTGGAGGGTGACGCTTCAGCAGCGGTGAACCCGGGGATCGTCAGGCGCCCTTGGCGCTCAGACCCGCTTCGGCGGCCATGCTCGGGTATCCCCGAGATTCGAATTGGTCGGCGGTGAGACCAAGCTCGTCGGCGATCGCCCCAAGATCGCTGGTCAGATCATCAGCTTCGATCTCGCAGAACCAGCCGATGTCCGGCACGCGGTCGACAGACACGATCACCCCCTTGAACGAGAAGATCGCACACTCCTTCAGGTACCGAAGCCCTGGCACCAGCCCGAGTGACATGAGGATGTCGTCGAGCGGGCCATCGCCGATCGCGACCGTCAGCTCATCGCGGGTCTTGTCCAGCCCCTCCTGCCGCTTCTTGGCCTTGAACGTGAGCTCCCGCCGGCCGTCGACGGTACGGATGCGGAGCAGGGTCCCCTTCTTGAGCCGCGTTGCGCGATCGACCAGGAGGACGTTCTCTTGGTTCTCCGTCCGCTCGTGCGTGCCGACGCGCCGGAGCTCGGCCCGGAGCCGCGCGGCCTCTTCCTGGGTCAGCCGGTACTTGCGCTCGCGTTCAATGGTGCGGCCGATCTTCCCCATGAATCTTCAAGGAGGATGGTATGCGTCGCACGGACGTCGGCGCCATCCTCGCGACGCTGTCGCCAGGTGCCGTCGCTCCGCAGGTCCCAGGCTTGACGGTTGTCCGACAGACAGACTTCGATCAGTGACCGGAGATCCGCGTGCAACGCCGGGTCCTCCACCGGGGCTGCCGCCTCGACGCGACGGTCGAGATTGCGCGGCATCCAATCCGCCGAACCCAGGTAGTAGGACGGGTCGCCGTCGTTGTGGAAGTACCACAGCCGAGAGTGTTCGAGAAATCGACCGACGATGCTCACGACCCGGATGTGGTCGCTCACGCCGGGGAGCCCTGGCCGCAGGCAGCAGATGCCCCGCACCAGCAGGTCGATCTCGACGCCGGCTTGCGATGCGCGGTACAGGCTCTCGATGATGTCCTCATCCACCAGCGCGTTCATCTTGGCGACGATCCGGGCTGCACGGCCGTCTCGAGCGATGAGCGTTTCGCGGTCGATGAGCGCGAGGAATTCATCACGCATGTTCGCCGGCGCGACGATGAGCTTCCGGTAGCGCCGCTGTCCGGAGAACCCGGTCAGGGAATTGAACAGGTCGCTGACATCGGCACCGATCTCGGCCTGGGCCGTGAACAGTCCGAGGTCGGTGTAGAGCCTCGCGATCCGCGAGTTGTAATTCCCGGTACCGATGTGGACGTAGCGACGGATGCCGTCAGGCTCACGCCGGACGACGAGCGCGACCTTCGCGTGCGTCTTGAGCTCCGCGCCGCCGTAGGCGACGTGCACCCCGTAGCTTTCGAGCATCCGGGCCCACCCGATGTTGTTCTCCTCATCGAACCGGGCTTTCAGCTCGATCAGTACGGCGACCTGCTTCCCCCGCTGGGCGGCCTCCATCAGCGCGCGGACGATCCCGGTATCGCCCGTGGTGCGGTAGAGCGTCGTCTTCACCGCGAGGACGTCGGGGTCGACGGCAGCGCTCTCGAAGAACCGCTCGACGCTGGAGAACGAGTCGAACGGATGGTGAAGCAGGACATCCCCCTCCCGGATGACGTCGAAGATCGATCGCGTTGGCTCGCGGAAGCGTTCCGGCACCTTCGGAACGAGCGGGCGGTCCCGAAGGGCGGGAACGTCCAGCGCCGCGATCTCCGAGAGGTCGCTCAGCTCCAGGAGGCTGCCGATCTCGTGCACGTCGGGTTCGGCCAGGAGGTCGGGATCCGAGCGCCGTTCCTCGCGAAGCTCGGCGAACAGCAGGTCCCGCAGATGAGACGGCAGCTCAGGCGAGATCTCGATCCGGACGACCTCACCGAAGCGGCGCTGGAAGACCTGCTCTCGGATCGTCTCGAGCAGATCCTCGGGCTCCGCGAGGCCGGTGATATCGATATCCGAGTAGCGCGTGACGCGGAACGGATACCAGCCGAGGATCGCCATGCCCGGAAAGAGCGCTGGCAGACTCGCTCCGATGACCTCCTCCAGCGGGACGAACCGCATCGAGTCGGGCAGTTGGATCCAGCGCGGCAGGCTCTTGGGGACCTTCACCCGCGCGAATCGATCGTTCTTGCCCTCGACGTCGCGGATGTCCACCGCGAGGGACAGCGAGAGGTTCGAGATGTACGGGAAGGGATGCGACGGATCCACCGCGAGCGGCGTGAGGATCGGGAAGATCTGGGCCTCGAAGACCTGGTCGAGGTACTCGATCTCCTCCGGCGCGAGGTCCTCCATCCGCACGATGCGGATGCCGGCTCCGGCGAGCTCCGGCAGGAGCTCGTCCTCGAGGCAGGCGCGCTGCCGCTCCAACAGGGGAAGCACACGCCGTTCGATCGCGTCAAGCTGCGCGGTTGGGCCGAGCCCGTCCGGCGGCGCCGTGACGACGCCGGCGGCGACCTGGCGGCGCAGTCCGGCGACGCGGACCATGTAGAACTCGTCAAGGTTCATGCTGAAGATCGCGATGAACCGTAAGCGCTCGAGCAGGGGATTGCGCGGGTCCAGGGCGTACTGCAGGACGCGCTCGTTGAACGCGAGCCAGCTGAGCTCGCGGTTGAAGAACAACGACGCCGACGCGGTTCCGTCCGACTGGGTCTCGTCGGACCGGATCGACGGCGCGGTGGGAGTCTCGGTCGCGTCCCTACCGTCCATGCGCAAAGTATGTCCGCGTCCGGGGACCGGCGGCGGGGTGCGGCGTCGCCAAACGAAGGATTCAAGGACCGTTCACCGGTCGCGCACGAGCGCGCCTTCCGCCGCCATGCACCGTGCGCTCACCGGGAGTTCACCGGACGCACACGCCATCGCATCGGCGCGTCACCGCCATCGACGACGCTTGACCCACGAACCGAAGAAGGTGTGGGAGGGATCAAATGATCCGTCATCTTGGCCGCGCGACCGCGGCCTTCGCGGCCATCGCGATCATCGCCGCCGCGTGCGGCGGTACCACCGGCACGCCGGCAACGAACGCCCCGGGCGCGGCCGGAACGACCGCGGCGCCAGAGGGGTGCGGGGTGCCCGCCAAGGGCGCGTGCCCGAGCGAGGCAAAGACGATCACCGGCGCCGGCGCCACGTTCCCGGCGCCGATCTATACGAAATGGATCGACGAGTACAACAAGCTCACCGGCGTCCAGATCAACTTCCAGGCGGTCGGCTCCGGTGGCGGGATCAAGTCGTTCACCGACAAGACCGTCGACTTCGGCGCGTCTGACGTCCCGCTGACCGACGCGCAGATCGATGCGATCAGCGGAGGTTTCTACATGGTGCCGACGGTGCTGGGTGCCGTGGTGCCGACCTACAACATCCCGAACGTCACCGCGGCCCTCAAGTTCACCCCGGAAGCCCTCGCCGGGATCTATCTCGGCACGATCACGTCCTGGAACGACCCGAAGATCGCGGGAGAGAACCCCGGGGTGACCCTTCCGGCCTCGTCCATCACCACCGTGCACCGCTCCGACGGATCAGGCACGACCGGCGTCTTCACCGACTTCCTGTCGAAGATCAGCCCGGAGTGGAAGACGAAGGTCGGCTCGGCGACGTCGGTCAACTGGCCGGGCGGGGTGGGCGGGAACGGGAACGCCGGCGTCGCAGGCGCGGTCAAGACCACGCCCGGCGCGATCGGCTACGTCGAGCTCATCTACGCGATCCAGAACAAGATCGCCTACGGCACCGTCAAGAATGCGAGCGGCAAGTACGTCGAGGCGACCCTCGCGTCGACGACGAAGGCGGCCGATGGCGTGACCATGCCGGACCTCGGCAACCTCAAGGGGCAGCAGGCGAAGATCTCGATCACCAACGCCAGCAACCCCGACGCGTGGCCGATCTCGACGTTCACGTTCCTCATGGTGCGCAAGGACATCGCGGACAAGACGAAGGCCCTCGCGGTCCTGCGGTACTTCTGGTACGGCATCCACGATGGCCAGGCCTTCTCCAAGGACCTCGGCTACGCGCCGCTTCCCGCGGGGGTCGTGGCCTCGGCGGAAGCCGCGCTCAAGGCGGTCACCAGTGGTGGCGCTCCGGTCCTAAAGTAAGCACCCTGTGACCCGCGGCTTCGATCGAGTCTTCGCGGCCGGCGTGACGGCACTGGCGCTGCTGGTGCCGCTCACGCTGGCCGCGATCACGCTGCTCGTCTTCGTCGACGCCTGGCCGTCGCTCACCAGGTTCGGGCTCGCCTACCTGACCACCACGGTGTGGGACCCGGTCCATCTCGTCTTCGGGGCGGCGGCGTACGTCTACGGCACCCTGGTCACCACGATCGTCGCCGTCGTTCTCGCCACGCCGATCGCGGTCGGCGCCGCCATCTACCTCACCGAGTTCGCGCCACGGTGGCTGCGCGCCCCGGTGGCGTTCCTCATCGAGCTCCTGGCGTACATTCCGAGCATCGTCTACGGGTTGTGGGCGATCTTCGTGATGGTGCCGATCATGCGGAATCAGATCGAGCCGGCGCTCCAGGGCAGCATCGGCCGGCTTCCGGTCATCGGGCACCTCTTCAGCGGATCGCCGGTCGGACTCGATCTGCTCAGCGGCGGCGTGATCCTTGCGATCATGATCCTTCCGATCCTCATGGCCATCTCACGCGAGGTCCTCCTCGCCGTGCCGCCGACGCAACGGGAGGCGATGATCGGACTCGGCGCGACGCGCTGGGAGGCGGTCAGCCGCGCGGTCCTGCCGTATGCCCGGCCGGGGATCCTCGGCGGTGCGGTCCTCGGCGTCGGGCGCGCCTTCGGCGAGACCATGGCGGTGACGATGGTCGTTGGCAACTCGTCCCGCGACATCACCGGTTCGCTCTTCGTCCCGGGGTACACCCTTGCGTCGGCGATCGCGAACCAATTCGTCGAGGCGGACAGCGAGATCTATTTCAGCGCGATCGTCGAGGTCGCCCTGGTCCTCCTGCTGGTCGCGCTGGTCGTCAACTCCGTGGCCCGGGTGCTGATCCGCCGCTCCATCGCGGATCGCCCGGGTGGAGCGGTGGTCTGAGGATGGCGACGGCGGCGGCGGCGACGATCGGGACCGTGCCGGCACGCCACCGCGTCAACGCCCGGCGCCGGCTGGTCGAACGGATCGTCGTCACGCTGCTGGGCCTCGCGACCCTCGCCGGGGTCGCGCTGCTCGTCATCATTCTCAGCTACGTCGTCATCCAGGGCCTCCCGGCGATCAATAGCGCCTTCTTCACGCAGCGGCCGAAGCCGTTCGGCGAAGTGGGCGGGGGCGTGCAGCCCGCGATCATCGGGACCCTCCTGCTGGCGGGTATCGCCGGATTGATCGCGATCCCGGTGGGGATCGCCGCAGCGATCTTCGTCGTGGAGTACCGCACCGGCCGCTTTGCCGCCCCCGTGCGCTTCGCGGCCGAGCTGATCGCCGGTCTTCCGTCGATCGTCATCGGTGTGTTCGTCTGGGCACTCCTCGTGCGCGGACTGGTCGGCAAGTACTCGGCGATCGCCGGCGCCGTCGCGCTCGCGGTGATCATGGTCCCGATCGTTGCGCGCACCGTCGAGGAGGTCCTCAAGCTCGTCCCGAGCTCGCTGCGCGAGGCGGCTCTCGCACTCGGGGCGCCGAAATGGAAGGTGATCCTCAACGTCGTCCTCCCGACCGCTCGCGCCGGCCTCATCACGGCATCGGTCCTCGCCGTCGCTCGATCGGCCGGCGAGACCGCACCGCTCCTGCTCACGGCACTGGGCAATGAGTTCTTCAGCCTCGATCTGCTCAGCCCCGTCGACGCGCTGCCCCTTCGGATCTACCGGTACGCGGTCTCGCCCTACGAGGACTGGCACACCAAAGCCTGGGGCGCGTCGCTCATCCTCGTCGCCGTCATCGGCGTGTTCAGCCTGGGTCTGCGGTTCGTCGCGCGGGATCGCTCCCGATGAAACTCGCGGCGCCGGCGAAACGGAGGACAATGGCGGTCCGAATGATCCCACCGGAGACCGTCCAAGAGAAGACCGGCCAAGAGAAGACCGGCCAAGAGAAGACCGGCCAAGAGAAGACCGGCCAGGAGCGCGCGGTCGACGGACCGGCCGCGGGGTCTGCGCGCCCGCCCCAGACCGGACCCGACACCGGCGCCATCCCCGCACCGGCGGTACGGATAACCGATCTCGCGGCGTGGTACGGCGGTGCCCAGGCCATCGCCGATGTCTCCCTGGAGATCCCACGTGGCCAGGTCACCGCGATCATCGGCCCCTCCGGCTGTGGCAAGTCCACGTTGCTCCGGTGCCTGAACCGCATGCACGAGATCATCCCCGGCGCGCGGGTACGGGGATCGGTGCTCATCGGCGACGTCGATGTCTACGCTGCCTCGGCGGACCCGGTCGCCGTACGCAGCATGGTCGGCATGGTGTTCCAGAAGGCGAACCCGTTCCCGATGATGTCGATCTACGACAACGTCGCCGCGGGCCCCCGGCTCCGCGGATGGCGGATCGACCGGCGCGCGATGGATGAGCTGGTGGAGCGGAACCTCCGCCGCGCCGCACTCTGGGACGAGGTGAAGGATCGGCTCCGGCGATCCGGCGCGGCGCTCTCAGGGGGCCAGCAACAGCGGCTCTGTATCGCGCGCGCGCTGGCAACGGATCCGGCGATGTTGCTGATGGACGAGCCGGCGTCGGCGCTGGACCCGATCGCGACCTACAAGATCGAGGAGCTGGTCCGCGAGCTCGCCGCCGACGTGACCATCATTATCGTTACGCACAACATGCAGCAAGCCTCTCGCGTCTCCACCAAGACCGCGTTCATGCTCGCCGGCGACGATGGCGCCGGACGGTTGATCGAATACGGCGAGACGAACGAGCTGTTCACGACGCCGCACGACAAGCGCACCGAGGCCTACATCACCGGGCGGTTCGGATGATGGCGACGATCCACTCTCGCGCGGCTCTGGATGAAGGGATCGAACAGTTGCAGCACGACCTGCGACGGGTCGCCAGCCTGGTGGATCTCGCCATCGAGCGCAGCGTCGCCGGACTCCAGCGACTCGACCGGACATCCGCCGAGGGGGTCATCGCGGGAGACCGTGAGATCAACGAGCTACGGTTCAGCATCGAGAACCGCGCGGTCCACCTGATCGCGACGCAACAACCGCTCGCCGGGGACCTCCGCTTCGTCGTCGCGGTGCTCATGGTGGTGAGCGAGCTGGAGCGGATCGGTGACTATTGCGTTGGCATCGCCAAGATCACGCTGATGCACGGCGACCGGCCGCACCTGAAGCCCCTGGTCGACATCCCGCGCATGGCCGCTACCGTGCGCGGGATGCTCCGCGATGCGGTCGACGCCATGATCACCAAGAACGCGTTCGCGGCAGAGGCCATCGCGGCCCAGGACGACGAGATCGACCGGCTCTACGTGCAGATCTACCGGGAGCTGCTGACGTACATGCTGAACGACCCCACGACGATCGACCGCGCGACCTGGCTGCTGTGGGCCGCGCACAACCTCGAACGGATGGGCGACCGGGTCCAGAACATCTGCGAACGCACGATCTACGAGGCCACCGGCGTGATGAAGGAGTTCTCCGCGAGCGCCCGCGGCCTCTAGGGCCGGCGGGGCTCGGCGATCCCGCGGTCTCGCTGGAAGCCGCGCTCTCCGCACACCGTGCGTTCACCCCCGCGTCACACCGGCTTTCTAGTCTGTTTGGCGTGGAGCGCATCGAGCGCGAGCGCAAGTATCGGCTGGCGTCGGCTGATGTCGCGGAGCTGCGCCGTCTGCTGGTCACGTTCGGCGAGTGGCGCTCGCGTGAGGCCGAAGCCGACGTGTTCTTCGATCATCCTCGGATCCGGCTCGGCGAGAACGATCAGCGCCTCCGGATCCGGTACCACGGCGAGGACGGGACTCGCCAGCTCACGTTCAAGGGCCCGCGGCGATTCGACCACGGCGACAAGCTGCGCCTTGAGGTGTCCACCGCGCTGGCCGGTGGTCAGATCGAGGAGGTCCTCGCCCACCTCGGGTTCGTGAAGGACCAACAGTTCGTGAAGCTGCGGGAGACCTACCGCCTCGGCAATGCGATCGTGCGGCTCGACGAGCTTGAGCCGATCGGATGGTTCTGCGAGCTCGAAGCGCTCACGGAGGATGTGCGGCTCGACAGCGTCGCCGTGGCCCTACGGCTCGAGCCGACCGCCCTCGAGCCGCACTCGTATGCCGAGCTCGTCGATGAGGCCGCCGCGTACCCGTCCGACGTCGCGATCTAGCATCCGGCGGCGACTGTGACGACGAATGAGCGCTCCATCGAGCGTGAGCTGAAGCTCGCGGTCCCGCCGCGTTTTCGGCTGTCCCCGCTTCCGGTGCTCGACGGCGTGGTCCCCCAGGCCGATCCGCCGGTCCGCTATTCGACCGACTTCTTCGACTCCAAGGATCTCGCCCTCGCCGCCTGGGGGGCCGTCCTCAGATACCGGTCGGGACAAGGCTGGCAGCTGAAGCTGCCTGACACCGGTGATGGCCTCCTGACCAGGACGGAGCTCGCGTTCGCAGGACAGCACGGTGACGCGCCGGACGCCGCGCGCGAGATCCTTACGGCGTATCTCCGCGGCCGGCCGGTCGGGTTGAGCGCGCGAACGCGCACGATCCGGTACCGGGTCGGATTCGTCGACGAGCGTGGCGCAGAGCGCCTCGAGCTTGTCGACGACCGCGTCACCATCGTCGAGCCCGATACCGGCCGGCGACTTCGGCAGCTGGAGATCGAGCTGCGCGATCCCGACGCGTTGGATCTGCTGGACACGCTCGCCGAACGCCTGGGTGAGGCCGGGGCGACCCCGGATACCCGCTCCAAATACCTCTGGGCGCTCGGAGATCGATCGCCGGCCGCCGAGGTCGTCGTTCCGCAGCTTGGACCGGACGCGGCGATACGCGACGTCGTGCGCGCGGCAATCGCGTCAGCGGCGCGACAGTTGATCGATTCCGACGTCGCCATTCGCGCGGCGATCGACCCCGACGCGATCCATCAGGCCCGCGTAGCGACCAGACGCCTGCGCTCACATCTCCGGACGTTCGGCGGCCTCCTCGATCCCTCCTGGGCACGAGCGCTGCGGACCGATGTGCGCCGACTCGGGGATGCGCTGGGTCGGGTGCGCGACACCGAGGTCCTGACGGATCGGCTATGCGCCACCGCGGAGCGACTGCGCACACCGGAGGCGATCGACGGGATCGTGGCCGTGCTTCGAGCACGGCTCTCCATCGAGCGCGCGGGGCTTGCCGCCGCGATGTCCGGCGCGCCGTACCTGGCGCTCCTCGGTCGCGTGGTGGAGGCGGCGGCAGCGCCGGCGCTGACCGTCGATCCGGAGGCGCCGGGGCTGGACGAGCTCCGGCCGATCGTCCGGCGCGCCTGGCGGCGATTGCGGAGCAGCGTGGAGCGGGCCGGGGATCAACCGGCTGACGACGACCTCCACCGGGTCCGGATCGAGGCCAAGCGATCGCGCTACGCCGCCGAGGCGATCGCGCCGCTCGCCGGCAAGCCGGCCGCGGCATTCGCTCGCGCGGCAACGCGATTGCAGGAGGTCCTCGGCGAACACCAAGATGCGGTCCTCGCCTGGACCTGGCTGCACGACGCCGCGCAGGAGGGCGCCATCGACATGTTCACCGCCGGCGAGCTCGCGGCGTTCCAGCTCGCCCTGCGGGACGACGCCCGGGCCGGCTGGCGGAAGGCGTGGAACCGGGCGCAACGGAACCGCCCGGGCACCTGGTGACCAGGTGACCAGACGGATCTACGTGGTCCGGCACGCCCGCGCCGGCGACCGGGAGCGCTGGACCGAAGCCGACCGGCTTCGACCGCTCACGCGGCTGGGCGAACGCCAGGCGCGCGCGCTCGCCCGGCCGCTCCGCGCCGCGGGTGTGCGGCGCGTCGTCTCCAGTCCGTACGTCCGCTGTCTGGACACGATGCGCCCGTTCGGCGAGGCGAGGTGCGTTCCGGTCGCGCGCGACGATGCGCTCGCCGAGGGCGCGTCGCACCGTGCCGTGCGTGCGCTGCTGGGGCGGCTCCCCGACGCCACCGCGCTGTGCACCCACGGCGACATCATCGCCGGCCTGCTCGATGCCGCGATGCGGGGCGGCGTCGCGCTTCCGTCGCGTCGTCGGCTCGCCAAGGCCTCGATCTGGATCCTCGACGTCGGCGCGCATGGCACGATCGAGCGGGCCCGGTACCGGCCACCGCCGACCCTGACCTAGTCGGGCATCGCCGCAAAGAGCCGGAGCGCTGGGCGGGACCCCGGGCCGGGCCGCTGCGGGCCGAGGCTACGCGGACGCGAACGGACCAGGTGATCACGTGCCGGTCACAACGATCACACGTGCCGGCGCGACGATTCGCCGGTGATCCCGACGAAGGTCCGGCAGGTCGAATCGGTCTCGACCGGTTCGCTCCCCAATTCGATCGTCTACGCCGGTGACCCGCTCGGTGTCGATCGCCTCGGTCTCGAGCTCCGCGAGGACATGGACGTGGTCATCGTCGCCGTCGACCGCGTTGCCGACGGGTGGTGGATCACCTACCGCGGGGTGAACGTTCGGCCGGAGCTGACCCCGGCGTCCTAGTGTCCCGCGCCGGAAGAACCTTGTCGCTTCATCGTCCCGGCACCGCCGCTGCCGGCGTCGCCTTCGTCCGCGCGCTCGGTCACGTATCTACGGATACGCTCCCTCGCGTGCTCCTCGGCTTCTGGGCACCGGCGGCCCGGGCCGCGAATCACCAAGGTTCTTCCGACGCGGGGCACTAGCACGACGCGGACCGGCACCGCGGTCGGCCCACTGAGCCTTCGCGCATCCTCTTCGTTCCCTCCGCCCTCGGAAGCGCGACCGTCCGGGTCGGGTGTTGGCGCGTGCCAGCCCGGTGAGGAACGGGGACCGCGGCCGCGGCGGGGCCGCGGTCCCCGTTCTTGGGAGGATGAGAGTGACCTGGCCGGGCGACCGTACGCGAGGGATGCGAAGATGGCGTGCCGGGGCGTGCGTCGGTCGTGGCACCGCGGTGAACGAACGGTGTCATCGGGCAAGGCGCAACGCGTCGGCCTCCGGGCCGAGCGGCTCGGGCGACCGGGTCCACGCGGTCTCGCGCGGGAACTCCAGCCGGCGATAGATGCCGCGTCCGAGGTCCCCCTCGACCGGATACCGCTCTACGGCGTCGATGAACCAACCGGCGGTCGCGATGAAGCGCTTCATGTGTCTCTCCTCATTCGTCGTGCGGCTCCATCGTCGATCGCGGGAGTGAGACGCCGGCGAGCGTTCGGTCGATGTTCCGTGCACGGCGGGTGAGACGGAGAGCAAGGGACGGACGGACCTAGAGTCCGGCGAGCTCCGGCAGCCGGAAGAGCTGATCGAGCGAATCGATGACGTGATCCGGCACCGCCTCGCCGGTCGCCCGCGTCGCGGCATCGCTCTCGGTGAGGCCGGTGGTGATGAGCACCCCGGTCGCGCCGACCCGGTGCGCCGCGACGATGTCGTATTCCGGCGCGTCGCCGATCACCACCACCGGACCGGCCGCTTCGGATCCGGCGCGGCGGATGGCCTCCGCGAAGAGCCAGGGCTCAGGCTTCCCGATGCACACCGCTTCCCGCTCGCTCGCGACCTCGAGCGCACGGACGATGCTTCCGGCGCCGGGCAGGAGCCGGCCCTCGACCGGATAGGCGCGGTCCTTGTTCGACGCGACGAAGCGCGCACCCGCGAGCAGCCCCCGCTGCGCCTCGGCAAGCGCCGCGTAGGTGAGATGCAGATCGAGGCCCACAATGACCGCGTCCGGCGGGGGCGGCAGATCGAGCCCGACGAGGTAGGCGCGCATCGCGCTCGCGTTCGCCTTCCCTTCGAGCGCAGCGTCCGGCGGCGGATGCAGCCCGGGAAGATCGGCGCGTGACCGCACCGGGATCCCCACCGCACGGATCTCGTTGCGCAGCCCGTCCGCGCCGACCACATACACGTCTGCCGGCACGGGATCCAGCCGCTCGAGGTAGTGCGCGGTCGCATAGGCGCTCGTGATCACATGGTCCGCATCGCCGCCCAGCCCCATCGCGCCGAGGCGCCGAACGTAATCCTCGCGCGACGCGCTCGAGTTGTTCGTCGCGAAGAACACCTGCCACGCTCCCGCGCGGAGCCGAGCCAGCGCCTCGCGGGCATACGGCAGCACCGTCGCCCCGCGATACAGGACCCCGTCCATGTCGAAGATCGCGACCGGCACCGGCTGTCCCGTCCGGCTAGAGCGACTCTTGGTAGAGCGCCTCGATGTCGGGCTGGGTCGTCATCCGTGGGTTCACCAGGATGTTGCCGGAGAGCATCGCGTCCTTCGCCATGTTCGGGATGGCTCCTTCGTCCACACCCAGGCCCCGCAGGCCCGCCGGAATGCCGATCGCCTCGTTCATCCGGTACACGTGCTCGACTGCGGCCCGGGCGTCCTTCGTGGTGCCAAGCGCCTCTCCGACCGCGGCGTAGCGTTCCGGCGCCGCGCTCCGGTTGAAGTCCATGACCCGGGGGAGGAGGACGGCGACCGCCGTACCGTGCGCGACGTGGCACCAGCCGCCAAGCGGGAGCGCCATCGCGTGGACGTTGCCCAGGCGGGTATTGCTGAACGCGAGGCTCGCGGTCACCACCGCACGCATCATCGCTTCACGCGCATCGAGGTCTTTACCATCCCTGACCGCAGCGGGGAGCGCGCGGGCGGCGTCACGGATCGCCTCGAGCGCGAGCAGCTCGGTCATCCGGTAGCTGTTCTTCGAACAGAAGGACTCGATCGCGTGGACCAGCGTGTCCATCCCGGTGATCGCGGTGAGGAACGGCGGGAGCCCGACGGTCATCTCCGGGTCTTCGAGCGCGAAGAGCGCCGTCGCGTTCGGACTGATGATCACAAGCTTCTTGTGCTGATCCGGATCGGCGATGACCGAATTGATCGTGAGCTCGGCGCCGGTGCCGGCGGTCGTCGGGATCGCGACGACCGGTGCTCCGGCCTTCGGGACCTTGTCCGCGCCGATGTAGTCGAGGACCGTCCCACCGTTCACCAGGAGCACGGCCGCCATCTTCGCGGTGTCGATCGCCGAGCCGCCGCCGATGGCGACGAATGCGTCGGCGCCGCAGTCGGCCGCACGCTCGTAGCAACGCTGCACCTCGCCGACGCCCGGGTCGGGGGCGACGTCGTCGTAGATCTCGTACGCGATCCCGGCTTCTCGAAGGCGCTCCTCGATGGGCGCCACGAGGCCGGCCTTCACCACGCCCTTGTCGGTGACGAGCAGGACCTTGGTCGCGCCGACTTGGCGCAGCGGATCGGCGAGCGTGAGCGCGACGCCCCGGCCGAACGAGATCCTGGTCGGGATGCGGAACACATCGACACGCGCGGTCACCAGCCGAGTTTAGGGAGGTGGATGGTCCGGCGCGCTCCGCGGCTAGGGCTTGGGATGCCCCTCGGTATCGATCGCGGTGCTCGCCTCTGGCGGGGTGCCCCGTTGCGCGGAGCGGCCCCGGCCCCGCCGGTACGCGCGCCAGGCCTTGCCGGTGACCGCATCGCGGTGCGCGCTGCGATCGATGTAGCCGTCGATACGGGCAAAGGCAAGGGCGACGAGCGCGGCGAAGATCGCGCGCCAGAGGGTGAAGAACAGCAGACGCACGCAGCTCGTCAAACAACAACCCACGATCTACTCCTGTGCGGGATTCATGCCACGGCGCGCGGCGTGTCCTGTTCGTACGGCACGGGGTAGGTGTGCTCGCGGCCCGCCGCCTGCTCTTCCACGCGTTCGACTGTAGGCGAGTTCGGCGGGCTCCCTCGGCAGCGGGCGGTCCTTCCTCCGGGCCTATCCGATCAGCCGCAGGATGACGAGGATGACCACGATGACGAGCAGGATGTGCACCCAGTTTCCGCCGGCGAACCACCCGGTCGTGTCGACCGCGGGCCCGCGCGAGAACGCGCGGCCGCGCCCGAAGTACCCGAACAGCCAAAGCAGGAGCAGGATCACGATAAGGAGCTCGAGGATGCCCATGACGCCTCCCAGCGATCGGCCGCTCACCGCGTGAGCGACCGGTTTGCTTCTTGGGTAAGCACGGCCGATGCCGTGCGCGGGACGGCGAAGAAGCTAGAAAAGCTTCGCTTCCTTGGCGACTACCTGAGCGGCCTTGCAGACGATGGCGATCTCGCCAGGGCGACGCGACTCTTCGCCGGCGCACCATTCCCGCGGACCGACGAGCGGGTCCTCTCGGTCGGCGGAGCGGCGCTGGTCGCGGCGATCCTCGCGCGGTCGGGCGCCCGAGCGGCCGATGTCGGGACGTCCTACCAGGAGCACGCCGACCTGGGCGACGTCGCCGCCGCGCTCATCGGCGTTGGACCCGCCCCGGCTGCCGCACCGCTCAGGCTGGTCGACGTGACGACGGCGTTCGATGCGATCGCCGGTGCGCGCGGCAGCGCGGCGAAACAGGTGGAGCTAGCCGCGCTCCTGGATCGCGCCGATGGCCCGCAGGCGCGCTATCTGGTGAAGATCATGACCGGCGAGCCGCGCATCGGCCTGCGCGAGGGGCTGCTCGAGGACGCGATCGCCCGGGCCTTCGGCCGTCCGCGGGAGGCGGTCGGGCGGGCGCACATGCTCGGCGGCGACATCGGCATCGCGGCCGTGCAGGCGCGCGGCGACCGTCTGGCCGACGCGCGCTTCGTCCACTTCGCCCCGATCGGGATGATGCTCGCGACGCCGGTGCTCGACCTCGCGGAGGTTGAGCACCGCTTCCCCGCCCCGTACGTGGTCGAGGACAAGTACGACGGGGTCCGCGCCCAGGTCCACAAGGACGGGGACCGGGTGGAGCTCTATTCGCGGACCTTCGACCGAGTCACCGGGCGGTTCCCGGAGCTGCTCGGGGCGTTGGCCGCGATCCCCGGGAGCGTCGTGCTCGACGCCGAGATCCTCTCCTTCGACGACGCCGGCCGGGCGATCCCGTTCGTCCGCTTCCAGCGGCGGCTCGGCCGCAAGGTGGCCGACGACGCGATCCGCGCCGCGCTTCCGGCGAGCCTGGTCGTCTTCGACATCCTCGAGCGCGACGGCGTTCCGCTCCTCGACCTGCCGCTCGTCGAGCGTGCGGCGAGGCTGGCCGATCTCCCGCTCTCGCCCCCGCTCCGGCTGGCCCGGTCACGATCGATCGCCGCCACCGGGCCTGCGCTGGTCGCCGCGCTGGACGCGGAGTTCACCGCCGCGCGTGCGCGCGGCAACGAGGGCCTCATGGTGAAAGATCCCCACTCGCCATATCGGCCCGGCCGGCGCGGGATGGAGTGGTTGAAGGTCAAACGGGCGCTCCGGACCCTGGATGTGGTCGTCACCGCGGTGGAATGGGGACATGGGAAACGGCGCGGGGTGCTCTCGGACTACACCTTCGCCGTGCGCGACGGCACCGCGCTCCGGAACATCGGGAAGGCGTACTCGGGGCTCACCGACCGCGAGATCGCCGAGGGCACCGAGCACTTCAAGGCGCGCACCATCGGCCAGAGCGGCCGGAGCCTCGTCGTCACGCCCGACACGGTCATCGAGGTCGCGTTCGACGCGGTCCAGCCGAGCGCGCGCCACGACTCCGGGTACGCCCTGCGCTTCCCACGAATCGTTCGCCTGCGGCCGGACAAGCCGGTCACCGAGATCGACACGCTCGAGACGGTGCGTCGGATCGCCGAGCCCGATACTGACCGCGGATGACCACCCTCACCCGATCCGAGCAGCTCGCACTCAACCTCGGGTTGCAGCGCGACCTCGCGCCCTCGGTCCTCGTCGTCCCGATCGACGCAGCCTCGAGACGCAGCCGGGGTACCAGCGTCCAGCTCTGGATCCCGGCGTGACCGAGCGCCGCTCGACCGGGCGCCGTCACGGCGAGACCATCGCCACCGTCGCGTTCGAGGACGCGTTCGTCGCGCTCACCGATGGCATCCTGATCACCGATGCCTCGGACACGATCCTGAGCGCCAATCCCGCCGCCTTCCGGCTGCTGGGGGAGGATCAGCTCATCGGGCGGAGCTTCGGCACGCTGCTCCTGGTGAGCGGGGCGACCACGGTCCCGCAGCCGGAGGGGCACGAGATCCAACGGGCCTGGTTCCCGCGCGAAGAGCGGATGGGCGTCCTGGAGATCGTCACCACGCCGGTCAGCGGGTCGGATCCCCCGACGAAGATCCGCACCGTTCGAGACGTCACCGCCAGCGCCGAGCTCCTCCGGCTGAAGGAGGATTTCCTCCTCGACGTGGCGCACGAGCTCCGCACCCCGATCGCCGGCCTCACCGCATCGCTGGACCTCCTGAATCAAGACGTGATGTCGATGTCGCGACAGGAGCTACGAAAGATGGTGGCGACCCTCGGGCGCAGCGCCCTGCGGCTCGAGCACCTCGTGCAGAACCTGCTCGATGCCGGGAGCATCGAGGCGGGGACGTTCGAGGTCCGGGCGGTCCCGACGAGCGTGCGCGCGGTGCTCGAGGAGAGCCTCGCCTTCGTGCGACCCATCCTCGAGCAGAAGAACCAGGAGCTGGTGACGCGCTTCGGACGAGCGAGCGACCGCGTCGTCGCCGACCCGCGACGGACGGCGCAGGTCTTTTCCAACCTGCTCGCCAACGCGGTGAAGTACGCGCCGGAGGCGACGGCGATCACGATCACGACCGCATCCGACTCCGGATACGTGCGCGTGACGATCCACAACGCCGGCCCGGCGATCGCCGACGACGAGGTGGGACGGCTGTTCCAGCGGTTCTTCCGCTCGCGGACCGTGCGCGCCGAGTCCGGCGGGCTCGGCCTTGGCCTGGCGATCTGCCGCGCGATCGTGCGGGCACAGGGCGGCGAGATCGGTCTGGAGAGCGCGCCCGGTGCCGGGACGTCGGTACACTTCACGCTCCCGAAGGCGCGCGTGCTCGCGGCGGAGGAGGTCACGGCGTGAAGCTGCTCGTCGTCGACGACGACCGAGATCTGGTCGAGGTCCTGGAGTACGCGCTTCGTCGGGAGGGCTACGAGGTCGCCCGCGCGTATGACGGCGAGGCGGCCCTTGAAGCCGTCGAGCGAGACCGGCCGGATCTCATCGTCCTGGACCTCAATCTCCCCAAGCTCGCCGGCTTCGTGGTGCTCGAACGAATCCGCCACGGCGACGAGCACATCGCGGTGCTGCTCCTGTCGGCACGCCAGGACGAGTCGGACATCCTCCGGGGGCTCCAGCTCGGCGCCGACGACTACATCACCAAGCCCTTCCGCCCGAAAGAGCTGGTCGCGCGGGTGAAGGCGATCCTTCGCCGCTCGGTCCATGCCCGCGGCCGCCCGTCGCCGGCGGTGTACCGGACCGGAGACATCGTCCTCGACGAGGCCCTGCATGAAGTGAAGACCGGTGAGGTCCCGGTCCATCTCTCTCCGACGGAGTTCAAGCTGCTTCGCCACTTCATGGCGAACCCCGGCCGCGTGCTCACGCAGGAAGAGATCCTCGAGGGGGTCTGGGGCTACGACGCCGATGTCGGGGGCGACCTGGTGAAGCTCAACGTGAGCCGCCTGCGCCGCAAGCTTGGTGGCGATGGCCAACCGCGCGACGTGATCCAGACCGTGCCCGGCGTGGGCTACCTGTTCAAAGGCTTCGGCGACGGCGTCACGCGCGCGGAGACGACGGCCCGCTAGGTTCCGGTAAGTCGCCGGCGCGTCGCCTCGAGATCGGTCGCGCTGCTGTACACCGGGTAGATCGCGAAGCCCGACGCCTTCGAGAGCGCATCGACCGCGGCCGGATCGTCATCAGGCAGCGCGACGGTGAGAACATGGCCCTCGCGCCCGACGACCAGCACGTTCCAGTCGGCCGCGACGCCGACCGGAAGATGCGCCTGCAGCTCTGCGGTCGCCAGGCGCGCCGGGTCGGCCAGGTAAGGAGACCGCGGGATCGTCGCCCGGCCCGGGCCGGCGGACGCCGCCTGCCCGGCCGGTCCTCCGGCATGGCGTCCGGTCGCGAAGGCGTGCTCCCAGACTCGAACGCCGCCGCCGGCCTCCTTGGCGCGGTACATCGCCGCATCGGCCGCTCCAACCAGGCTGTGCGCGTCGGCGAGTGGCCGGGGGAAGGTTGCGACCCCGATGGACACCGAGATCGTCTGCGCTTCGGCGGCCATCTGGGGCGGGAGCGCCTGGGCCGCGATCTTCTCGAGCGTTCGCCGGGCGACCCGCGAGGCCGCCTCGGTGTCGGCCTCGGGGAGGATGACCGCGAATTCATCGCCGCCGAAGCGCGTCGGGACGTCGTAGAGCCGCACCGCCTGCTTGATGCCGGTGGCGATCGCACGGAGGACCTGATCCCCGGTCTGATGGCCGTACCGGTCGTTGATCGACTTGAAGCGGTCAACGTCGATCATGAGGACCGCGAGCAGGTGATCTCCCCGAAGCACCCGGTTCGATTCGGCCTCGAGCCGGCGGTCGAAATGGCGCCGATTGAAGAGCCAGGTGAGCGGATCGGTCTCCGCGAGCCGAGCCAGGGCCTCGCTCTGTTCCCGCTGGAGAAGACACGCACCAATGTGGCCGGCCAGGAGCTCGAGCGTTTCGAGGTCGTTCTCCTCGAACGGCTGGCCATCGGCGCGATCGGCGACGTTCAGCACGCCACGCGACTCGTTGTCCACCAGGATCGGGACCGACACGAACGATGCGGTCCGGTACCGGCCGTCGCGCGCGACAGGCGCGCCCTGGACGCCACGGACCAGGAGCGGGCGCTTGGAGGCGGCGACGCGGCCGCTGATGCCCTCACCCTCGCGGATCCGGACCGCCCGGCGAACGTCCTCGGCCAGGCCGACGGCACGCGCGATCACGAAGTCCGACGAGGCGTCGTCCCGAAGCAGCAGGGACGCCCGCTCCCCGTGGACAAGCTCGCGCGCGACCGTGAAGATCGAGTCGAGGAGACCCTCAGCCAGGCCCGCGCCCACGCCGCTCACGCCCACTCCCAGCGCCGCCGGGCCGCGCACCCCATCCCAGATCGTTGCCCGGTCGCTTGGTCAGTTTCGGGTCCCGGGCAGCCGGTGACGATGACCGTTCGGTATCGGTTGCCCCGGCCAGGGCGGAGCGTGGCCGGCCCCGGTATAGTCCGGCTGTACGAGCCGAGGGTTAGGTGCGGCCGGCCAGAACCGGCACCGTGGTCGGGGCGAGGCTGCCCCCGGTCGGCTCGAGGGTGACTGCGACGCCGTCTCCGGCGCCAACGGGCGCGGTGAGCAGGAGGGTCGTCACGCCGTGCCCCCCGCTGAGCCCGGCCGCGATCGGCTTCTCGCCGTTCAGGACCCAGGCCTCCCAGGTCTTCCCGGACGGCGGCGCAGGCAGGTCGAGGATGAGATAGGCGGGCGCGCCGGAGGCCGGGACGACGACCGATCCACGGAGCGCAGTATCGGTCCCGGCGAGCGGGACGACCCGTGCGCCGGCGACACCGGAGAGCGCGCTCGCATAGCCATCGGCGTCACGCCGCGCGCCGGCCAGACCGACGACGGAGACGACGAGCAGGAGGGCAAGCGCGACCGGCACGACCGCCGGGATCGGACGCCGGAGGGCGCCGACCAGACGCCCGCCAAGCGAGACGGGGCGGGGGCCAGCGATAGGACGGGACTCCCGCGTGGCGCGCGCGACGATGCTGGCCCGCAGGCCGCTGGGCGGATCGATCGCCGCGGTCTGGGCGATCGACCAGGCGGTCTCACCGAAGGCCGCCACCTCGGCCCGGCAGATCGGGCAATCGGCGAGGTGCCGCTCCACCGGCTCGCGCTCCGGCTCGTCGAGCGCGCCGAGCGCGAAGGCCGCGAGGTCGTTCGAAGGGTGCGGGCTCACTCGGTCGCCTCGGCAGCGAGCCGGTCGCGGAGCTTCGCCATGCCGAGTCGGACCCGGCTCTTCACCGTGCCAAGCGGCGTGCCGGTCCGCTCCGCGATCTCGCTCTGCGACAGGCCGCCCCAGAAGGAGAGGCTCACCGCGGTGCGCTGCTCGTCGGGGAGGGTCTCCACCGCGGCACGCACGCGCGCCGCCTGGAGTCCGGCAATGACGCGATCCTCGACCCGCGACTCGATCACGAGCTCGGCAGCCTGCTCGATCACGGTCTCGCGCTCGATGCGGCGGCCCTTGGTCCGCCGCCAGTCGATCGCGGCATTGCGGCCGATGGCGAGGAGCCAGGTGCGCACCGAGCCCCGATCGTTCCGGTAGGTGCGCGCCTGACGCCAGACCGCGTGGAATGCATCCTGAGCGACCTCTTCTGCGGCCTCCGGATCGCCGAGCATGCGGTAGAGCACCCCGAACAGCGTCCGCCCATACCGGTCGTACAGCTCGCGGATCGCAGTGGGATCCATGCCGGCGATGCGTTCGAGAAGCTGTTCATCTTCTTCAGCGGCCTTTGCTCTGGATACGAGATCAGGCGCCGACATGGATGACCGGCCTGAGGCACATTTCGTACAACTGTACGTTGTTCGGCCGGTTCATCCGCCGGCGGTGTCGTTCTCGTATCCAACGCTGCCAGACGGGAATCCCTGTTTCCTGGCCATCTGCAGCGAAAGGAGGCACACATCCATGGTCCGTACCTTCGCGATCGTCTTCGGCGCGGTCTACTTCCTCGTCGGCGTGCTTGGATTCATCCTTCCGAGTCCGCTCCTCGGAATCTTCGGCGTCAACGCGCTCCACAACATCGCGCACCTCGGCGTCGGCACGCTCTGGCTCATCTCGGCGTTCATGCCGATCGGCCCGCTCACGCCGCGCGTCACCTCGCAGATCATCGGCATCGTCTACGTCGCGCTCGCCGTCATCGGCTTCGCGTCGGCAACGCTCTTCAACTCGCTCCTGAATCCTGGGGGTGAGGGGCTGCTCGCGGACAACCTGCTGCACACCGTCACCGGCCTGCTCGGGCTGTACTTCGGCTTCATCGCCCCGCGCGAGACCGTCACGGCCTAGCACTCCTCCCCACGTGACGACAGCCCCGGTACGCCCGTGCCGGGGCTGTCGTCGTTCGACGCGGTGCACGTTCTCCGGCCGGCCTACAGCGACGGGCGTTACGCGAACGTTGCAGTAGTGGTCATCCGCTGGAGCGGGTGGCCCCGTAGGTGTGGCTGTGACCCAACCGCTCCGCACCGCTCACCTCACGCGCATCGCCCGGGTGACGCTCGTCGCCACCCTGGCCCTGACCGTCGTTGCCGGGTGCAGCCCGGCGAAGGCGGCCCCCGCTTCCGGCGGCAGCCAGGTCGCGATCAGCGGCTTCCGCTTCCAGCCCGAGACCCTCGACATCCCGGCCGGGACGAAGGTCACCTGGACGAACGCCGACGCGATCCTGCACACCGTCACCTCTGGCACCTCGACCAAGAAGGACGACTTCGGCAACTACGAGCTGCGGAAGACGAACACCTTCGACGGGACGATGGACGACCAGGGGAAGAGCTTCTCCTTCACCTTCACCACGCCCGGTGAGTTCACCTACTTCTGCTCGCGCCACAACAACATGACCGGTCGGGTCGTCGTCCGGTAGAGATGAAAGGAACACCTTCCATGAAGCGCACCCTCCCCCGGCTCGCTGCCGGCGCGATCGCCCTCTCCTTCGCGGCTGCCGCCTGCACCGGTGCAGGCACGTCCTCCGCATCGCCGTCAAAGGCGCCGACCACCGCTCCAAGCGCCGCGGCGTCGGCTGCGGCGAGCGCGAGTCCCGCCGCCATGACCTCCGTCAGCAAGTCGGCCGACCTTCGGGTCGCGCTGAACCTCCTGCTGATGGATCACGTCTACAACGCCAGCCAGGCGACGGGCGCCGCCCTCCGCGGCGACGACGGCGGCTTCAAGGCCGCCGCGGCGACGCTCGACAAGAACACCGTCGCCCTCGGCACCGCGATCGGCTCCGTCTACGGCGATGCCGCCAAGACGACCTTCCTCGAGCTTTGGCGCAAGCACATCGGCTTCTTCGTTGACTACACCCAGGGTGCAGCGACCAAGGACCAGGCGAAGATGGACAAGGCGAAGGCCGACCTCGATGGATACCGCAAGGACTTCGACGCGTTCCTCTCGGGCGCGAACCCGAACCTTCCCAAGGGCGCCGTCGCCGAGCTCCTCATCCCCCACGTCACCGGCCTCTTCGCGGTCATCGACGCGCAGGCGGCGAAAGACCCGATGGTCGCCGAGAAGATCAAGACCGCAGCCGCACACAGCCAGAAGATCGCCGACCCGCTGGCCGGCGCCATCGCCAAGCAGTTCCCGGACAAGCTTCCGGGCACGGCGAACAAGGCCGCGGACTTCCGCACCGCCCTGAACCTGCTCCTCGACGAGCACGTCCAGATCACCGCCATCGCGACCGGCTCAGCCCTCCGCGGCGACGACGCCGGCTTCAAGGCTGGCGCCGCGACGCTCGACAAGAACACCGTCGCCCTGGGCGACGCGATCGGCTCCGTCTACGGCGATGCCGCCAAGACGACCTTTCTCGAGCTTTGGCGCAAGCACATCGGCTTCTTCGTGAACTACACCGTTGCCACCTCAAAGGGTGACAAGGCCGGCCAGGACAAAGCCGTTGCGGATCTCGACGGGTACCGCAAGGACTTCGACGCCTTCCTGTCGGGTGCGAACCCGAACCTTCCCAAGGGCGCCGTCGCCGAGCTCCTCATCCCCCACGTCACCGGGATCGCCGCCTTCGTGAACGCACAGAACGCGAAGGACCCGACCCAGTACGACAAGATCGAGACCGCCGCGAGCCACAGCCAGAAGATCTCGGACCCGCTGGCGGAAGCCATCGTCAAGCAGTTCCCGGGAAAGTTCTAGGACCATGGTCTCCGGCAGTCTCCTTCGGCTCACCGCCGCCGCGGGCATCGCCCTCGGGGTCGGGCTCCTGAGCCTCGAGACCGCTCCCTCCGACACGACGCGGCCCCACACCGGGGCCGCGTCCTCCCTCATCGCCGGCGTCCGCACTCTCGACGCCGGCGACTACCGCGCCGAGGTCGCCTTCTCACCCTCGAGCGGGACCCCGCGCGCTGCGACCGTCACCCTCCGCGACCGCGCCGGCCAGATCGTGGCAGGCAAGCCGCTCACCGGGATCCTGGCCTACACCGGCAACGAGCCGGGCCACGAGCACAACGACATCCTCATCTCGCGCGAAGCGATCCCCGGCCGCTACGAGCTGTCGCTCGACGAGGTCTCAAGCGGCTCCTGGAAGCTGACGATCGCCGTCGGGAACGAGGCCCGCGTCGCCTACGCGTTCACCACCGACTGACCCACCCAACCCTCCTCCCTGCAGGACGCCCCGGGGATACATCCCTGGGGCGTCCTGCCGCGTATGGAGAGGGAACACCACCGGAGGAAACGTATGACCGCGCTTACCCGCCTCGCGCTCGTCGCCACGGCCTCGCTCGCCCTGCTGGCGGCCTGTTCCGCCGCCCCGGCCACCACCGCCCCGGCCCCGGCCGCGTCGGGATCGGCGGTCGAGGTCTCCGGCTTCAAGTTCGCTCCGGCGACCCTCGAGGTGGCGAAGGGCACCATGGTCACCTGGACGAACAAGGACACCACCAAGCACACCGTCTCGAGCGGCAAGGACGGCACGAAAGACTCCAAGTTCGACGGCGCCCTCGACGCGTCCGGCGGGACCTTCTCGTTTCGCTTCGCCGATGCGGGCACCTACGCCTACTTCTGCACGATCCACAAGTCGATGGTCGGGACGATCACCGTGAAATAGCACATCGTGTCGCCGACGCACGCCCGTCCCTACTGGACGGGCGTGCGTCGCGTGCATCGTCAGGCGGTCGCGGCCTGGGTCGTTCCGACCTCTGGATAGACGAGCCCTCGCGGAGCGCGTGAGAATCCGGCGAGGACTGCGGCGAGCAGGACGACGATCACCGGCAGAGTCATCGCCGGGCGCATCGCGTCGACGAAGGCGTGGGTGAAGACCGCGTGCCCAAGCTGAGCCAGCTGATCGGCGACGGCCTGCGGGATCCCGGGCGGAAGCTGGATCGGGGCACCGTTCTGACCGGCGCCGACCTCGAGACCCTGCTTCGCGGCGCCGGCGAAGCCGTTCACGAACGGCTGCTGGAATGGGGCCGGAAGCTGACGCGAGTAGGTGGTGGCCTCGGCGACCAGGGAGGTCGCGAGCTGATTCTGGAGCACCGCGCCGATCGCGGCGCTTGCGATCACGGTGCCGACCTCCTGCATCGTGTTCAGTACGCCGGACGCGATGCCGGCCAGCTCCGGCCGGAGGTCACGGGTGGCCAGGTCATACACCGGGGTCCAGACACCGGCCATCCCGATCCCCATGACGATGAAGCCAGGGAGAAGGGCCCAGCGGCCACCGTCGGCGAGGACTGTCCAGGCCACGAACGCCGTGCCGCCGGCGAAGAGGAGCAGACCGACGAGCAGGAACGGCTTGGCGCCGTACTTCGGGACGGCGGTGGCCACGAATCCTGAGCCGAGCATCATCGCCACCGGCATTGGCGCGATGGTGAGACCGGCGGCGAGGGCGTCGAAGCCGAGTACCGACTGGAAGTAGATCGTGATCGGGAGGAACACGCCGAGCATCGCGAAGCCCATCGCCATGAGCACGAACGTCATGAGAGTGAAGTTCCGGTCGCGGAAGACCGCGAACGACAGGAGCGGCTCGCGGTCCTGCATCGAGCGCTCGAAGAGCACGAAGGCGACGAGGAGCACGACGCCGGCGCCGATGATCTCGGGGATCGTGACGAACGACACGACCGTCCCCCAGTCGAAGCGCTGCCCTTCGATGAGACCGAACACCACGAGGAGCAGGCCGGCGCTCGCCAGGAAGACGCCCAGCAGGTCCAGCCGGTGCTTGCGTGCCGGCCGAAGGTCGGGAACCAGTACGAAGGTGAGGGCGAAGATCGCGATCCCCACCGGGATGTTCACGTAGAAGATCCAGCGCCAGCCGAGGTTCGCGACGATGAATCCCCCGAGCGTTGGACCGAGAACGACCGCGACGCCGGCGAGGATGCCGAAGATCGCGAAGACGCCACCACGTTTATCCGGCGCGAAGAGGCTGGTCAGCATCGGCAGGCCCTGCGGCGCCAGGAGCGCCGCACCGAGGCCCTGCGCCCCGCGCGCCAAGATGAGCTGGGTCGGGTCCTGGGCCAATCCGCTCAGCGCCGACGCGATCGTGAAGACCGTCACTCCGGCGGCGAACAGCTGCCGCGGGCCGAACAGGTCACCGAGCCGTCCCGAGGTGATGAGGAGCACCGCGTAGACGAGGCTGTAGGCGTTCAGCATCCAGAGGATGCCGTCGAGCGGCGCCTTCAGATCGTCGACGATGCTTGGGATGGCGATGTTCACGATCGTGAGATCGAGCAGGGTCATGAAGAGACCGAGACTGAAGACGACGAGGACGAGCCAGGGATTCTTCTTGGGCGGTGCGTGCTGCACTGCGCTTCCCGCCGTGGTGCGCTAGGCTATGTATCTGTGCGCGTCAGTATCTGCGCCATGCAGATATTGTCAAACGGTTGAGATCTGTATCCGGCGTTACGGAGGTGCCCGTGCCGAAACGTTCACGAGCCGAGCTGGTCGAGGCGGTGCGCTCCGGCTTTCAGCGGACGAGTGGGCAGTCCACGATCCTGAGCCAGGTCATCTCGGACAAGATCGGGCTCGCGCCGAGCGCGTGCGGCTGCCTCAGCTTCGTTGACAGCGGCGGCCCGATGACCGCCGGTCGGCTCGCCGAGCTCACCGGCCTGACCAGCGGAGCGGTCACCCGGATGATCGACCGCCTGGAAGCGGCGAAGTACGTCCGCCGGAGGCGAGACCCGAGTGACCGGCGGAAGACGATCATCGAACTCGTCCCCGGCTGGGAACGGGACTTCGAGCCCTTCTATGGGCCGCTGGCCCGGGGGACGGCCGGATTCCTGGCGGGCTACAGCGATGCGGAGCTCGTCCTCTTCGCGGGCCTCCTCGACCGGATGGTCGACTACCTGCAGCAGCACGCCGAGAGGATCCAGGCCGTCCCGGCGAAGCCGAAGCGCAAGAACGTCAGGCTGCGGGCGAAGATCCTCGGCCAGAGCATCCGCATCGAGGTGTAGACGCGCGGGATGCCCGCGAGGACGAGCGCTCACTGCCAGTCTCGCGAGACCAGCTTCACGAAGAGGTCGAGCTCTTCGAGCTGGCGGGCGAGCACCGAAACGACGCCGTCGACGTGCTGGAGCGTGCCCGCGATGACGACGGCACCGCCCTGGTCGACGACGCGCTTGTACTTCGCGTAGGTCGCGGGGCGAATGATCACGTTCAGCAATCCATGCTCGTCCTCGAGCGAGAGGAACACGTGACCCTTTGCCGTCTCGGGGTGCTGCTTCACCACGATGGCGCCCGCGACTTGGACGGATACGCCATGGGGGCGCTGCTGGACATCGGCGGAGGAGCCCACGCCGCGCTCGGCCAGGCGTTCGCGGTAAAAGCGCATGACCTGGGGACCGGTCGGGATGCCGGTGATCCGGTAGTCGAGAACGGCCCGCTCCTGCTCGCTCAGCGCGGGGAGAGCCGGGGCGGGGACCGTCGGATAGGCGAGCACCGGACGGCTGAACGCGGGTGACCCGCGATGCGCCTCGCGAGCCCGCCAGAGGAGCGCGCGCCGGGGCTCGCCGAACCGGTCGAACGCCCCCACGAGCGCGAGATTCCGCAGCGCCTCCTCTTTCATCCCGATCCGCCTGGCGAAATCCTCGAACGAGCGGAACGGCCCGTGCGCCTCGCGCTCCGCGACGATGCGACCGGCCTCCTCCTCCCCGAGACCCTTCACCGACGTCAACCCGAGCCTGAGGTCATGCGTCCGACAGGCGCGATGCCGTGCGATGGTGATCGATCGATCGAACACGCCGTTCTCATCGGAGGCGGGGGTGTCTCGTGAGCGAAGGGGCGGTCCGTAGGGACGCGTTGCCGTCTCGGACGCACGTGACCGCCCGAGCGAAGGAGACACCTCCGCCTCCGACGCACGCTGACGTTCCTCGATGACCGCCGTTGCGACGGAGCGGTCCACGTCGACCGGCAGGACCGCGATCCCGTGGCGCTTGGCGTCGCCGGCGATGACCGCCGGCGAGTAGAAACCCATCGGCTGGTTGTTCAGCAGGGCGACGACGAACTCGGCCGGGTAGTACAGCTTGAGATGCGCGGTGTGGTACGCGGTGAGCGCGAACGCGGCCGCATGGCTCTTGCAGAAGCCGAACTCGGCAAAGGCCGCGATCTGGCGGAAGATCTCGTTCGCGGTGCCGTCATCCACGCCCCGGGCGAGCGCCCCGCGGACGAACGGCTCGCGCAGGCGCTCCATGTCGGTGCTCGAGCGGGCCCGGCTCATCGCCCGGCGGAGCCGGTCGGCCTCCGACGCGCTGAAGCCGGCCACGGCCATCGCGACCTTGAGGATCTGCTCCTGGAACAGGATGACCCCAAGGGTCTCCTTGAGGATCGGCTCGAGGAGCGGATGCGGGTAGGTCACCGGCTCGCGGCCCTGCCGGCGACGGATGTACGGATTCACCATGTTCCCCTGGAGCGGGCCGGGCCGGATGATCGCGACCTGCACGACGATGTCGGCAAAGCAGCGCGGGCGCACCCGCGGCAGCGCCTGCCCCTGCGCGCGGCTCTCGACCTGGAACACCCCGATCGTGTCGACCTCGCAGAGCAGGTCGTACACCGCCGGGTCCTCGAGCGGGATCGTGCCGAGATCGAGCCGCACGGCATGGAGCTCGTCGATCATCGCGACGCAATCCTTGATCAGGGACAGCGTGCGCAGCCCGAGCAGGTCCATCTTGATGAGGCCGAGGTCCTCGATGTCCCGCTTGTCGAACTGGACGACGTTCCGGCCGGGCATCGTGGCCCGCTCGATCGGGACGGTGTCGACGAGCGGCAGGGCGGTGATGAGCATCCCGCCGTTGTGGATCGACAGGTGGCGCGGGAGATCGGCGATCTCGGCACGGAGCGATTCGTAGAGCGGCCACCGCTGCCGCTCGAGGGAGGTGAGCTCCTCCGGCCCCTCGGAAGACATCGTGCCCACCGGCGCCTGCCCGAAGGCGCCGTGCGGCCCGCGTGAGTCGTGGCGCGGCGTGTCCACCAGCTTGGACAGACGGTCGACGATCTCCTCGCGGAAGCCGAGCGCCTTCGCGACCTCGCGGCTGGCGCTCCGCGGGCGATAGGTCACCACGTTGCAGACCATCGCCGCATACCGCTCCCCGTAGCGCCGGTAGACGTACTGGATGACCTCCTCGCGGTCGTTCGAGGCGATGTCAAGATCGATGTCCGGCATGGTGTGCGAATCCTCGGTGAGGAACCGCTCGAACAGCAGGTCGTGGGCGATCGGGTCGACCTTGGTGATGTCGAGGACGTAGGCGACGATCGAGTCGGCCGCGGATCCGCGGCCTTGGGCCGGGATGCGGCGCTCGTTGCAGAACCGGACGATGTCCCAGTTGATGAGGAAGAACTCCGCGAGGCCGCAGCGGTCGATGACATCGAGCTCGTGGGCGAGCTTCCGGCTCACCGTCGGCGTCACCCGGCCGTACTTCATCCGGGCGCCGTCACCGCAGAGCGTGTAGAGGAACGAGAACGCGGTGTGCCCGGCCGGCACGCTGAATCCCGGCAGCCGCTGGTAGCCGAAGCCCAGATCAACGACACAGCGATCGGCGATCCGGCGGGCGTTCGCGAACGCGTCGGGGTGATGGCCGAGGCGCGCACGCAGCTCGGCCTCGCCCTTCAGCCAGCGCTCCCCGTTGGCCGCGAGCCGGCGGCCGGCCGCGTCGACCGTGGTGCCAAGGGCGATGCAGCGGAGGACGTCATGCAACTGGCGATCCTCGGGCCGCGCGTACCGAACATCGTGCGTGATCACCGTGGCAATGCCCTGCGCGGCGGCCTGCTCCGCCCGCGCATCCGCGCGCGCGATGTCGTCCGGCCCCCAGCGATCGACGAGCTCCGCGTACAGGCGGTCCCCGAACACCTCGTGGAGCCGCGCGAGCGTCTCCGAGTCATCACTCTCCGAGAGCGCGATGAGCCCGGCGCGCTCGGACCCGATCAGGGCGAGCGTGGCCTGCGGCCGGCCCTTGTGGCCGGCGAGCTGGGCCGCCGACACGATCCGGCAGAGGCTTGTCCAGCCGGTGCGGTCCTCCGCCAGCAGTCCCACGGTGGCTCCGCCCCCAAGCCGACCGGGCGGACCGGGCGGACCGGGCAGATCCTGGAGGGTGAGCTCGCAGCCGAAGATCGCGCGGATCCCGCGCTCGCGAGCGGCATTCCAGAACCGGACCGCACCGTAGAGACCCCCGGCGTCGGTGAGCGCGAGCGCGTCCTGTCCCTGCGCGGCCGCGGCGGCCACGAGCGCCTCGACGCTGGAGGCCCCGTCCAGAAAGCTGTAGCTGGAGTGACAGCGCAGGTGGACGAAGCCGGTGGGGCCACTCCGCCGCATCGATCCATTCGATCCATTCGATCTGGTCGATCCGGTCGATCCGGTCGATCCGGTCAATCCATGAGCCGCTGGAGGAACCACCGGCCGGTGCGCCGGTCGCCATAGACATCGCACACCAGCCCATCGGCGGTCCGGAGGGTGAGGTACTCGCGAGCGACACCATCGGCCCACCATTCGCCGTCCACCCGCCAGCGGCGCACGACCTCCACCACGACCAGGCGCTTGCTGCCCACCCGGAGGAGCCCCGGCTCGCCCTCGCTCCACTCCATCCGGACCGGGAGCGGCTCCGCGAACAGCCGGGTCATCGCACGAGCTCGCGCCACTGCGCTCCGCGCTCGGGAAGCCGCGCCTCGGCGTCGACGACCCGCGCCTCGAGCACCACGCCGGTCCCGAGCCGGGTGCGCAAGAGCTGCGCGACGGCGATCGCCTCCTCGGCCCGCGCGCCGTCCGGCGCGAACAGCCCGACCTGCCGCCCGCGGGCGGGCTCGGCGACGCTCACCTCGAGCCAGGCGCCGCTCACCGCGCCGATGTCCGTCGCGTCGGCCAGCTCCTCGAGGCCCCAGCGGACCGAGCGGATGATCGCCGCCGGCTCGGCCGTGGGCGGCAGGAGCGAGCGCACGAGCCGGACCGGTCCCCGCCCGTCACGCTCGAGGACCACGACGATCTCCAGCGCCGCCAGGCCATCGGCCCGCAGCGTCGCGGCGACCTCGTCGGCCACGGCGCGGAGCGCGAACACGAGGCGCTCCCGCGAATCGACCGGGTCGTCCCACCGCCGGCGGCCACGGATCCGCCGGCGCGGCGCGATCCCCCGGACGTCCTCCCGGATCCGGCCGGCGGCGAGCGCCTGGACCCGCGCGGTGGCGGAGCCGAACCGCTCGAGCACCGCTCCGGCCGGCAGCGCGAGGAGGTCCCCCACCCGCGACAGGCCGAGCAGCGCGAGCTCATCGATCACCAGGGGATCCAAGGGAAGCGCGGCGAGCGGGAGCGGATCGGTGAAGGATCGCTCGGCGCCGGCGGCGATCTGCCGCACCGTGCCCGGCGCGGCGTCCCGCGCGGCAAGCCGCGCGATGAACGGCGTGGTCGCGACGCCCGCCGCCGGGGCGATCCCGGTCTTCGCGCAGGCGTCGATGGCCCGCCGGGCGATGCGCACCGCCGGTCCGAGCAGGCGTTCGGTCCCGCGCAGATCGCAGAGGAACGTGCCGTCGTCGGCCACCCCGACCCGCGGAAGCATCGCGCAGAGCGTGGCGAGCAGCAGTGCCCGCGGGACCTCCGGGGCGTCCGGGACGGCGAGCGCGAGATAGGCCCTCATCCGAGCCGGTCCCGCCCTGCGCCCGTCATCCCGTGGCCACCGCGAGATCGGTGCGCGTCCCGGCATCCCGGAGCGTGCCATGCAGATCGCCGTGGAAGAGCGCGCGCTCGGTACCATGCCCGGCTCCGGCGGCGATGACCCACCCGGACGTGCGGCCGAAGCGGGTCTCCCAGGCGATCCGCTCGAAGGCGATCGACGGGAGCGCGAGCCCGGCGGCACGCTGCTCGGCGATGACGACGAGCGCCGCCGCCGAGCCCCGCACGACCGGAAGGAGCGGGGCGAGATCATCGGCCCGGAGCGGTGCCGGTGCGATCGCCGGGCCGGTGTCGATGACCGTGAGCCGGAATCCGTCGCTCCGGAGGGCCGCGCTCGCGGCGAGCAGGGCGCCCTCGCGGCCACGCGGGCGCACGATGATGAGACGATCGAGGTCGACGCCGGCTCTCGCGGCCGCGAGCGGATCGAATGACGCGGGGCCGTCGATCCACAGGACGGTCCCGCCCTCGCGCTGCGCGCCGGCCACCACCCGCAGCGCGAGGGTGACCTTCCCCGCGGTCCCCGGGCCGACGAACGCGATCGGCGCGCCCGCAGCGATACCACCGGTGATCCGGTCGAGCGCGGTCTCGGTGTGCAGGCGTCGGTCGCTGTCGCGCTGCTCGGTGCGCGCGCCGCGCGCCAGCACCTGGGTGCCGAACCGACGCTCGACGCTCGCGATCGCCGCGCTCAGACCGGCCTCAGCCGTACCGTTGACCACGCCCACGCTCCCCGGTCCGCTCCTTCGGCCTGGCCCCCTCAGGAACAGATAGAACAGATGTTCTATAACATAGGAGAGCCGCGGTGCGCCGTCAAGGTCAACGTGCGGTCAATCCCAGACGGCCCGGGGCGGCCAGATCAGCCGGATCGGCCGTCCGTTCAGCCTGTGGCCAGCAATGTGCACCGCCGGACGGCAAGGGGGCCATCCGAGATGACCGACGAAAACGCGCCAGGCAAATGCGCCGACTGCGGCAGCGACGCCTACATCCAGATGGCCGGCGACGACGCCTTCGTCTGCGCGCACTGCTTTGCCGGACATGCGGCCGCCCGCCGGCGCCCGGCGGACGGCAGCGCCGAGCCCGAAGCGCCGATGCGGCGCACCGGCTAGGACCTACGCGGTCGCGGCCTCCAGCGACAGGATCGGCGGGAGATGCTCCGCGATCCGGCGCCAGCCCCGGCCCCCGTCGGCGCTCCCCCACAGCCCCCGCTCGTCGTCCCGAAGTACACCCCCACCGGATCGAGGCGATCGGTGGCGAGCCCCTCGCGCATGACCTCGTAGCGACCGCCGGGCGGAAGGCCGCGCGCCTGACGGGTCCAGCGCTTCCCGGCATCGGTCGTCCGGTACACCCCGCCGGCGGCGCCGCTCATCCGCATCCGGTCCTCGAGCGGGAAGACGTACGCGGTCCCCGCATCGCGCGGGTGGATCGCCGCGGCGAATGCCGTAGTCGCCGGGGAGCCCGGTGGTGACATTGCGCCA
>DATCNH010000075.1:0-26478 GCA_036565345.1 Candidatus Limnocylindria bacterium | reverse complement strand
ACGCCGCCGCCCAGGAGCGAGGCGATGGTGTGGTCGAGGAGCGGCCGGCCGTCGATCAGCGTGAGCAGCTTCTTCCCGCCGAAGCGCTCGGCGCTGCCGGCGGCGGGGACGATCGCGACGGCGCGCATCAGCCGCTCCGTTGGTCCCGCAGCGCCGTGAGCGCACGGACGGTGAACACCGGAACGGTGCGCTTTCGCTGGGCGAGCGTTCCGGAGGTGTTGTCCATCGGGCGCGCGACCTTGTGCGCAGCGTCGGCGGCGGCGGCGATCGCGTCGTCCTCAAGGCGCGTCCCGATCAGCGCCGCCGCGGCCCGGTCGACGAGCATCGGGCGCGAGCCGACCGCGGTGAGCGCGATCCGGGCCTCGCGGACGACGCCGCTCTCCAGGCGCACCGCCGCGGCGAGGCCGACGATCGGGAAGTCGAAGGCGCCGCGGTCCCGGAGCTTCAGGTAGGTGCTCCGCCAGCCCCGCGCGTCGGGGACGACGATCTCGGTGACGATGTCGTCGCGGCCGATGGTCATTGGGCGGATCCCGTCGTCGCGGTACAGCGCCGCCAGCGGGACGAGCCGCTCGCCATCGGCGTTGCGCACGCGCGCGGAGGCACCGAGGGCGAGGAGCGCCGGCACGGTGTCCGCGCTCGCGACCGCCAGGCAGCGCGGGCTCGATGGCGCGACGCGGCAGACGACCGACGGGTCGATCTTCATGCACATCCCCTCGGCGGTCCGCCAGAAGAGCGACTGGTCGTACCAGTTGCAGCGCGTGTCGAGGCAGAGGTTGCCGCCGATGGTGCCCATGTTCCGCAGCTGCGGAGTCGAGACCGACAGCGCCGCCTCGGCGAGGGCCACGTATCCACCCCGAACCCGGTCGCTCGCGACGATCGCGGCAAGGGTGGCGCCGGCACCGATCCGCAGGCCATCGCCGTTCCGGATCTCACGGCCGAGGGCGCGGCGCAGCGAGATGACGACCGCCGGCGTGAACTGGCGGCGCTTCATGTTCGGGTACAGATCGGTGCCGCCGGAGACGAGCATCACGCCGAGCCCCGGCGTACCGACCGTGGCCGGGTCCTGCTCTGCCGCGCCGTGGTCGCGCAGCAGCCGCGCGGCGTCCTCCAGCGAGGCCGGGGTCGCCAGCTGGAAGCGCGGAAGCCTAAGCATCGCGCTTGCGTTCGCGCGCATCGGTCGAGGCGCTCATCCGCCGGAGCGCAGCCTTCGGGTCCACCGACGAGCCGCCCCCCAGCCCGTCCGGCCCGACGCGGGTCTGGCCCTTCGCCAGTGCGGCAAGGACCTTGTCCGGCGTGATCGGCGTCTCGTCGAAGCGGATCCCGATCGCGTCGTAGACCGCGTTCGCGATCGCCGGAATGACCGGATTGAGCGGGCCTTCACCGGCCTCCTTGGCGCCGTACGGCCCCTCGGCGTCGATCGTCTCCACCACGATCGCCTCGAGCGCCGGGGTATCGAGCGAGGTCGGGATCTTGTAGTCGAGGAGGCTCGGCTTCTTGTGGAGGCCGCCGCGGAACACCTGCTCCTCGCCGATGATCTCGCCGTAGCCCATATACGCGGCGCCTTCGATCTGCCCCTCGACGTTGGCCGGATTAAGCGCCCGCCCGCAGTCGTGCGCGGTGACGAGCCGGTCGACGGTGACCACGCCGGTCTCGCGGTCGACGCTGACTTCGGCGACGCAGGCTTGGTACGAGTACGCCGGTGATGGCCCGACGCCGGCTCCCTTGAACGACCCCCCGATGCCCTTCGGTGGGGTGTACGAGCCGGCCGCCGACAGGGTCCCGTACCGCGCTTCGGCGAGCACCGCGGCCTCGGTGAACGAGAGGAACGCCTCTGGCTCTCGGAGGTCGTAGACCCGTCGCAACGCGAGGCCGACGCGCTCCGTGGGGATCCGCAGCTTCTCCGCGGCGACCGCCACGAGCTGCGCGCGGAGCTTGTCTGCGGCGTCCTTCACCGCATTCCCGGCCATGAACGTGACCCGGCTCGAGTAGGAGCCAAGGTCCACCGGCGCGAGCGAGGTGTCGCCGGAGACGACGTGCACGTCCTCGGGGAGCACCCCGAGGGTCTCGGCGGTGACGCTGGCGAGCACGTTGTCCGAGCCCTGGCCGATCTCCGCGGTCCCGCAGGACACCGTGACCCCGCCGCCGCGGTCGATCTTCACCGTCGCGCCGGAGTGGGGCATCTCATTCCAGTAGATCGGCAGGCCGGCGCCGGAGATGTAGGCGCTGCCGGCGACGCCGATGCCCTTCCCCGGCGGCAGCCGGCGATGCTTACCGGAGAAGCCGGTCGCCTGTCCGACCTGGGTGAGGCACTCGCCCAGGCCCATCGTGGTGATCCGCAGGTCGTTCACCGTGCGGGAGTGCGCCGGCTGGAGGATCCGCTGGCGGTATTGGAGCGGGTCGAGCCCAAGCTCCTCCGCGATCTTGTCGAGCTGGCACTCGAACGCGTATCGGGGCTGCGTTGTGCCATGCCCGCGCTTGGGCCCGCAGGGCGGCTTGTTGGTGTACACCCGGATGCCGTCGAACTTGTAGGCCGGGACGCGGTAGGTGACGGTGAGCAGCGCACCGGTGTAGTACGTCGTCGCGATCCCGTAGGACGCGTACGCTCCGCCGTCGAGCCAGCTCTGGAAATGGACGCCGGTGATCTCGCCGTCCCGCTTCACGCCGGTCTTGATCCGCATCTTCACCGGATGCCGGCCGCGGTGCGCGTAGAACACCTCCTCGCGGTCGAGGGTGAACTTCACCGGACGGCGGGTGCGCATCGCCAGGAGGCAGGCCGCGAACTCGTGGCCGAAGGGATCGCTCTTGCCGCCGAAGGCGCCGCCGTTGGGCGTCGCGATCACCCGGATGCGCGCCCGGGGGATGCCGAGGACCTTCTCCAGCTCGCGGTGGAGGTAGTGCGGGACCTGCGTGCTCGTCCAGAGGGTGAGCGTGCCGCTCGGGTCATAGGACGCGATCGCGGCATGCGCTTCGATCGGGGCGTGGGTATTCCCCTCGAAGAAGGACCAGTCGTCGCGCACCAGGTCGGCCGCGGCGAAGGCCGCATCGAGGTCGCCGAACGAGAGGTGCACCTCCTTGAACACGTTGGCCCGTTTGCTGTCGGCGTGGATCCGCACGTCTTCGCGGGTGAGCGCCTCGTCGATGGAGAGGATCGGGTCGATCCGGTCGTAGCGGACATCGATGAGCGAGAGGGCCTCGAACGCGGTGTCCTCGTCCAGCGCGGCGACCGCGGCAACGGGCTCGCCGATATAACGCACCTTGTCCACCGCGAGCGCGGTCTCATCCTGGGTCGAGGGCATGATCCCCATCTTCTCGGGCATGTCCGCTCCGGTGACGATCGCGATCACGCCCGGATGCGCGAGGGCGCGCGAGATGTCGAGCTTCGTGATGCGGGCGTGGGCCTCGGTCGAACGAAGCAGCCGTCCGAAAAGTGTGCGCGGCAGCACGATGTCGTCGGCGTAGCGCGCCGCTCCGGTGAGATGGGCCCAGCTGTTCACCTTGGGCAGCCGTCGCCCGAGGATCGAAAGCTTCCGTGTGCTCGGGTCGGTCACGTCGCTGCCGCCGCCTTCTCGATCGCCTCGTAGATCGCGGTGTAGCCGGTGCAGCGGCAGAGGTTCCCACTGATCGCGTGGGCGATCTCGTCTCGGCTCGGTCGCGGGTTCGCGTCGAGGAGCGCCTTCGCGGTCAGGAGCATCCCGGGGGTGCAGTAGCCGCACTGCGCCGCACCCTCCTCGGCGAAGGCGATCTGGAGCGGGTGGAGCGTCGGTCCTTGGGCCAGTCCCTCGACCGTCGTGATCGCGGCGTCGCCGAGGTCGGCTGGCAGGGCCAGGCAGGCGAGGATCGGCACCCCGTCGGCGAGGACGGTACAGGCACCGCATTCGCCGAGCTCGCAGCCATGCTTGGTCCCGGTGAGCCCGAGCTCCTCCCGGAGCACCTCGAGGAGGGTGTGATGCGGCTCGGCCGCGACCGTTCGCCGCTCGCCGTTCACGCTGAGGACGATCAGCTCCTTGGTCACCGGCCCCCCTCTCCGATCCTCGGTCTCCCGGTCCGCCGCGCTCAGCCAAGCCTAGACCCGGCGGGATATCGCCCCGCTGCGCTATGAACTACCGGTGTACGACCCAGGACGCCCGCCGCCCGGACCCCGCCCGCGAGTCCCCGCGCCGCTGGATCCGACCGAGACCTGGACCGATGCCGAGCGCCGGCACCATCAGGAGCACCGGTTGCAGCACCTGCTCACCGAGGTCCTCGTGGAAGGCAACCCGTTCTACCGCGCGCGCCTGCGCCCGGATGCGAGCATCGCCGACTGGGCGGCCATCCCGTTCACCACCAAGGCCGAGCTCTCCGCCGATCAGGCGGCCCACCCGCCGTTCGGGACGAACCTCACCTATCCGCTCGACCGCTACGTCCGGCTTCATCAGACCAGCGCGACGACCGGGACACCGCTGCGGATCCTCGACACCGCGGAGTCCTGGCGCTGGTGGGCCGAGACCTGGCAGTACGTCTACCGCGCCGCCGGCGTCACCGCGGAGGATCGGGTGTTCTTCTGCTTCTCGTTCGGACCGTTCATCGGCTTCTGGTCGGCGTTCGCGGGTGCCGAGCTGCTCGGCGCCCTCGCGATCTCCGGCGGGGCGCAGTCAACGCTTGAGCGCGCGGCCGCGATCGTCGCGACCGAGGCGACGGTCCTCCTGTGCACGCCGACCTACGCCCTCCGCCTGGCCGAGGCAGCCCGCGACGCCGGCCTCGATCTCGCGCGTTCAGCGCTTCGCGTGTCGATCCACGCCGGGGAGCCGGGGGCCTCTATCCCGGCGACGCGCGATCGCATCGAGGCGGCCTTCGGGGTGCGCGCGTTCGATCACACCGGTGGGACCGAGGTCGGGCCGACCGGCTTCAGCTGCGCGGCGCGCGACGGTGTGCACCTCATCGAGAGCGAGTTCTACGTCGAGATCCTCGATCCGGCCGACGGGACCGCCACCGAGGAGGGTGAGGGCGAGCTGGTTCTCACCAATCTCGGCCGCTACGGGATGCCGGTGATCCGGTACCGCACTGGTGACCGGGTCCGCGCGGTCCGCGGCCGCTGCGCCTGCGGCCGCACGCTGGTGAAGCTCGAGGGCGGGATCCTTGGCCGGATGGACGACATGGTGATCGTGCGCGGCGTGAACGTGTTCCCGAGCGCGTTCGAGGCCGTCATTGCTCGCTTCGCGGAAGTCGCGGAGTACCGCATCGAGGCTCACACCGAGCGCGGAATGGACGCGCTGCGCTGCATGATCGAACCGACCCCCGGCTGCGACACCGTAGGGCTCGCGCGCGCGGTCGGCGACGCGATCCACCGCGACATCGGGGTCCGGACTGCCGTCGAGCTGGCCGAGCCGGGAAGCCTTCCTCGGTTCGAGCTCAAAGCGAAGCGGTTCGTGCGCCTGCCTCCGGGATAACAAATAAGGAGGGCGGCTTGCGCCGCCCTCCTTATTTCTTGCTGCGGGGTGGAAGGGGCGGAGCCCCTGCGACGAGATGACTAGTGCGAGCAGGCCTTCGCGGTGCCGGTGTCGCCGGCGGTCTTGAAGGATTGGCCGCAGCCGCAGCTCGACACGGCGTTCGGGTTGCGCAGGGCGAACCCGCCGCCCATGAGGGCGTCGACGAAGTCGATCTCGGAGCCCTTCACGTACATCGCGCTCATCGGGTCGACGACGACCTTGACCCCGTCGCTGTCGATGATCTGGTCGCCTTCCTCGGCGCCCTCGGCGAAGGTCATGCCGTAGGAGAACCCGGAGCAGCCGCCGGGGGTGACGTACACGCGGAGCGCGATGTCATCGCGGCCCTGCTTGGCGAGGATCTCCTTGAGCTTGTCCGCCGCACGCGGCGTCAGGGAGACGATCGCGTCGCTCGGGAACGGGCTGGTCGTCTCGGTGGGCGTGGTGGTCTCGATCGCCAAGCTGGTACCTCCTCGCAGGTTCGCTGCTCATTCTACGGTCAGCGGTGCCGGGATTCTAGGCCTCCGGACGCTTTTCGAACACTCCGTACACTCGCGATATGCCCACTCCCTCCGTCTTGGGGCTCCATCACGTCCAGGTCTTCTGTCCGGAGGGCGGGGAAGCGACCGCCCGGACGTTCTACGCCGGCCGCTTGAGCCTCCGGGAGGTGCCGAAGCCGGCGTCCCTCCGCGAGAACGGGGGTTGCTGGTTCGAGGCTCCCGGTGGGGGGCAGATCCACATATCGACCGATCCCGACCGGGGGCTCCATCCACGGCGCCACTTCGCGCTCCGGGTGGACGACCTCGACCGGATGCGGGCGGCGCTCGAGGCGCAGGGCGTCCGATCCGAGGACGCCGCGCCGATCACGGGATGGCAGCGCTGCTACATCTTCGATCCGTTCGGCAACAAGATCGAGCTCGATCAGATCGACCGGGCCGAATGAGCGGGTTCCACTTCTCTCCCCGGCCGAACCGGGCGGGGGAGATCGCCTGGCGCGAGTGGGGCGACGCCGCGTTCGCCGAGGCGAAGGCGGCGGATAAGCCGATCCTCCTGGCGATCAGCGCGGTCTGGTGCCACTGGTGCCACGTCATGGACGAGACCTCCTATAGCGACGGTGAGGTCATCCGCCGGATCAACGCCGACTACATCCCGGTGCGGGTGGACAACGATCAGCGACCCGACGTGAACCGCCGGTACAACCTGGGCGGCTGGCCGACGACCGCGTTCCTCACCCCGGACGGCGAGATCCTGAACGGCGGGACCTACATCCCGCCCGAAGGGATGCGGCAGTACGCCGCGCAGATCGCCACGGTCTGGCGCGAGCGCAAGGGCGAGCTGCTCGAACGCCTCCGCGAGGCGACCGCGCAGGAAGCCCACGCGCTCCAGACACAGCCCGGCGAGCTGTCGTGGGAGATCGTCGAAAAGGTGAGCGCGCTCATCCGCGGCCAATACGACGCCGAGTACGGTGGCTTTGGCCGCGCGCCGAAGTTCCCGCAGCCCAAGCTCCTGCGGTTCCTCATCGACGAACACCGGCGGACCGGCGCGCCGGAGGTCGCGGCGATGCTCCACAAGACCCTCGCCGCGATGGCCGGCGGCGGGATGTACGACCCGGTCGAGGGCGGCTTCTTCCGCTACTCCACGACGCGCGAGTGGGGTATCCCGCACTTCGAGAAGATGCTCGAGGACAATGCCGAGCTCCTCGCTGCATACGCCGAGGCGGCGCGGTCGTTCCCGGGCTCGTCCTACGACGGGATCGTCCGAGATGTGATCCGCTGGATGGACACGGTCCTCTGGCGCGCCGACGTGCCGGGGTTCAGCGGGTCGCAGGACGCCGACGAGCACTACTACGAGCTGGACGCCGCCGGCCGCGCGGAGCACGACGCGCCGTATGTCGATCGGACGCTCTACACAAGCTGGAACGCGCTCGCCGCCAGCGCGTACTTCGCGGCGTTCGCCGCGCTCGGCGATGACGCGATGGCGGAGCGTGCGCACCAGACGCTGCGCACGATCGTCGCCCGGCTGGTCGTGGATCGCCATCTCATGCACTTCGACGCCGGGTCGGGGGCGGCGCTGCCTGACCTGCTCGTCGATCTCGCGGCCTACCTCGGCGCGACCCTGGACGCCTACGAGACAGGCCGGCATCCGGGCGCGCTCCGCGGGGCAGAGGCCATCGCCGGATGGCTTCGCGACCGTCTCGAGGATCCGGACGCCGGCGGGTTCTGGGACGCGCCCGAGCGCGCCGAGCCCGGGCGGGTGTCCAAGCGGGAGAAGCCGATCGAGGACGGGTCTGCGGCGGCCGATGCACTCATCCGTCTTGCCGCGCTCACCGGCGACGAGGCCTGGCGGGAGCCGGCGCTCCGCGCACTGCGCGGGCTCGTGGGCGAGTACCGGCAGTGGGGGCAGTTCGCCGCGGCCTATGGGTCCGCGGTCGCCCGTGCGCTCACCGAGCCGCTTGTGATCAGCGTCGTCGGCCCGGAGGCCGACCCAACGGCGATCGCGCTGTGGCGGGTCGCGGTCTCGAACGACGATCCCGCACAATCGCTCCATCGACTCGACCCGGAGCGGGACGCGGCGCGTCTGGAGACGCTCGGCTACCCGCCAGACCGCGTCGCCGCCTACGTCTGCGTCGGGACGGTCTGTAGCGCGTCGATCGCCGACCCGGCCGGGCTCGAGCGCGAGCTGGCCCGGGTTCGCGGCCGGCTGGCCCAACGCGTCTCATGAGCCTCACCGACCGCCTGCGCGCGCACGGCTACACCCTGCCCGACTATGACGGGGGCGGCCTGGTCAACCTCGCGACCACGGTCCTCGATCTCTGCGGAGCCTGGGATCCGACCTATCTGCCGCCGCTTCGGGATCTCGACCCATCGCTCCGCGACGGAGTGAAGCAGGTCGTCGTGATCCTGGCCGATGGCCTCGGCTATGACCAGCTCCAGCGTCTCGCCGCCGCAGGGGAGCTGCCGTTCCTCGCGACGATCCTCGAGCGTGCCCGAAGCCGCGACCGGGCCCAGCTCATCGACGCGACGACGATCTTCCCGTCCACGACCGCGGCGGCGATCACCACGCTGAACACCGCCCGCACGCCGCAGGAGCACGGAAACCTCGCGTATTTCCTGTGGCTCGAGGAGTTCGCGCAGATCGCCCAGATGCTGCGCTGGGGCCCGGGGGCGACGAGGCGCGGATCGTTCTTCGACGACCCGTCGATCGACCCGCGCTCGTTCACGCGGGTCCGCTCGATCCACGGCGTCCTCCGCGACCACGGCGCGCGGTCCTATGTCATCGAGCCCGAGCTGTTCCGCCGCGAAGCGATGACCCAGATGCACGCCCCCGAAGCAGAGTACGTGGGGTACATCCTCCCGACGACGATGGGCGTCCGGCTGGGCCAGCTCCTCGACGAGCGGCCCTGGGGCACCGCGCCGGCGTACATCTACGCCTACTGGTCCGGCGTGGACACCGCGGCGCACCAATACGGCCCGCGCGGCCCGGAGCACGCGGCCGAGGCGGCCTCGCTCGACACGAATCTTCGTCGCGCGCTCGCTGGCCGGCCGCCCGGCGACACGCTCGTCATCTTCACCGCCGACCACGGCCACGCCGCGGTCGATCCGGAGAAGCTCATCGACCTTGAGGCGGATACCGTGCTGCGCGCACTGCTCCGCAACCCGATCGCTGGCGAGCCCCGCGTGGCGTTCCTCCACACCGACACGCCCGGCGCGGTGCGGTCCCACCTGGAGCGCGTGTATCCGGATGCGTTCTTCCTTTTCGACCGCGACGAGGCCATCGATGCCGGGCTCTTCGGCCGTGGCGACGCGACCGCGGCCCGGCAGCGGGTGGGTGAGGTGCTCGCGATGGTCGGCGACGACCGCGGCGCCTCGATCGTCCGCGTCGATGGGCAGGTCGTCCTGCACAAGGGATCGCACGGGGGCATGACGCCGGACGAGATGCGCATCCCTGTCCTACTCTGGCGCGCGTAATGGCCACGACCTCCTACCTCCCCGATGTGGCCGGCGCGATGGCCGCCGGCGCTTCCTTCGCGATCGACGCCGCGGCCGTGGCGGCGATCGACCTGCTCCACGACTCCGGCGTCCGGCCACAGGATCTGTCGGTCATCGCGCGCGACGCCAAGCGGGCGGCGTGGATCGCCCGCGACCGCGCCTGGTACCCCGGGAAGGGCCGACCGGGCGGCCTGCTCGGCCGGCTCGCCCAACTGCGTCCCGGGGGCGGGCTCCCCAACGAGATCCGCAAGCGCTACGGCGCAGAGCTGCGGGTCGGCAGGGTCGTCCTCGTCGCGGTCGCCGGCGGCCAGCCGCCGGACACCCTCGCCGCGCTCCTCGCCCAAGCCGGCGGTACCGCGGTCGGCCAATGGTGGCAGCCTCCATCCGGGATCTTCGCCCCACCGGAGCTTGCCGGCCCGTTCTGAGCGCTCAGGCCCCGCTGCGGCCTCAAGGCGACCGTCTCGTGGCCACCGGAGGCGCTTCGTTACACATTGGCACGCCGGTTGCTTCGTTGTCTCTCCGGCACGCAAACGGACCCAATACGCCGCTGGTAGGCGGACGGAGGAGACAACCGCATGGGACAGACGAACGTCAACACCCCGGGGGGTGGCAGCAGCGACGGTGGCTTCGGGGCCGGGATGATCATCGGGATCATCCTCCTCATCCTCATCGTGCTCGTGCTCATCGTGTACGCCGGCCCCCGTATCTTCGGCACCCCGACGAACACGAAGTCGCTCCTGGACCTCGCCTCCCTCTATCTGGGGTAAGCCCACGGGTAGACCGGGACAACGCGCGCTGACCGCCGGGACCTCCCGAAAGGGGGGTCCCGGCGGCGCGTCAACCGGCATTTGGTAGCGTTCGCACATGCGCGTGATCGCGGTGACGCCCGGTGGCCGCACGCCGGACCGGAACGACATCTTCATCGGCCTCGCGGAGACCCAGAGCCCCGTCGGCGACGAGGCGCGGGATCTGCGTCTGACCGAGGTCACCTTCAAGGATGGCGCGCGCAACCGGCTCCACAGCCACACCACCGACCAGATCCTCATCGTCACCGCCGGGCTCGGACTCGTCGCGACCGAGCGCGAGGAGCGCGAGATCGCTCCGGGCGATGTGGCGTTCATCCCGGCCGGCGAGCGTCATTGGCACGGCGCGCGTCCGGGGCACGACCTGACGCACTGGGCGATCACCGGAGCGGGAAAGACCTACATTGCGTCGGACGACCGGTCCGGTGGAGCGCGGAAGCCCGAGCGCCGCTGACCGCTGCTCGTGCCGAGCTCACGGCTCGCGGGCGCGAAATGACAGCACGCAGAGCCCGAGCAGGCCAACGACCCAGGCGACGGCGTAGAGCTCGATCGCGAGCGGCAGCGGGGCTGCCGCGAAGAACGGGTTCGCCGCCGCCGCCGGCCCGGCCTGAGTGCTCGCGGCGACGACCGCGGCCGGCTCGAGCGTGAATACCGCGCCCCGCCAGAGAGCGTCGGTCGGAAGGATGAGCCGGGTGGCCGTTCCCACATGGCCGATCGTGGCGTTGTCGAACGCCGCGCCGACGCCTCCGACGATGCCGCCGATCCACGCGATGCCGAACAGCACGAGCGCGATGACGCCGCCGACCATGCCGGAGAGCCGGGTCGACAGCAGGAGCGCCAGGGTGAGGATGACGAGCCCCTCGCCGATGAGGAACGCGAGGAACGCGATCGGCTCGGGTGGGAGATAGCCCACGACCGCGTTCACCACGAGGAGCTCGATCGCGCCGGCGCCGCCGGCGTAGATGGCAACGAGCCCGGCATGGCCGAGCCACTTGCCCAGGACGTACTCGGTCCGTGAGATCGGCCGCGAGAGCATCGCCAGTGCGATGCCCGACTCGACGTCGTTCGCGACCGACGGGGCGGCGACGAAGACCGCGGCCATCGCCAGCACGAAGCTGAACATGAACATCGTGAGGATGAGGAGTTGGGACGCAACGGTCTTCACCGCGACGTCGCTGAGCGGCCGGCCGCCCTGATTGAAGGTCGGGATCCGGCTGAAGCCCCAGCCGGTGAGCAGGATGACGATGATCGTGAGCACCAGCAGCGCCAGGAGCAGCCGGCGGCGCGCAGCCTCGCGCACGACGAGCCGGGCGATGATCAGGGTGTGGCTCATCGCGCACTCTCCGGCTGTTCCGGCTGTTCCGGCTGTTCCGGCTGTTCCGGGAGCTCCGGTCGTTCGAGGAGACTGAGGAACCGATCCTCGAGGCTCTCCTGCCGCGGCTCGACCGCGTACACCCGAGCGCCTTCGCGCACGAGGGTGTCCACCACCGTCGGCACCAGGTCGGGAGTGATGCCCCGGACGACGAGCCACTCGCCCTCATCGTCGAGGGCGCCCATCGTCGCAAGCACGGCCTTTGCTGCGGCGGTCACGCCGGTGGCCCGGATGCGCACTGCGTCGCTTCGCAACAGCTCGTCGAGCGTCCCGACCGCGATGACCCGCCCGTGGTCCACGATCGCGACGCGGTCGCAGACCTGTTCGACCTCGGTGAGGAGGTGCGAGTTGAGGAATACGCCGGTGCCGCGGGCCTTCAGCGCCCGGATGATCTCGCGGACATCGTGCCGGCCGACCGGATCGAGGGCGCTCGTCGGCTCATCGAGGAGCACGAGCTCCGGGCGCCCGAGGAGTGCGACGCCGAGACCGAGCCGCTGCTGCATACCCTTGGAGAATCCAGCGACGCGGTCGTCGGCCCGCTCGGCGAGGCCGACGATCCCAAGGGCATCGTCGACCTCATGCTGCCAGACGGCACGGTCGAGGTCACCGAGGGCACAGTGCAGCCGGAGCACCTCGCGGGCGGTCAGCCACGGCTGGTAGCGGAAGAGCTCGGGCAGGTAGCCGATGCGCCGGCGGGCCTGGCGGTGGGCCACCGCATCGCTGATCGGAGCGCCGAGGACCCAGGCCTCGCCCGAGGTGGGCTTCGCGAGCCCAAGCAGCAGCTTCACCGACGTCGTCTTCCCGGCGCCGTTCGGCCCGAGGTAGCCGAAGATCTCGCCGCGGGGCACAGCCATGGTCAGGCCGGCGAGCGCGGTGATCCGGCCATAGCGCTTGGCGAGCTCCTCGGTCCGCAGCGCGAGATCCGCGTGGTCCGTGAGGATCAACGGAGCGAGTTGGCTACCGCCAGGGTCTCGCTCTCGGTGAGCGTCCCGCCCACCAGGTAGACGAGCCCGTTCTGCTGCCAGATGACGCCGCTGCCGAGGCCGGTGGAGTCGCCGATGAAGAGTCCGTTCGACACGCCGTGGACTGTGACGCGCTTGGTCGCCGCCTGCCCCACCGGGATCGGGACGGGAAGCGTGCTCGCCGGATCGTTGATGTTGCGGATCTGTGCGGCGAGCTCCGGCGAGATCCCGGGCTGGGCCAGGAGGTAGCCCTGGATCTGCGCGATGCTCGCTCGGTCCGAACCGACGGTCGGTGCCTTCGAGATCGCGACGACAAGCGCCGGTGTGCTCTGGGCTGCGCCGTACGTCACGATGATCGCCGGCCCGCCGGCGAAGGTCAGCGTGCTGCCATCGATGCCAGCGGGCATCGGCGGCGGCGTCCGGCCGACCTTCGCTGCCGCCGCGGCGGCTTTGGCCGCATCGAAGCTGAACGACGCGGTGGTGTGGTCGAGGACGGCGTAGGTCGCGGTGCCGGTCGCGCCTGTCGGCAGCGTCACCACCGGCGCGGCGAGGGCGGTCGCCGCGCTCGCTTCGAAGGCGCTCGCCACCTGGCGCGGGGAGGGCGGCGTCGACCAGGTCACGGTCCCAAAGGCGGCGAGCTGCCCGAGGCTCTGCAGGTCGCCTGGCGTGACGCTCACCGCGGTGAACTGTTTGGCCTCGAAGATCTGGAAGATCGTATCGGCCACGCCGGTGAGGCTGAGCGAGACCGCGACCACGACGGCGGCTGCGGCCGCACCGGCCCATTTCACCGGCGCGCGCAGCGGCCCGGCCGAGCGGCCTTCCGCCACGGCCGCGCGTCCGCGGAGTCGTGCGAGCGCCGCCCCGACATCTGGATCGAGCGGCGGCATCGCGAGGAGCTCGTTGATCCCGCCGGCCTCATTCGTCTCACCGTGGTGCTGTGTCATTGCCTGACCTCCCTGCGGAACGCGTCCTGCGCCCGCCGTAGCCGTGTGCCGACTTGATCGGCCTTGATGTCGCACGCCGCGGCGACCTCCGCGTAGGACAGCCCGCTGTAGCGCAGCGCGAGCAGCAGCGCGCTCGCCTCGGGCAGTCGCGCAAGGGCGGCGCGCACCTCGCGCGCACGCTCACGTTCGAGCGCTGCCATCTCGGGATCGGGGACCGCCGGCGCCTCCGCCGCGGCTTCGCGGACGGCGCGCCGCTTGCGGCTGCGCACGTCGTTGAGCGCGCTGTGCGCGGCGGCCCGGTGCAGCCAGGCGGGCGCGAACGGCACGTCAGCCGCGTGCTGGCGATGGAACGCGAGGAAGACCTCCTGCGCGACGTCCTCGGCGGCGTCCTGCTCGCCGAGGACGCGGTACGCGATCCGCACCACCCGGGCGTACTCAGCCAAGAACAGGCGTTCGAACGCCGCAGGCAGCGGTCCCGATCCGGGCCGTGCGCGGTCGGCCCGTAGCGACATCACCCGAGCGTCCATTCGTCACCCATTGAGCACCGCCACCCCCCGGAAAGTGACACGCCGGTCGCGTCGCCAAGGGTCGGGCCGGCTGAGCTGGTCAGGCTAGTCCGGCAGCCGCCCGAACACGATGCGGGAGATGCCGAGGAGGGCGATCCCGAGGGCCGCGGCCCACGAGAGGGCCGAGATGAGCGGTGCGTTGAAGTCGGTCCCCGACAGCGCGGCGTGCAGGAACAACGTCACGAACGCGACGTAGCTCGACCGGTGGATCCAGCGCCAGACCCGGTCGGACATCCGTCGGCGGAGCCAGCTGCTCGCCACGATGAGGACGATGAGGTCGAGCGACACCGTTCCCAGGCCGATCGCGATCGCCCCGTAGCTCACCTGGAACGGCACGACGAGATCGATCGGCCGGATGAGCGCGGTACGGTCGAGCACGAGCGCGATCACGTGCAGCGCGCCAAGCGGGATCCAGAGCCAGGTCACCCAGTCATGGAGCGCTCGCAGCGCGCGGTTCTTGGCCATGAAGTCCAGGACCGAGGTGCGGAGCGCGATCCCGGAAAGGACCGCCAGGCAGAGGGCAGCATACGACGCGAGCCCAGCGGACCGGGCGACGATCCAGATCAGGAGCTGCTGGTCCACGGCGGGTCAGGATACGTGGGTGAAGGTGAGCGGCGCCAGGGTCGCGGTGCGAACGCCGGGCTCGAGGGTGAGGCGCGGCCCGGCGCTGCTCGGGGGCGACGCGTTGCGCTGCCCCGGCCGCTGCGTGATGAGCGGCCCGATCGAGGGTGGCGCGCTGGGCAACGGACCCGCGGTCGCCGCGGGCTTGTCCGCCACCGGCGGCTGCAGCGGTGCGACCACGTTCTTCAGGTGGGTGCTCGCGTAGTCGAACGAGCCCGCGAGCGCGGCGAGAGTGATGCACGCCGCGCCGAGCTTGAGCGACCAGGCCGGAAGGGAGGCGGCCATCAGGCGGCCCCGATGGGCTTGATGAACGGCACGCGATCGAAGCTCTGGCCGAGCACGTCCGCGCCATCCACACGCAGGTGGGAGGTCAGGATCTCTTGATAGACCGACCGGAAGTCGACGGTGTAGGCGAGGTTGCTCTGGACGTCGAGCTTGCGAAGATCCGGGCGCTCGCCGTAGAGGCCACCCTTCACCGGGTCCCCGATGACGAGCACCGGCGAGGAGGTGCCATGGTCGGTCCCGCCGGAGGCGTTCTCGGTGGGGCGCCGCCCGAACTCCGACCAGGTCGCGATGAGGACGCGGTCGGCCATTCCGTACGCGGTGAGATCGGCGTGGAACGCCGACACCGCCGCGTCCAGATACCCCATGAGCGCGGCGTGCCGGTTCTGCTCGGTGTAGTGGGTGTCGAAGCCGCCCAGGGTCACGTGGAGCACCTTCACCCCGGTGCCGGTGACGATGAGCTCAGCGGCGAGCTGGAGCGCCGCGGCGAGCTGGTTCTTCGAGCGGTAGACGAGCTTCGCGTCGTCGGAGTAGGCCGCCTTGGGCGTGTACTTCGCAGCCGAGGTCTTCAGCTGGGCCACGGTGTCGCGGACGGTAGACATCGCGGTGTCGAAGAGTGCGCCGTAGATCCCGGGCGTCCCGGTGTAGAGCGTGCCCATGACCCGGTCCATGTTGTCGCCGTTGCCCTGGAACTTGAACGATGACTGATCGTTGATGACCGTGAGCGTGGCCTGGAGGTCGCGCAGCGCGCCCGGCGTGGAGGTCGTGCCGGCGGCGCAGCCGACGAGCGGATGGCCTGCGGAATCGTAGTTCTTCTCGATCGTCTTCCCCAGCCAGCCGTCCTGCTGACGGCGGGTCGGATCCCCCGTCTCCCAGACCCTGATGGAGTCGAAGTGCGAGAAGCTCGGCTTGGGATATCCGACGCCCTGGACGATCGCGACCTTGCCGGCGTCGTACAGCTTCTTGATCCCGGCGAGGTTCTGATGCAGCCCGTGGTCCTTGTCGAGGGGAAGTGCGGCGTCCGCCTCCTTGCCCAGGGTGGGCCGCAGGTCGCGGTACTTGGAATCGCTCAGCGGGATGACCGTCTGGAGCCCGTCGTTGCCTCCGCCGAGTTGGATCATCACGAGCACCTTGTCGTTCTGGACACCCGCGCTCTTCGCGCCGTAGACCGCCTTCGCGAATACGTCCGGCACCGCGGCGTAGCCCGCGGCCAGGCCGCGCACGCCCGCGCCGAAGACGAGGCCCTTCTCCAGGAAGTCCCGGCGGGAGATCTTGTCGATGCCGATGTTCTGCATGCTCATCGTGTTCGCCTCTTCCTTACTTCAGCTGGAACTCTGGCGAGGCCAAAAGGAGGAGCCAGCGGGTCTGGTCGTCCGTCGCGGCGGTGAGCAGATCGGCGGTCTTTGGTCCGACGGTCCCCTCGATGTGCGTCTGATGCGCGTTCGCGAATGCGGGCGTCTTCGCCATGCCGGTGAGCGTCATCACGATGAAGTTCACCCGGGCAAGGACGTTCGCGCTCGACACCCACGACGCATTGCTTGGCCAACCGCCGACCGAGGGCGGGTCGTACAGGCCCTGCCCCATCGACGCACCGGTCTGGGCGATCGTCTTGGACAGCGTTGGCAGCTCCAGGGCGCGCGCGACATGGATCATGAACTCGGTCGGCGACTTCACCAGGGCGCGGTACGAGGCCGGCTCGAGGAATTCCGGGCTGGTCAGCACATCGCGCATCAGGGTTCTCGTGTCGTACCGACTCTTGCGGAACCCGTCCGCGATGCGTGCCACGTACGCATCCGATGGGTCGGGGGTGACGAATTCGCGGATCACCTTGGTCGCGAGGTACGGAGCGACCGACTCCTGCGCGAGGACCTTGTCGACCACCGCCTCGGTGGTCCATTGACGGGTCTCGCCGAGGAACGCCGTGCTGCCGGTAAACGCGCGGCCCTTTTCGAACACGCCCGTTTTCACCGGATCCGGGGTGATCGCCCTCGCCTTGGCCATCGGGTTGCGCTCGAGCGCCTTCTTCATCTGGTACGCCGCCATCGCGGCGGTGATCGGCTCGCGCCAGCCGGCGAGCGCCTTCGCCCCGCCACGGACGTCGTCCTCGGTGAACGTCCCGGCACCCATCGTGAAGAGCTCCATGAGCTCCCGCGAGTAGTTCTCGTTCGGGCTCTTCCCGGTGCTCTGCCCCAGGTCGAGGTACCGGAGCATCGCCGGATCGGTGGTCACCTGCAGCACCATGTCCCGCAGCCTGCCGAGGGCCATCTTTCGCCAGGTGAGGTTCTGCCAGTACAGGTACGGCGACTGCCCGGACACCTTGCGGAAGTCGCTCGTGAAGTGGCCGTGCCAGAAGAACGTCATCCGTTCGATGAACGGTGTCGGCGTGGTGAGGGCGTGATCGATCCACCAGGTCTGGAGCGCGTTGATGTTGAGCGGCTTGTCCTGTGTCGCCTCTTCCGCGCCGGCGAGCTCTTTCGGCATCGCCGCCGGGGTCTCGATGAGTCGGTCGACGGTCCGGCCGAAGCCGTCGGCGCGCGCCGCTTCGAGCTGTGCCTTCGTTGCGCCGAAGGTCGTGCGGCGAAGGAGTTGGGCGACCTGGGCATCCAGTTGACCCAGCGGACTGACCCAGTCCTTCGTGGCGATGGTCTCGCCCTCGAGCGCCGCGGCGCTGGTGGGGCCGGGCAGGCCCAGGGTGTGGAGGCCGAGCACGCGCGTCGTACCGAGCGCGCCTGCCGCGAGGCCCGCGCCCACGAGCACCTGGCGCCGGCGGAGGCCGGAGCGGCGCTGGGGCGGGACCGGGGCGGGCTGTTCCATGTGCTAGTGGTATCGCATCGGAGGCACCGCGGTGACGGCGGCGAGCGGCCAAGGCGTAAAGAAGCTGTGAAATCGCCCAACGGGGGGTCGGTCAGGCCCCCAAGGCCGCCCGGACCCGCTCGGCGACCGCGTCCGCCTCGTCATCGCTCGGGTACGGCCGTCGCCGCCAGACCAGCTTGGGCGAGAACAGGCCGTCCTTCTGGTGGCGTGGGACGACGTGGACGTGCAGGTGCGGGACGCTCTGGCTCACCCGGGTATTCACCGCGACGAACGAGCCCTCCGCGGGCATCGCCGCTTGCACCGCGACGGAGATTCGCCGGACCGCCTCGAACAGCGATCCAATGAGCGATGGCGGCGCATCATCGAGCGTGTCATGGTGCGTCCGGGGAACGACCAGCACGTGACCGGGGCGGAGCGGGCTGGTGTCGAGGAACGCCACGAGCTCGGTGTCGGCGTGGACGATCCGCGAGGGGATCCGTCCCGCGGCAATCGCACAGAAGACACAGGGCTCGCCCATCGCCCCAAGTGTGCGTCGTGGCGTAGCGTTTCGGATATGGCCCGGCCGACAGCAGCTCTTACGCCGATCCCGCCGATACGTGGACCACGCCTCGACCTGGTGTCGCTGCCGGCGGATCTGCTCGACGCGCTCCTCGCCGGAGACCGCGATCTGGTCCGGCGGCTCGCGCCGTTCCCGGTGCCCGACGCCTTCCCGGGTGATGCGCGCGACCTCCTCGCCTACCGACTGCGCCAGGTCCGTACCGACGTGGCCTGGCTGCCGTGGTCCATTCGCGCGGCCATTCGTCGCGGCGAGCCGCCGGTGATGGTCGGGTACGCGAACTTCCACGGTCCGCCTGGGATCAATGATCTCGGCCTGGAGGGCGCGGCCGAGGTCGGCTACACGATCTTCCCGGAGCATCGCTGCAAGGGTTACGCGACCGAGACCGCGCAGGCGATGCTCGAATGGGCCCGGCGCGAGCATGGGATCACCCAATTCGTCTCCGGGGTGACGCCGGACAACGTCCCCTCGCTCCGGGTGAACGAGAAGCTCGGGTTCGTCCCCACCGGGGACTTCATCGATGGCGAGCGCATCTTCCGGCTGGTCATCCCGCCGTCGTAGACGCTCATCGGATGGCTCGCCGACCGCTCCTGGCCGCCGGCATCGCCGCCTGCGTGGCCGCGGCCGTTCTCCTGGCCGTGGGCCTCAGCATCCGGCTCGAGCTGCGGGACGCGCTCTATCGCTCGGCGGCCGACGTGCCGCCGCGTGCTGTCGTGCTCGTTCCTGGCGCCGAGGTCTACCCCGACGGCCGGCCAAGTCCGGCGCTCGCGAGCCGGCTGGACGTCGCCGCCGCGCTGTACCGTGCGGGCAAGGTCCGGACCGTCCTCCTGAGCGGTGGTCAGGGCACCTTCGAGGTGGACGCGATGACCGCATACGTGGCCCGCGCCGGTGTCACCGCCACAGCGGTGATCCGCGACCCGAACGGCGAGCGCACCTACGACAGCTGCGTGAACGCACGCGACCGCTTTGGCGCGCGCTCGTTGATCATCACCAGCCAAGAGGATCACGTCGCCCGTGCGGTCTACATCTGCCGCAGGCTCGGCCTCGATGCGCTCGGCGTCCCGGCCGAGGAATTCACCGGCGATCGCTATCTCATCTATCGGCTGCGCGAGCCGCTCGCGATGCTGCTCGCCTGGTGGCAGGTGAATGTCTCGTCGCCGCGGTAGGTCGCGACGGTGACCGCCGCGCTCGATCCAGCCCAGCGCTTCAGCGACCCGCAGGAGGTCCTCGAGCGCGTCTTCGGCTATCGCGAGTTCCGGCCAGGGCAGCGCCTGGTCGTCGATGCGGTGCTGGCCGGCCGCGACTGCATCGGGCTCATGCCGACCGGGGCGGGGAAGAGCCTCACCTTCCAGATCCCGGCGAAGATCCTCGCCGGACCGGTGCTCGTGATCTCGCCGCTGATCTCGCTCATGAAGGACCAGGTCGATGCCCTCGAGCGGAATGGCTACCGGGCCGCGTTGCTGAACTCCACGCTGAGCTGGGAGGACCGGAGCGCCCGGATCGCCGCCCTGCGCCGCAGCGAGCTCGACATCGTGTATGTCGCCCCGGAAGCCCTGGAAGGCGGTCTGCGTGAAACCTTGGCCGGTGCGGGAGTACGGCTCATCGTCGTCGACGAGGCGCATTGCATCAGTCAGTGGGGTCATGACTTCCGGCCGGCCTATCGCCAGCTCCGCGGTCTGAAGGCGCAGTTCGGCGACGTTCCGATCCTCGCCCTCACCGCGACCGCGACGCGGCGGGTGGTCGGCGACATCATGCAGGAGCTCGGGATGCGCAAGCCCGCGGGTTACAAGGGCAGCTTCTTTCGCCCGAATCTGCGCATCACGACGCAGAAGAAGGGCGCCGGCCGGAATACCCGGGCGGACATCCTGGCCCTCGTCCGCGCCCACGCCGGGTCCAGCGGGATCGTCTACTGCCTCTCGCGCAAGGCGGTCGACGATCTCACCGCATGGCTGCGGGCCCAGGGGGTCCGGGCGCTCCCGTATCACGCGGGCTTGGGCGACGCGCAGCGCCTGGCGAGCCAGGACGCCTTCGCCCGGGACGAGGCCGACGTGATCGTCGCGACGGTCGCGTTCGGGATGGGGATTGACAAGAGCAACGTGCGCTTCGTCATCCATCGCGACATGCCGCGCAGCCTCGAAGGGTGGTATCAGGAGATGGGCCGTGCGGGACGCGATGGCCTCGAGAGCGACTGCGTCCTGATGTATTCCTGGGCCGACGTCATCGGCTACGACGCCTTCCTCTCGGACATCCTCGATCCGGCGGTCCGCGCGGCCACCCGTGAGCGCACGATCGCGGTGTTCGAGCTCGCCGAGAGCGCGCGCTGTCGGCATCAAGCGCTCGTCGCGTACTTCGATGAGCGCATCGAGCGATGTGACACGAGCTGCGACCGCTGCGCCGGCGCGACCCTCGCCGATCTCATCGGGGTCGCCGTGCCGCGGGGGACGCGGGCGGCGAAGGCGACCGGCGCGGCGCCGGTCCCGGTCCGGGACGCCGCCCTGTTCGAGCGGCTTCGGGCGCTGCGCAAGGCGATCGCCGACGCCGAGGGCGTCCCGGCGTACATCGTGTTCAGCGACGCGGTGCTCCGGCAGATGGCCGACACCGTGCCGACGACCCCCACCAGGCTGCTCGCGCTCTCCGGCGTTGGCCCGACGAAGCTGGAGCGCTACGGCGAGCGGTTCCTCGAGCTGCTGCGGGACGCGTCGCCGCCCGAGCGGTAGCCGCTCGCTACGCGAAGGGATACGACTTCGACCGGGGTAAGTCGGATGCCGCGGGTCGCGCTCGGCGGCAGCCTTCCGGCATGGACCGCCGGAGCCAGCGAACGTCCGCCTGGCTGGTCGTGCTGCTCGTGCTCGTCGCGCTCGGCCGGCCGGGCCCGATCGTGATCGCCCTCGGGGGCGACGGACCGATCATGGCCTGCGGCTCGGTGCGGGCGTATACCCCCGCGACAAGCACGTTCGACGGGAGCCTCACCATCGGCACGCGCACCTATTCGCTCGGCGCCGACGACGTCTATCGCCGGCAGGCCGAGCGCAACGGGACCTACGTCGTCGGCCGCCCGACCTGCCTCACCGGCACGCTCGCGGCCGGCCGCGTCGACCAGTACAGCGCGATCGGGTTCCCCGATCAGCTCTGCGGCACGGTCATCGCGTTCCGTGCGCCCACCGCCGGGACCGCGGGGAGCGTCACGCTGCGTCTCGGCGAGGCGACCCTGGTGATCCCGTCAGGCAGCGATGCTGGCCCGGCGCCCGCGGTGGCGAGCCGCGCGTGCTTCACCCTCGCGCTCGATGCCTTTGGCGACGCCGTCGCGAGCGGCCGGGTGCTCACCATCGCCGACCGCACCGCGTCGTTGGTGAGCGTGTGCGGCACGGTGAGCGCCTGGACCAGGCCGCCGATGACCACACCCGGGACGGCGACCCATCAGACCGATGGCGCAATCACCGTCGGGACGCACCGCTTCGTGATCGCGGCGGGGACGGCGTACAGCACCGTCAATGCCTTCCCGGTCGTCGGTCAGCCGACCTGTCTCCTCGGATCGCTCGATCGGGCCGGCCGACTCATCCAATATGGCGCGCAGCCCGGCCTGCCGGACTGCATCGGTGGGCCGGTGAACCTCGTCCGCCCCACGGCGACGGCCTCCGGATCGGTGCGCTTCGTCCTTCCCGCCGTCGCCACGTACACCGCGGACAGCCATCGGTTCGCGATCTCCGCCGGCACGGCGTTGCCGCCGGATGCCGACAACGGGACCTACTGCTTCACCCTCGCGCTCGGCAGCGACGGCGATGCGGTCGCGACCGGCGTGCGATCGGTACCGATCGCGTCGATGCCCAGCACCAGCACGCAATAGCGATCAGCCGGCGCGATCCGGCCACAGGCGAGCCGGCGGCGGCAGCCCGAGCGCGTCGCGGGCCTCTCCGACGAGCGCGAGCGACCCGGTGACACAGATGACCGTGTTCGGCCGCGCATCTTGGAGCACCGACCGCAGCGCCCGGGCGACGTCCGGTGCGCTCGCCACCGGCCGGTCGCTGATCGACCGGCAGGTGCGCAACAGATCATCGGCCGCGCGGGCGCGTAGAGCGGATGACGCGGTGACGGTGACACCCCGGGCGAGCGCGAGCAGCGGCCGGAGCGTCGCACCCGCGTCCTTGTCCGCGTTGAGCCCGACGATGAGGTGTACGGGCCGCCGGCCGAAGCGCTCGCGCAGCACGGCGGCGAGCGCTTCGGCCGAGGAGCCGTTGTGCGCGCCATCGAGGACGACCGCCGGGGCATTTCCGATGATCTCGAACCGGCCAGGCCACCACGCCTCGTCGAGCCCGCCCGCGATCGCGGTCGGTGGCACGCCGAGCACCTCCGCGGCCGCCGCCGCAAGCGCCCCGTTCTGGCGCTGATGCGCGCCGTGCAGCCGGGGAAGAGCGCGTTCGAGCGGGGCGGCCGTGGCGCAGGCCGCCCCGCTCCGCCGACAGGCCCTCCGGAGCGCCGCCGCCGCGGCCGGCCGCTGCTCGGCGATGAGCGCCGGCCGGCCGCGCCGGAGGATGCCGGCCTTCTCGGTCGCGATCGCGCCGAGGGTGCGGCCGAGGATGGCGGTGTGGTCATACCCGATCGACGTGATGATGGAGAGCGCGGGCGACACCGCGTTCGTCGCGTCCTGCGCGCCCCCCAGCCCGACCTCGAGGATCGCGACCCGGCAGCCGAACTCGGCGAAGGCGCCCAGCGCGAGTGCCAGGAGCAGCTCGAATGCCGTCGGCTCGCCCGCCTCCGGTGCCTCCCGCCGGAGCGCGGCGACCGCGGCGCGGAGCGCACGGATCCGCGCATCGAACGCCGCCGGGTCCAAGAGCGCACCGTCGATGCGCACCCGCTCGCGGACCTCCTGGAGGTGCGGCGAGGTGAAGAGGCCGGCCCGGATCCCGTCGGTGTGGAGGATGCTCGCCAGGCAGGCCGCGGTCGAGCCCTTGCCCTTCGTCCCGGCGATGAGCACGCAGGTCAGTCGGTGATCGGGGTTCCCGAGCAGACCGAGGAGCCGGCGCATCCGCCCGAGGCGCCAGCGGGCCGCGCGGCTCGCGCGCGGGTTCCAACCGACCCCGCGCTCCGGGTCGGAAAAGCCAAGGAGCCAGTCCAGCGCGGCCGAGGGGGGCACGCCGCGAGGCTAGCGTGATCCAAGCAGGGCGATCGCGCTGCAGTCAGCGCATGGCACCGCGGCGAAGGAGCCGTCGCTCACCCGGTATCCGCGCAAGAGCTGGCCTGGCGCCGAAACATCGGTGCCGATCACCCAATCGCCGGAGCGCATCAGCCGGAGGGTCGAGAATGCGCCTCGACCCTCCCGCTCGACCGCCCCGGCGTTGTTGTAGACGACCATCATGCCGTCGCTCGTGCCGTCCAGCTACCGTGCCGGGCATGAGGGGATGACGGGAAGGGACGGCGCGTGGATAGTGTGCCGATGAAGGACGAAGAGATCCGTCAGGCGCTCACCCAGAGCCCGGTCCTGGCCGACCTGGACCCGAACGCGCTCCAATTCCTCGTTCGATTCGGGACGCTTCGGACTTTCGTGCCCGGCGAAGCGCTGATGCGCGAGGGCGAGCCGAGCGTCTCGATCCATTTCGTGCTCTCCGGAGCGGTCACGGTGGAGCGGCAGCCGGGGAACGACGAGCCGTCGGTGACCCTGGCGGACCTTGGGGTCGGCGAGGTCGTCGGCGAGATGGGGATCCTCGTCGACGGCCCGCGTTCGGCGACCATCGTCGCGATCGCGCCCACGCAGACGCTCGAGCTCGACGGCCCGAGCTTCGAACGGGTCGGTAGGGCCTTCCCGGCGCTTCATCGCGTGATCGCGACGCTTCTGAGCGGGCGACTCCGCAAGACCTCAGCGGATGTCAGCGGCCGCCGCGCCGCGGACCGGTAGCCATCGTGACCCGATCCCAGCGCGAGCGGGCGAAGGCGTTCGCGGCCCTGCATCACCCCGGTCGACCGCTGGTGCTGTTCAACATCTGGGACGCCGGCACCGCCCGGGCCGTCGCGGGTGCCGGTGCGAAGGCCATCGTCTCGCCGCCCTGGGCGTGGCGCGGATCAGCCACGGCCCCGGGCCCTATCGGCTCGCGATGCAGCTGATGACGGACGTCGCCCGCACGGCCCTGCGCACTGCCGGCTGAACGGAGCGCCGCGCCTACCGCCATTGTCCGGCCAGTCGGCGCAGCGGAACCGTCTGTTCTTTCGGCCGTGTGCATGGGCATCATCAGGGCATGTCCGGCCTTCGCGAGCGTCTCGCGCACGTACTGTGGATCGGCGGCGGGCCGTGTGTGGGGAAGTCGACGCTCGCGCGAATGCTCGCCGGCACCTACGACCTGAAGATCTACGACTGCGACTGGCACCACGCGCACGAGCATGGCCGTCGTCCGGGCGGCGTTCCTCCGGGCTGGTTCGAGCAGTCGATGGACGAACGCTGGCTGCTTCCGACGCCGCAGGCGCTCGCCGAGCGCGATCTCGCGTCGTGGACCGCGCGCTTCGCGTTCGTGATCGAGGACCTGGTCGCGCTCCCCCGCGACCGGCCGATCGTCGCCGAGGGCCCCAGCGTGTTCCCGTGGAGCGTCGCTCCGGTCATCGGCGTGCCGTCCCAGGCGATCTTCCTCATGCCCACCCGCGCCTGGCGGGAAGCCGTCCTCGCCCGACGCCACCGCGATGCGCCGGGGGGCCGCTTCGAGGCGCGGACGAGCGATCCGGAACGGGCCGCACGGAACCGGCTCGATCGCGACGATCGCATGGCCAAGCGGATCGTTGCCTCCTGCAACGAGCTGGGCCTGCGCCAGGTCCCGATGGATGGCTCACGCGACCTCGACGACAACGTTGCTCTCCTCGAGGAACACTTTCGCCCGCATTTGCCGACGCAGCGGAACGCCTAACTGAGATTCCAACCCTGGCCGCGATATCCAGCGTCTCCTGAAGCGTATATACTGCGGTCGGTCGACTCGATATACGACGACTAGGAGACGTGATGTCCAAAACGACGGTCGATCTCGACGACGAGAAGGTCGACCAGGTCAAGGCCGCGCTGGGTACGCGAACGCTGCGGGAGACCATCGACCGCTCGTTCGACGCCGTCCTAGCCGGCATCGCGCGACAGCGGCTCATCGGCCGACTGCGAGGGATGCAGGGACTGCAGCTCGATGATCCGTCGGTCATGGAGCGTGCCTGGCGCTGATGGCCCGGTACCTGGTCGACAAGAGCGCCTTCGCGCGGATGCCGCAGCCGGCCGTCGCCGCGCGTCTCGGCGCGCTCATCGAGGCCGGCGACATCGCCCTTTGCGGGATCGTGCAGCTCGAGATCCTCTTCAGCGCACGCAGCGCCTCCGACCTTGAGGCGATCCGCCGCGATCTCGCACTCTCGCTGACCTGGATCCCCAGCGCGGATGCCGATCTCATGCGCGCGGCCGACGTCATGGCACTGCTCTCCAGGACCGGCGCACATCGCAGCGCATCGATCCCCGACCTGTTGCTCGCCGCGGTGGCCGAGCGCGCCGGGCTTGCGATCCTGCACTACGACCGGGACTTCGACGCGATCGCACGGGCGACCGACCAGCCCGCGGAATGGGTGGTGCCGCAGGGCTCGTTGCCGTAGGTGTGGTCGTTTGCGCCGCGTCCTTAGCCGGCAGGTATGGCTGCGATGCTCGCGAGGTGGCCGTCGGCATGCTGCGGCAGCAGGGTTCGCACGAGCCACTCGACGTCGCCCTGAAAGGCCCCATTGACGAAGGCCACACCAGCGAGGTCCGCAGCGCTCATCTGCGCGACGACGGACCGGACCCGCTCGATGGCCGCCCGCGCCGTCGTCATCACCTCGTCGCGGGTCGGCAGCGGGTGCTCGCCCGCGATCTGCGCGTTGAGCGCGTGCGTCTCGTCCCAGCGGTAGCGGTGCGGCCCCGTTCCGTCGGCCGCCCTTTCGATGAACGACGCCTGCCGGTCGAACCCGCGGGCGATGTGGTAACAAACGAGCGCGACGGGCCAGCCTTCGGCGGGGCAGATCCGTTGCCACTGCGCCGCGTCAGCCTCGCGCGTCACGCGCTCGAGCGCGCGCAGCCGCTCCTCGGCCGCGGCCATGAGGTCGCCCGGGCGGTCGGCCACGCCCGGAT
>DATCNH010000074.1:0-7043 GCA_036565345.1 Candidatus Limnocylindria bacterium | reverse complement strand
CCTCTGCGGAGGGAACCCCCGCCGACCTCCCGGGACGCCGCTCCGTCCGCAGGGAACGGCCCGCGTCGCACGCCGGGACGAAGGACGTCGTCGTCGGTCCGCCGGGTGGATCCGCTGCGGGCGCTGGAGGCGCGGATCGCGTCGATGGAATTGCAGCTCGCGCAGATGTCCAAGAAGCTCGCGGACATCGCGCAGCAGGGGAACTACCTGGAGACCCGCCGCCTCGGGGCGGAGCATGCCGAGCTCGAGGTGGCCCTCGGGGCGCTCTATTCGGAGTGGACCGCGGCGGGGCAGGGAGCGGAGCACGGGCAGGGCAACGCTTGACGGCGTTCGTGGTCGGGCTCACCGGGCCGATCGGCGCGGGGAAATCGACCGTGGCCGGACTCTTGCGCGACCTCGGAGCGAAGGTGCTCGATGCGGACGCGCTCGCGCGCGACGAGCAGCTGCGCGGGACGGTGGGCTACACCGCGATCGTCCAGCAATTCGGCACGGGGATCCTGGGCGAGGACCGGGAGATCGACCGGCGGAAGCTGGCCGACATCGTCTTCGCCGATCCGCGGCGGCTGGCCCAGCTCGAGCGGATCGTCCATCCGCGCGTGATCGCCCGGGTGCTCGAGGCCCGCGCGATGCTTCCCGACGACGCGATCCTTGTCGTGGAGGCGATCAAGCTGGTCGAGACCTCGCTACGGAGCGTGTGCGACCGGATCTGGGTCGTGCTCGCCGACCGGCAGGCGGTCATCGCACGGCTGGCCGCTCGAGGCCTCTCCGAGGAGCAGGTGCTCGCGCGGCTGGCGCATCAGGCTGGCGAGGCCGATCTACGCGCCGCGGCGCAGCGGATCTTCCAGAATGACGGCGACCGCGACGCGCTTCGCGCCGCGGTCGCCACTGCCTGGTCCGGGGTTCGCGCGCCCGCAGGCTGATCCGGTCCGGGCGGCGGCCGCTGGCCGGCCGGGTCCGAACGTCAGGTTAGGGGTTGACCCGGCTCGGCACCTTGAGGTTGAAGGTCTTGTAGGCGTCGCCGAAGGTCGCGCCGGTGGTCGCGGCGGTCCGCTGGTCCTGCCCGCTGCGAAGGAGCAGCTGGAGCGCTCCGCCGGAGGCGGTCAGATACGCGATGCGCTCCGCGGTCTGAGCGTCGGTGCGGATGGTGTAGACGGTGAGGGCACGCGCGAGGATCGGGACGTTCTGGAGCACGACCTTCGCCGAGAAGTCGGCGACGCGGTTCTGGTCACTGCCCTGGAAGTATTTCGCGGGATCGAGGCTCAGGGTGTACAGGATGTCGACGAGGTCGCCCGGCAGCACCGCGCCGCCCGCGGCGAAGCCGTCGGCCACGGTGATCGAAATGGCGCGGTAGTCGGGCGTCCCCGGCGCGATGGCCTGGCCGGCCGGCGGCTGCGCGTTCGGCGGGAACACCGTGAACGGCGCCGCGCCGGTGGCCGATCCGAGCTTGGCCGGGAGGATGGGCTCACCCGCTCCGAGCGCCACGCTCAGGACCTTGCCGACGACGTCCTTCGGATCCTTGATCGCTCCCGCGGGCGCGATGCTCGCCGGATACTGCTCGAGCTTGAGGTCTGCCGCGGTCAGGCTGGTGAGCCGGGCCAGCTCCCGGGACGCGACGACGACGGGAGTCGTCTCCACCGGCGTCGGCGCGGCGCTCTGGGAACCGGAGCCGACGACGAACGCGCCCACGCCCGCCAGGACCGCGAGCAGGATGCCGACGATCATGACCAAGCGCGCGCGGCGGCTGGAACGGTCTTCCACTGGTGTCCCTCTTCTTTCCTCAGCGCTCCACAGAGGAACGCTGGACGAGGGAGAGCGTGATGCGCTGGCCGCGTCCGGCGCAATAGGTCGTTCGTCCCCCTTGCCTTCCCCGGGCTCCGTCTGCGCCCAGCCTTGGGCGCGGCGGCCCGGGTAGAATGGAGGGACGACCCTCGTGCTCTCCGCCGAACGTCTGTTCTAAACTGTTCCCGGTGAGGCGCCCGTGAGCTCGACCGATCTCCTGCAGGTCCCGATCGAACGGCCGGCCGGCCGCGCGCCCTTCGAGCTCGTCCTGCCGTGGCCACTGTCCGGGGATCAGCCCGCGGCCGCGGCGGCCCTGTCCGCCGGGCTCGCGCGGGGCGACAAATTCCAGACCCTGAAGGGGGTCACCGGGTCGGGCAAGACCGTGACGATGGCCCAGGTCATCGCCGACGCGGGACGGCCGGCGCTCATCCTGGCGCACAACAAGACCCTCGCCGCCCAGCTGTACGGCGAGTTCAAGGAGTTCTTCCCGAAGAACTCGATCGAGTACTTCGTGTCCTACTACGACTACTACCAGCCCGAGGCCTACGTCGCCCGGAGCGACACCTATATCGAGAAGGACTCCTCGCGGAACGAGGAGATCGACAAGATGCGCCACGGGGCGACCCGGGCGCTGTTCGAGCGGCGTGACGTCATCATCGTCGCCTCGGTCTCATGCATCTACGGCCTCGGCGCGCCGGTCGACTACGGCGCGGTCACGGTGCGCCTCATCAAGGGCGAGCGCATCCGCCGGGACACCGTGCTCCGTCACCTCGTGGACATCCAATACGAGCGCAACGACCAGAACTTCGTGCGCGGCAAGTTCCGCGTTCGCGGCGACACGCTCGAGATCCATCCGGCCTACGAGGATCTCGCCGTCCGGGTGGAGTTCTTCGGCGATACCGTCGAACGGATCACCGAGCTCGACCCGCTGACCGGCGAGGTCCTCGCCGAGCGCGATCGGGTCGACGTCTATCCGGCGCGCCACTTCGTGACCCCGCGGGAGAAGCTGTTCGAGGCGATCAAGGACATCGAGGCCGAGCTGGTGATCCGGGTGAAGGAGCTCAACGATCGCGGCCGGCTCCTTGAGGCGCAGCGCCTGCTCCAGCGGACGAACTTCGACCTCGAGATGCTGCGCGAGACCGGGACCTGTGCCGGCGTCGAGAACTACTCCCGCCATCTCGCCCGCCGGCCCGCCGGGAGCCGTCCCTGGACGCTCCTCGACTATTTCCCGCCCGACTTCCTGATGTTCGTCGATGAATCGCACATCTCGCTCCCGCAGGCGCGCGGCATGTACGGAGGCGACAAGGCCCGCAAGGACATCCTCGTCGAGTACGGCTTCCGCCTGCCGAGCGCGTTGGACAACCGGCCGCTCCAGTTCCGCGAGTTCGAGGAGCGCCTCGATCAGACGATCTTCGTCTCGGCGACCCCCGGCCCGTACGAGCTCGAGCACACGCCGGTCCTGGTGGAGCAGATCATCCGACCGACCGGTCTGGTCGACCCGGAGATCGACATCCGCCCGACGGAGGGGCAGATCGACGATCTGCTGGCGGAGATCAATCTCCGGGTCGAGCGCGGCCAGCGCTCGCTGGTGACAACGATCACGAAGAAGATGGCCGAGGACCTCGCCGACTACCTGCGTGAGATGGGGGTGAAGGTCCACTACCTGCACTCCGAGATCGAGACGATCGAGCGGGTCGAGATCCTCCGCGATCTGCGTCTCGGGATCTACGACGTCGTGGTCGGGGTGAACCTCCTGCGCGAGGGCATCGACCTCCCGGAGGTGACCCTGGTCGCGATCCTCGACGCGGACAAGGAGGGCTACCTCCGTTCGGAAGGGTCGCTCATCCAGGTCATCGGCCGCGCCGCGCGGCACGTCGAGGGCCGGGTGGTGATGTATGCCGATCGCAGGACCGACTCGATGGATCGCGCGATCAAGGAAACCGACCGCCGCCGTGCCGTCCAGGTCGCCTACAACACCGAGCACGGGATCGAGCCGACGACCGTGGTGAAGGCGATCCGGGAGATCGGGATGCGCCTCCGGCAGGCGGCCGAGACCGAGGGCCGGTACGAGCGGGGCGGCCGGCCGATCGCCGCGGGCGGGATGCCCAAGGACGAGCTGGTGCGCCTGATCAAAGACCTCGAGCGCGACATGAAGACCGCGGCGAAGGACCTCGAGTTCGAGCGGGCCGCGACGCTCCGGGACGAGGTCGTCGAGCTGCGCGGCCAGCTGGTGCTCGAGCGGGGCCCGGAGAGCATGCTGGGCGAGCCGAAGACGACCCGGCGGGTCGTCCGGCGGAGAAGGGGGATCTAGATGATGGTGCTCGGCGTGCTGTTCCCGATCGCGATCCTCGGGCTGCTCGCGCTCGGAGCGGCGGTCCTGTTCCGCCGCGGCGGCGAGGGAGTCGATCTCGGTCCGCGGAGCCTCCTCCGGTTCTACCTCTACATCGCCTCCATCGCCGGGATCCTCACGCTGGTCGTCGGGCTTTCCGGGATCCTGAACGCCGGGCTCGCCGCCGCCTTCGGGCCCGGTTTCGTCTACGGCGCGCAGCCGGTGCCGGCGATGGCGCGGCCGTGTCCGCCGAATGAGAAGTGCTTCGAGCCGTCGCCCGACTATCAGCAGCAGCAGCTCCGGCAGGAGGAGCGCCGCCGGGGCGAGGACCTCATCCGCGGGATCACCTTCACCGTCTTCGGCGCGCTCTTCTGGACCGCCCACTGGGCCGCGCGCCGCGGGATCATGGGCGCGGACGAGGGTCGCTCCGGCCTCCGGCGGGCCTACCTGATGCTCGGCACGGTCGTCTTCGGTCTGGCGACGATCATCCTCCTCCCGATGGGGATCTACCAGGCGTTGTCGTATCTCATCCTGACGGGCGGAGACGGGGTCTACCGCCAGGGCGCTGGCGAGTCGCTCTCCGGCGGCCTGGTCACCCTCCCGGTCTGGTTGATCTACCTCTGGCTCGTCGTCCGCGACGCGCGCGATCCCCGCGCGCTTCCGACCACCGCCGCCTGATGCCGCTCGACCACATCCAGGTCAAGGGTGCGCGCGAGCACAACCTGAAGAACGTCGATGTCCGGATCCCGCGGGACAAGATGGTGGTCATCACCGGCCTGTCCGGATCGGGGAAGTCGTCCCTCGCGTTCGACACGATCTACGCCGAGGGCCAACGCCGGTATGTCGAGTCGCTCTCGGCCTACGCCCGGCAGTTCCTCGGGCAGATGGAGAAGCCGGATGTCGACTCCATCGAGGGGCTCTCCCCGGCGGTGTCGATCGACCAGAAGGGCGCGACCCGGAACCCGCGGTCCACCGTGGGCACCGTGACCGAGATCTACGACCACCTCCGGTTGCTCTTCGCGCGGGTCGGCGTCCCGCACTGCCCGACCCACGGGATCCCGATCGTGGCCCAGACGGTCCAGGGGATCGTCGACCAGATCCTGGAATATCCGGACGGCGCGCGCCTGCTCATCCTCGGCCCACTCGTGCGCGACCGGAAGGGCGAGCACCAGCAGCTGTTGCTCACGGCCAAGCGCGGCGGCTTCGCCCGGGTGCGGGTCGACGGCTTCGTCCGGGAGCTCACCGAGGACATCACCCTGGACAAGATGAAGAAGCACTCGATCGAGGTGGTCGTCGACCGCCTCGTGGTGCACCGCGCGGGATCGGAGGAAGACCGTTCGCGACTTACCGACTCGGTGGAGACCGCGCTCCGCCTCGGGGAAGGCCTCGCGGTCGTGGCCGATGCCGACGGGAAGATCGGGGAGCGGGTCTTCTCCGAGCGCCTTGCCTGCCCGGAGGGGGACTTCTCGATCGGGGAGGTCGAGCCGCGCACGTTCTCGTTCAACTCGCCCCATGGCGCCTGCCCGGCCTGCACCGGCCTCGGCACCCGGCTGGAACCCGACGGCGACCTCATCCTCGCGAATCCCGACCTGTCGCTCGCCGAGGGCGCGGTGCTGCCCTGGCAGAAGGCGAACAGCACCGCGGCGTACCGCGTCGCGATCCTCGAGGCTCTGTCCAAGAAGCTGCGGTTCTCGCTGAAGACCCCGGTCCGCGACCTCTCCAAGACCGCGCTCCACGCGCTGCTCCACGGCGTCGGCGGCCCGCTGAAGCTGAGCTACGAGAATCGGAGCGGGCAGAAGCGCACCTACGAGGTCGAGTTCGACGGCGTCCTCGGCTGGGTCGAGAAGCACTATCGGGAGACCACCTCGGAGTTCATCAAGGCCGAGCTCGAGCGCTACATGAGCGAGCGCCCGTGCCCGGTGTGCGGCGGCGCTCGGCTGCGGCCGGAGACACTCGCGGTACGCATCGGGCCGATGAACATCGTCGACGTCTCGCGGCTCTCGGTCCTCGACTCCTTCGACTGGATCGCCACGCTCGAGCGCGAGCGCGGCGGGCCGCTCGGCGCCCGCGACCGCAAGATCGCCAAGCAGGTGGTGAAGGAGATCCGCACCCGGCTGGGCTTCCTCAAGGACGTCGGGCTCGATTACCTCACCATCGACCGCGCCGCGACAACCCTCTCCGGTGGCGAAGCGCAGCGTATCCGCCTGGCGACGCAGATCGGCTCGGGCCTGATGGGAGTCCTCTACATTCTCGATGAGCCGTCGATCGGGCTCCACCAGCGCGACAACGCCCGGCTCATCCGGACGCTGCTCGGCATGCGTGACATCGGCAACACCGTCCTGGTCGTCGAGCACGACGAGGAGACCATCCGCACCGCGGACTGGGTCATCGACGTGGGACCGGGCGCCGGAGAGCACGGCGGCGAGATCGTCGCCGAGGGCGACCTCGCGGCGATCCTCCGGGCGCCGCGCTCGATCACCGGGGCCTACCTCGCGGGCCGGCGGCGGATCCCGGTGCCGGCCTCGCGGCGGCCACCCCGCCGCGAGGTGATCACCGTCCGGGGCGCGACCGAGCACAACCTGAAGGACATCGATGTCGCCTTCCCGCTCGGGGTGTTCATCGCCGTGACCGGGGTCTCCGGGTCGGGGAAGAGCACCCTGGTGAACGACATCCTCTATCGGCGGCTCGCGCAGGCCCTCTCGCGGGCCAAGGAGCGCCCCGGCACGCACCGCGCGGTGGAGGGCATCAGCCACGTCGACAAGGTGATCGACATCGACCAATCGCCGATCGGCCGGACCCCCCGGTCCAATCCGGCCACCTACACCGGGCTGTTCACACCCATCCGCGATCTCTTCGCCGCGGTGCCCGAGGCCCGACTGCGCGGGTACACCCCTGGCCGCTTCTCGTTCAACGTGAAGGGCGGGCGCTGCGAGGC
>DATCNH010000073.1:0-21645 GCA_036565345.1 Candidatus Limnocylindria bacterium | reverse complement strand
TGGCTGCGGGAGGCGCGGCGGTGATTCCCGTAACGATTTTCGGACGCCACTGGCGTAGAAAGGTCGACAGATGAGCATGGTCACCGGACGACTGCGCGGGATGCTGGGACGGGGAGCGGCGGAGCGTGCCGCGGCGCCTCGGCCCGCGGAAGCCAGCCGCATCATCGACGCGCCCCCGATCGACATCGCCCCGAACGACCCGATCCTCGCCTACTTCCACGCCGGCTCCGGCGCCGTGGCGATCGACGATCTGCACCTGGACTCGCCCGCGGTGGCCGCGCTGCGCGAGTCCGGCGTGAAGCTGGTTGTCCCGCTCATCAGCCAGGGCGAGCTCATCGGACTCCTCAACCTCGGTCGCCGGCTCTCAGACCAGGACTACTCGACCGACGACCGCCGGCTCCTTGAAAAGCTGGCCGCGCAGGCCTCGCCGGCGGTCCGCGTCGCCCAGCTCGTCCGCGAGCAGGAGGCCGAGGTCCGGGCGCGTGAGCGCATCAACCAGGAGCTCCGGGTCGCCCAGCTCATCCAGCAGCAGTTCCTCCCCAAGACCGTGCCCGACCTGCCGGGTTGGCAGATCGCCGCGTTCTACCGCGCCGCGACCCAGGTCGGCGGCGACTTCTACGACTTCATCGAGCTTTCCGAGGGCCGCGTCGGCCTGGTCGTCGGGGACGTCACCGGACATGGCGTGCCGGCGGCGTTGGTCATGGCGACGACCCGAAGCATTCTGCGAAGCGAAGCGCCGCGCCTGGTCGCGCCGAGCGCGGTGCTCGAGCGGGTGAACGACTTCCTCCACGACGACATTCCGGCGAACATGTTCGTCACCTGCCTCTATGCGGTCCTCGACCCGCGCACCGGCGCGCTCACGTTCGCGAACGCGGGCCACGACCTCCCGTTCGTCCGGCGCGACGACACGGTGGAGGAGCTGCGGGCCACCGGCATGCCGCTCGGCGCGATGCCGGGGATGCGCTATCAGGAGAAGCAGGCGGTCCTCAATCCGGGTGATGTGCTCCTGCTCCACAGCGACGGCCTCGCCGAGGCCCACGACGGCTCGCGCGCGATGTTCGGCTTCCCGCGGATGCGCGCGCTCATGGGTCACCTCGGCATCGGGCAGGAGCTCATCGACGGGCTCATGGACGCGCTTCACACGTTCACCGGCCCGGCCTGGGAGCAGGAGGACGACATCACCCTCGTGACGCTTTCGCGATCCGCGCGATCCGCAGGTGTGCTGGAAGAGCGCGTGCTCGCGGAGTTCGAGGAGCCGAGCGCCGCGGGCAATGAGCGCACCGTGATGGAGCGGGTGGCCACGGCGGTGAAGGACGTCGGGCTCGACCCGAAGCGGTACGAGCGCCTGAAGACCGCGGTGTCCGAGGCAGCGATGAACGCGATCGAGCATGGGAACCACGGCGACCCGAGCCTCCCGGTGAGCGTCCAGGTGAGCACCACCGAGCGCGAGCTCATCGTGCGGATCGTGGACAGCGGCGGCGGGAAGGAGATCACCGAGGCCGAGACCCCGGACATCGAGGCGAAGCTCGCCGGGCTCCAGAAGCCGCGCGGGTGGGGCCTGTTCCTCATCAAGAACATGGTCGACGAGATGCGCACGCACACCAGCGAGACGCATCACACGATCGAGCTCGTCATGCGACTTGGCGAGAAGGGAGCGGCGGAATGACCACCACCACGGGTGCGGTCCGGTATCACGAGGGGACAGCCGTCGTGGATCTGCCGGCGCAGATCGACTCGACCGCGGAGGCCGTCCTGACCGACGCCTACGCGGCGGCCGCGGCGCACGGCGCGAAGATCCTGCTCCTGAACTTCGCCGGGGTGGAGTTCCTGTCGAGCACCGGGATCGCCCTCATCGTCGGGATCCTCGCGCGCGCCCGCAAGGAGGGCCGCGCCGTCCGGGCCTCGGGGCTCAGCGACCACTACAAGGAGATCTTCGAGATCACCCGCCTGGCGGACTTCATGACGATCTTCGCGGACGAGAACGCGGCATTGAATGACGGAGGGGTGAAATGACAGCGGCGACCACGGCGACCTCGGCAGACCGTATCGACGAGCGGACGATCGTGATCCGGATCCGCGGCGATGTCACTGCGGCCTCGGAGCAGCCGCTCATGGCGGCGTACGGGCAGGCGGGGGAGAAGACCCGCATGGTCGTGCTGGACTTCTCCGGCCTCGACTACATGAACAGCGGTGGCATCGGGCTGCTCGTCACGCTGCTCGTCCGGGCGAATCGGCAGAAGCAGAAGCTCCTGGCCTGCGGCCTGAACGAGCACTACAAGCAGATCTTCGAGCTCACCCGCCTCGATGAGGCGATCGGCATCCACGACACCGAGGACGCGGCGCTCACGGCGGCACGCGGAGCGTAGGAGGACGGCGATGGCACGCAACGAGGCGAACTGGGCGAAGCCGGCGAAGCTCGATCCGGGCGACGTTGCCGGGGCGGTCAACGCGAACGTGCGCGGGCGCAAGCTCAACGCCGCCAACGGCGGCTTTGGCCGGCTGTTCCAGAAGACGTTCTCGGTCCGTCTGGACGGCGCCGCGGTCACGCCGCAGGAGGTCATCCAGGTCTGGAAGACTCGCTTCGCCGAGTTCTGGCCGAAGGGCCAGAAGATGTTCCTCTCCGAGGTCGGGATCGCCCCGGGCGAGGTGGGGCTGATCAACGCGAGCATCCCGGGTACGCCGACGATGGCGACCGGCGTGCTCGTGATCTACGCCGACGATGAATCGTTCAGCTTCATGTCGCCCGAGGGCCACCCGTTCGCGGGCCCACTCACCTTCAGCGCGCACGCCGACGGCGGCGTGACCGTCGTGCAGGTCCACGAGCTCACCCGGGCGAGCGATCCGTTCTGGGAGCTCGCGATGATGATGCCGGTGCTCGGCGAGCGGATGCAGAACGACCTCTGGCGGCAGACCCTCGGGAACCTGGCGAAGCACTTCGGCGCGACGACGCCGGTCGAGGACAAGATCGTCTGCGTCGACGGCCGGCGGCAGTGGAAGAACGCGAAGAACATCTGGCAGAACGCCGCGATCCGCTCCGGCCTCACCGCGCCGCTCCGGCTCGTCCGGCGCGGCTAGCCCGCACCGTCGAGCTCGTAAACGTCTGCCAGTCCGCGGGCGATCGCGGCCATATCGCCGGCCGTTGCCGTGAAAGGCACGGGCCGATCTCGTCGGTGAAGCCGCCACTCCCGTAACGGGAACGTGGAGGCGTCGCCGCAACAGGCGCGGCTCGTGCCGCCGAGGATCGGCGGGAACCACAGGTCGTCGATCTTCAGCTGGGTCGTCGTGCGGACTCCCACTGCCAACCCCGACTCCCGGTTCCAGTCGCTGGGGCTGACGACGACGAAGCGCTTCCGTTCGCCCCCGAGGACCGGGCCACGGTAAACCTCGCCCCACAGCGGATACGCGGCGGTATCTCCGGTCGGTCTTGCGATCGCACCGACGCCTCGGAGCAGCGCCGGCAGCTGCAAGAACTCGGCGAGTCGTTCCTCCACCGCGTCGAGCTCCACCGATGACAGACCGGCGATCGCCGGGCCGACCGGGGAGCCGGGATGCGGAGGGGCGAGGATCGCCAGAGGACGGGCCGTCGTGACGAAGTGCCCGTCGTATGGCACCGCGTACGGGCGTTCACCTGGTCGTAATGACTGGACCACCGGTAGCACCGCGATCTGCGACATCACGGCGTTCCAGCGGTCGTTGCTGATGACCACAGCGCGGCTGGTCGTGCCGCCCGGCGCGTGGAGGTGGTGCACGGTGCCCCGCAGGACGGGCACGGGTGGTCTAGATGACGCCTTGTTGGAGGGAAGCGCGCTGAAGGTCAGCGGCGATCCGGCGTCGCTCCGGATCGCGCTCGTAGGCCAGTGCCGACGCCAGCTGCTCGCGGTGCCGCTTGGCTCGCACCGCGGCGTCGTAGCCGTACTCGAGGAGGCGCTCGTAGATCGACGCTGCCGACGCGCCCTCCGGCAGATCGACGAGGTCTGGAGAGCGAACGGCGCCCCGGACGCGGTCGGGAACCGGCACCGAAACACGGATCGGCGTCGTTGCCCTCTTCATGCTGCAGATCATGATTCAGAAGATGCGTCGCGTCAAGCCGCATGATCCCGCCTGGGAGATGCGCTTCCGGATAGCCGACCCCAGGTGACCGCCCCCTGATCATGATCAGCCGGCGAGGACCTCGACGTTCAGCCGCGTGAAGCCGGCGTCGAACGTGCAGACCGACTCGTCGGCCAGCCGGGCGGAGACCGCCAACAGGGCGTCGGGGAAGAAGACATTCGCCTGGGCCATGAGGTCAGCGCTTCAAGGACCGTGTCAGCCGGCTCAGCTGGCCCGGCGAAGCGCGCATCGGTCGACCCAAGCGAAAAGCGCGAACGGGCTTCTCTGGATCGTTACCTCGCGCGGGCTCGTCGCACGAGGTCCTGACCGAGGCGGTCGGTGAGCCGGTAGACCGCTTCCAGGCTGGCCTCCCGTCCCTCCGCGCTCGCCGCGGTGAAGGCCGTGTCGCCCAACTGCGCTCGCACCACGGCGATGTCGGCCGACCGGACCTGGACGTCGGCGGGCGCGAGGACGCCCTGGACCGTGGCGAGCATCGCGTCGGCGGCGGCGAAGAGCAGCGCCGCGTCGCCCGGCGACCCGGCGCGCATCGCGAGCGAGGCGAATGCGGCAAACGAAGAGGCGAGGTCGATGGGCGGTCCCCCGCGCCGCCGGAGCGTGAGGCTCTCGTTGAGCCGCGCCGCGGCGAGCGGCAGGTCACCGGCCTGCAACGCGACGTGACCGAGGTTGTGCAATGACCAGGAGATCAGCGGAGCGTCGTCGAACCCCCGGCCGTCGCGGAGGGCCTCCTCGAACAACGGGGTCGCCTCCGCGGCCTTGCCCTCGCAGCGGTCGATCTCGCCCAGGCTGGTCAGCGCGATCGCGACCCCGAAGGGGTTCTCGCCGGCCTTCCGATGGATCGCGAGCGCCTCCTCCACAAGGGCGCGAGCCTGCGTCAGGTCGCCGTCGGCGCAGGCGATCCGGGCAAGGCCGAGGAGCGGGGTGGCGCGGATCGGCAGGTCGCCGCCGGCGTGACGGAAGTACGCCAATGCTTCGGTGTGAAGCAGCCGGGCCTCGTCGTAGCTCCCGCGATCCATCGCCGCCTCCGCCCGAAGGAACCGATGCAGGGCCAACCCCGCGGTATCGCCGCTCTGGGTCACGAGGGCCTCGGCCTCGGCGAGCGCCGCGGCGTCGTTCGTGGACGCCCCGAGAAAGCTGAGCGTCTGCGCGAGATCGCGCATGTTCCCCAGCTCACGATGGATCGCCACCGCCTCGGTCGCGTAGACGAGTGCCGCAGGAAAGTCGCGGTGGACCGCGGCCAGCGCGGCCGCCGTCTGCAGCGCGCGCGCCCGGCTGGCGGTGTGGGCAGCCGGATCGCTGCGCGCGAGCGCGCGGCTCAGGGTCTGCCGGATGTCGGTCGGACCGCGACCACGATGCATCGCCACTTGCATCATCGAGCTGGCGAACCGGAGGACGCGGTCGTCGGTCCCCGGCTCGGCCTCGGCCCACTCCAGAGCGGCCAGAAGGTTCTCGTAGTCTCCGGCGAGCCGCCGGCTCTCGCTCCCGCCGAAGACGGCGGACGCGCGCTCAAGCTGCTCGAGGAAATGGTCGAAATGGCGCTCGCGGATGCGCGGCGCATCGCCCGAAGCGACCAGCTTGTCCCGCGCGTACTCGCGGATCGTCTCGAGCATCGCGTAGCGCGCGCTCCCGGCGCGGTCCTGCTTGACGACGAGCGACTTGTCGACCAGATGAGCGAGGAGATCGAGGATGTCGGCGCGCTCCAGTCCATCGCCGCTGCAGATCCCCTCGGCCGCCTCGATCGTCCAGCCGCGGGCGAAGACCGCGAGGCGCGCGAGAAGGGTCCGCTCGGGAGGGTTGAGGAGGTCGTAGCTCCAATCGATGAGCGCGCGGAGGGTCTGCTGCCGCGCGACGACGGTGCGGCCGCCGCCGGTCAGGAGGCGGAAGCGGTCGTCGAGCCGCTGCGCGACCTGGCCCGACGAAAGCGCGCGCACGCGCGCCGCGGCGAGCTCCAGGGCGAGCGGGATGCCGTCCAGGCGCCGGCAGATCCGCACGATGTCGTCGGCGTTCTCGGCAGTGAGCGCGAAGTCCTGCTGGAACGCCGAGGCCCGTTCGACGAACAGCCGTACCGCGGCGTACCCGCCCAGTTCCTCAAGCGGCGGCAGCGGGCCGGCGTCCGGTGAGCGCAGCGACGGGACCGGGACGATGGTCTCGCCCGGGACGTTCAGGGCCTCGCGGCTCGTCGCGAGGATCTTCACCCGGGGGCACGCCCGCAGCAGCGTGTCGGCGACCTGCGCGCACGACTCGATGAGGTGCTCGCAGTTGTCGAGGACGAGGAGGAGCTCCTGGCTCCGGAGCGATTCGGTGACGACGGTGAGCAGATCGTGGCCGGGCCGCTCGGACACGTGGAGCGCCGCCGCGACGGCCCCCGCCACGCCGGTGGGATCGGTGATCGGCGCGAGCTCGACGAGCCAGGCGCCGGCGGCGAAGCGGTCGAGGGCGGCCGCGGTGACCTGCAGGGCGAGCCGGGTCTTGCCCGTGCCGCCACTGCCGGTGAAGGTGAGGAGCCGGCTGGCGTCCAGCAGCGCGAGCGCCTTGGCGATCTCCGATTCGCGGCCGACGAACGAAGTGGTCTGGGTGGGTAGGTTGTTCGGCGTCGCATCGAGGCTGCGCAGCGGCGGGAAGTCATCGGGCAGCCCGTCGATGACGAGCTGATACACACGCTGCGGCCGCTCGAGGTCCTTGAACCGGTGCTCGCCCAGGTCGCGGAGCTCGAGGCCGTCGGCCAGCTGGTCGTGGACGAGCGCGCGCGTCGTGTCCGAGATGAGGACCTGCCCGCCATGGCCGGCGGCGGCGATCCGCGCCGCGCGGGTGACCTCGAAGCCGATGTAATCCATGCCGGTCTTCGTCGTGGCGGGTCGCGCTTCGCCGGTGTGGAGGCCCATCCGCACGCGCACGGTGGCCCCGTGCGGCCACGGCGCGCGGTGGAGCTCGCCCTGCGCGGCGGCCGCGGCGGCGACCGCGCTCCGGGCGCTGGTGAACACGACGAAGAACGCATCGCCTTCGGTGCGGACCGGGATGCCGTCGTGCTCCGACAGCGTGGCGCGAAGGATCTGACCGTGGAGCTCCAGGAGCTGTTCCCAGCGGTCGGACCCGAGCGCCCGGATGCCCGCGGTCGATCCCTCGATATCGGTGAAGAGCATCGTGATCGTCCCGGCAGGCCAGGGCACAGCGTGAACGGTCACGCGGGCATTCTAGGAAGCGCGAACGGCGCGGCCCGGGAGGCGCGCCTCAGGCAGAGAGGGCGAGCGAGCCGGTGGCGCGGACGGTGCGATACCGGAGGCGGGTGAGCGCGTCGCCGAAGGCTCCGGACAGCTGCGACCGGTCGAGACCGTCGTGGATGTAGCCGATCGCGCCGAGGTTCAGGGCCCGCGAGCCGGACTCGGCGCCCAGGCCGATGCCCATGACGACCGTCGGCTGCCGGCGCATGAGCGCGTAGCCGCGCTCCAGCTCGGCCTGATCGTGGGCGGCGTAGAGGACGACGGTGTCGGCGGCGAGGCGGGGGAGGTCCTCCACGCTGTCCACCCGGAACAGGCCGACTCCCAGGGCACTGTCGCGGGCCGTCTCGAAGGCGGTGCCGGCGCGGTCGACGACCGGCATCCCGTCCGGGGCGTCGGCCGTCTCGGGCTCCGGACGCTCGTCCGGCGTTGTCGCCGGCGCCTTGGCCGGTCGCCCGAAGAGCCGAAGGTGGTTGTTCATCCACAGGATTGAACGCCCCGCCCCTGGGCCACCCCTCACCCCCTTGGGGGAATCGGCGTCGTAGCCTAGGAGCGCGATGGATCTCGACGACCTGCACCTGGCCCCGGTCACGATCGCCTTCCCGCGGCCGGTCGTGGCCGACGTTGTTGCGGCGACCCGCAACGCCGTGACCCAGGTGCTCGCCGCGCGGACCCTCCCGGCCGGGGCCGAGATCGGCGTCACGCTGGGGAGCCGGGGGATCGCCAACATCGGGGTCATCGCCAGGGCGGCGATCGACGCCCTCACGGCGCTCGGCCACCGGCCGTTCGTCATTCCGGCGATGGGGAGCCACGGCGGCGCGACATCCGAAGGCCAGCGCAACCTCCTGGCCCACTACGGCCTCACCGCCGAGGATCTGGGCGTCCCGATCCGCGACGGCATGGACGCCCGCAGCCTCGGCACGACGCCGGCGGGCGTCGAGGCGTTCATCGCCGAGGCCGGTTGGCAGGCCGACGGCGTGCTGCTGCTGAACCGGGTGAAGCCGCACACCGACTTCAAAGGACCGCTCGAGAGCGGCCTGTCCAAGATGTGCGCGATCGGCCTCGGGAAATACGAGGGCGCGCGCGAGTGTCACCGCCAGATCTTTAGCATCGGCCTGGGGAACGCGATCCGCGCCGCCGCCGGGCGGATCATCGAGAGCGGCAAGATCATCGGCGGCGTCGCGATCTTGGAGAACGCCTATCACGAGACCGCGAAGATCGAGGCGGTGCCGCTGGACGGCTTCTTCGCCCACGAGGAGCGGCTCCTGGTGGAGGCGAAGGGCCTGATGGGCCGGCTGCCGCTGGACGAGATCGACGTCCTCATCTTCGACCGGATGGGGAAGAACATCTCCGGCGCCGGGATCGACACGAACATCATCGGCCGCAGCGTCTACGGCTACGTGCAGGGCCAGCCCTGGCAGCCGGGGATGCCGGTGGTCCACCGGATCGTCGTCCGCGACCTGGCCGACGAGAGCGACGGGAACGCGATGGGGATGGGCCTGATCGACTTCGTCCCTCGCCGCTTCGCCAAGAAGGTGAACGAGGAGGTCACGATGCTGAACTCGCTGACCGCCCAGTCCCCCGAGAACGCGAAGTGGCCGTTCGTGATGGAGACCGATCGCGACTGCCTGCGGATGGCGCTCTCCGTCGTGCCTGAGCGCCCGGCCGGTCCGCTGATCGTGTATCTGCGGGACACACTGTCGCTGAGCGATGCCCAGGTGTCCGAGGCCGCGCTCGCGCTGCTGCGCGGACGCGAGGACGTGGTCGCAAGCGGTACCCTGGCGCCGCTCCGCTGGTCGGCCGACGCGCTCGTGTCCCCGTTCGCCGCGTAGCGGCGCGACCCCGATCCGCGCGGTCCTCGTCCCCTGGTCGGGTCAGAGCTCCAGCAGGATCCGCAGGCGTCCTTCGATCGCCGCCATTGCTTCGGTGGAAAGGCGTCCGCGTACCCTCGAGAGGCGAGATCGCGCAACGGTTCGGATCTGGTCACAGAGGGCGTAGCTCGTGGTGGTCAGGCCACCGTCGGGCGGCGCGATCTCGACGTGGAATGGAATGCGTCGGTCCGTCCGGGTGATCGGAACGACGGCGACGAGATCGGCTGCGCTCCGGTTGAACTGGTCCGTCGACAGGATCACCGCCGGACGTTCCGCACCTTGCTCGTGGCCGACGACGGGACCGAACTGGACGGTCCAAACCTCGCCACGCTGGGGTGCGGCCGGCACTCGCTAGTCCGTCAGGCCATCGGCGACCGTGCTCTCCCAGAGCGCACGGTCCACGTCGGGGTCCAGCCGGCGTGCCGTGGCATAGGCATCTGCGGCCCTGGCCAGGAACACGGTTCGGCGGTAGCTCTCGACGGCGTCCGCCAAGACATCGCTCATCGGGCGGCCGCTGGCCTTGGCCAGATCCCGGAGCGCCAGCTTGGTGTCCTCTCGCATGCGCACGACAGTCGTCATTTCGGTCATCTGCTCCCTGTGACAACGGACACGGCTTTCTTCTAAAAGTGTACTTGTTTGTATACTCTAAAGTTAACAGGTCGGGACGGAGACCAGAAAAGTCCGGGCAGAGCTGAGAGGTAGGCATGGGTCTTCGCTTCACGCGACGGGTGCGGCTCTTCCCCGGCGTCAGCGTCAACCTGAGCAAGTCCGGGGCGTCGATGTCCTTTGGCGTCCGCGGCGCGCACTACACCGTCGGCTCCCGCGGGCGGCGGGTGACGGTCGGGATCCCCGGCACCGGCCTGTACTACACCCAGACCGATCGGCAACGGCCGACGGGTGCGCGGGCCGGCCGCGGTCCGGCAGCCGCTCCCGCGGTCCCGCTGGTGCAGCCGGCGGACCGCCTGCGCGTCGGATTCTTCAAGCGCCTGGTGACTCCGCCGGAGGAGCGGCGGTTCGTCGACGGGCTGCGCGCCATCACCCAGGGCCAGGAGGACCAGGCGTTCGCCGACTTCTCGGCGGCGAGCCACCTCGCCGATGGCGCGATGTTCGCCGGCGCGCTCGCCCTCAAGCGCGGGCTCGTGGGACAGGCCGAGCAACTGATCCGGTCCGCCGTGGCGCATGCCGATCAGCTCGGCGCCAGCCTGCGGCAGTACGGGGTCAGCTCGCTGCTCAGCCTCCAGATCACCGATGAGCTCACCGCGCAGCTCCCGCACACCCGCGACGGCGCGCTCCTCGTCCTGGTCGAGATCCTTCAGCGGGCCGGTCGCCGAGACGAGGCGCTGCGCACGCTCGACCTGATCCGCGCGGGCTCGCCGGACGATCCGGTGGTGCTCGCCTCGACCTGCGAGCTGCTGCTCGATGGCGGGGCCGACGGCGACCGGCAGCGGGTGATCGCGCTCACCGAGAAGGTGCAGAACCTCACGCCGGTCCAGACCGTGCTCCTGCTGTTTCGCGCTCGCGCCCTCCGCCAGCTGAAGCTCCCCGAGGCCGCCGTCCAGGTCGCGACCGCAGCGCTGGCGCGCCGGGCTGGGCGGAGCGATGAGCTGCTCCACGAGCTTCGCTACGAACGCGCCCTGGCGTACGGGGAGCTTGGCAACGCCAAGCGCTCGCGTGCCGACCTGGAACGGCTGTACGCCGAAGACTCGACCTTCGCCGATGTCGCCCAGCGCCTCGGTGTCGGGGCGGCCGCCGCGTCGTCTGCCTAGAGCGGGATCGCGGCAGCGCCCCCATGGCGCGGCCGTCGCGGCGGATCGGCGATCGGCGGTCGCGGAGCTTGGAGCTCGACCGCGCGCCGGCGCGCGCAGAATGGGGGCGCGTGTCATTCGGACCGCCGCAGGACCGTCCACAGTGGAAAGGAAGCACGAAATGGCTGCAGCGCTCGAAACGCTCCTCGCGGAAGCCCGCTCCCAGGACTTGATCCAGCCTCTGGGCGCATTCGAGGTGCATTGTCACCATTGCCATGCCCGGCTCAGTGGAACGGGGGACTGCGCCACCTGCGGGATGATCGGCCGGACTGAGGCCGAGCTGATGCGCCGGGCCAAAGGTGACGCTGATGGGATCGCGCGACTGCTCGAGATCTCGATCGCGCGCCGGAAGAGCTTCGAACCGGCGGGGGTCAAGACCAAGGCGAAGTAGCCCCGGAGACCAGGCGAGCTGGGCTTGCCCGCGCAGTCGATCCGGCCTAGGTAGAGGCCGGCTCCCGCACGACGGGCAGCGTGTGGAGGGCACGCGGCACGAGCAGGACGCTCGCGCGCGCCGGCCGGCCGACGTGCTCGTAGGCGATGTCGAGCGCTTCTTCCACGTCCACCGCCGCGCGCAGCTTGGCGAGGCGCACGATCTCGGGCGCTTCGGACGCGGCGACGATGACCTGACAGTGCTGGAGGGTGAGCGCGACCATCACCGCGCGCTGCTCGCCCCCGGCGAAGTGGGCGCGCGCCGCCTCCACTACCGCCGCGGGTGACGCGGCGGATTCCAGGGCCGCCAGGAAGCGCTGCTCGCCGGCGCCGTCGCCGGCGCCCTCGTCCAGACGCGCGGGCACGATGATCGCACCGCCCTGACGCACGACCGGCGTGGGCGCGAAGCGCAGGTATGTCGCCGCGCGTGAAGCCTGGTAGAGGTTCGCGTCCTTCGGCGCGCCCACGCCGGCGATCGCGATGTCGTACTGCTTGTCGATCGGCCGGGTGTAGATCTCCGCGGCGATCCCGACCAGATGATCGTGTACCGCGCTCGGCGCGCCGGCGGCGACGGCGACGACGCGCTCGTGATCGTCGGTCACGACGTTGATGCAAAAGCGCAGGCCCGCCCGTCGCGCGATCTCGCGCACCGTCGCCTGGAACGGATTCCCCGCGGTCCGGCCGAGCCGCACCGCGGGGTCCTCGAGGAACCGCATCCCGTGCGTCGCGGTGATCACCGGCTCACCACAGCAGCCGATGGCGACGGTCTTCGCGCCGCCGGAGTAGCCGGCGTACTGATGTGGCTCGACGATCCCGGTCGCGATCACCAGGTCGGCCTCGGCGACGGCGCGCTGGGTGTATCCGGGGACGCCATACGGCGGAATGTCGCCGAGCGCGGCCCATTGCTCCGGGTCGCGCCCGGCGGAGTCGAAGACCCGGACCCGGTCGACGATCCCCCCGAGCGTCGCGCGCTTCTCTGCGTCGGTCGTGGGGCGGTGCAGGCCCACCGCGACGATCACGCTGATGTGCTCGTCGCCGATCCCGCCGGCGTTCAGCTCATCCAGCAGCGGCGGCACGAGCAGGTCGTCGGGGCAGGCCCGGGTCACGTCGGTGACGGCGATGATCGCCTGGGCCGGGCGCGCTCCGGAGCGGCTGATCGCGTCGCGCGCGAGCTCGCGTAGTGGCGCGCAGCCAAGTGGCGCCGCGAGGGATCCGCGTGCTGCTCGGTCCACGTCGGCCACCGGCGGCCGGGACGACGACTCCAAGACGTCCACGTCGAACCAGGGCTGGACCATGAACTCGATCTCCTGGTCCCCGTACGGCACATGGAGGAACGGCCGGTCGGGGGGCGGGGCCCGCATCACGATGACGTCGGCGCGACGGCGGGCTCGATGAAGCTCACGTGCGGCCCGTTGCCGATCGCGAATCGGAGCTCGCGCCCGTCGCGGAGCCTGATCCACGCGTCACCCGACCCGTGCGCGAGGCGTCCGAGCCACGAGCGCGGGCCCTCCGGCTCGGGAGCGTAGGAGCGAACGTCCGCCTCGCGGACCGCGACGGTGCGCTCGCCGAAGGTGAGCTCGGCGCCGTCGGCGGTCACCCGGACGCGCGTGAGCTCGTCGCGGCGGAGCCCCAGGATCTCGTCATCGGCGAAACGGATGACCCACCGGCCGGTGGTCGAGGCGAACACCGCGCCCAGCCACGCCCGGAAGCCCGGGACGGGTGGGCCGTACTCGAGCACCTCCTCAAGCGCCAGCTCGATCGGATCGCCCTCCGGAAAACGCAGCCGCGCACGGGTCATCCCGGCCATGATGGGCGTTGGTGTGTCGTCGCGCTCCTCGGTGATCGCCGTGGCCACCGAGGAGCGCGACACCGCTCGCTACGGTCGCTAGTCCGCTCCCGCCGGGGCAACGACCGCGGCTGGGCGCTCGACGCTCGGTCGCTGGCCACCGGCTGGGACCTTCATCCGCCGGAGAACGAAGAAGGCCATGAGCGCGGCGACCACGTCGAAGATCGCCGCGATCCCGAAGACGCCCTGATAGCCGATGGCCGGGACCTTCCAGGTCGCGATGCCGGTCGGCGGGATCTGCTTGGGCCAGACGGTGATCGCCAGACCGTAGAGGATCGCGAGGCCGCCCACCGCAAAGAGGGCCGTCCGCGTGGTCCGGGCGATCGGCCGCCGCAGCATGACCGGGCCGAGGAACAGGGTGTAGAAGACCAGGAGTCCGCCGATGAGCAGGAGGATGTCGGCACGGAAATCGAACGCCGCGCCCGTCGCGAGGGCCGCGCCGATCGGCACGAAGACCGAAGCGGTGCCTTTGGCGGTGTAGAGGAACCCGTAGTTCGTCGTCGCGTACTTGCGGCCGAAGAAGTCGCCGATCGTCGCGGGCATGAGGGAGAAGATCTCGCCCCAGCCAAAGAACGTGAATCCGGTGAAGATGACGAACAGGATCGGGTCGGTGGCGAAGCGGGTGAGGAGGAAGATCGCGAGCGCCTCCAACCCGAAGGCGATCGTCATCGTGAGCTCGCGCCCGATGTGATCGGAGATGAACCCCCACATCGGCCGGATGAAGCCGTTCACCGTGCGGTCCAGCGATGCCGCGAACGTGGCCGCCGGCAGCGCGATCCAGAGGAACGTGATCGGGAACTTCGCCACCCCGAACTCGATGGCCATCGGCACGAGCGCCGCGGTGGCCATGAGTCCACCGGTCGCGACCAGGACCATCATCAGGTACAGGACCCAGAAATTCGGTGAAGCGGCCATGTCCTGCGGCTTGACGTCGAGTCCGGTCTGGCGCTTCCTGAGCTCGAGCGCCTGAGCTTCGCTCGTCCAGGTCCGCGGGAGCCAGCCCGCGGGCGGCGCCTTGAGGAAGAACGCGGCGCCGATGACGATGAGGCCTTGGATGATGCCCCACTGGATGAACGTGGCCTGATAGCCCGAGGAGACGATCATGTCGGCGATGGGTGAGACCGTGAGCGCCGAGCCGGCGCCGAATCCGGCGGCGGTGAGACCCGCAGCGAGGCCCCGGTGGTCGGGGAACCACTTCAGCGCGCTCCCGATCGCGGTCCCGTAGACGATCCCCGCGCCGATGGCCGAGAGGCCGTAGGTGAGGTAGAGCATGGTGAGATCCTCGGACATGCCCGCGCCGATCCAGCCGAGGCCGGTGAAGACGCCGCCAATGAGGACGAGGTTGCGCGGGCCGAATCGGTCGACGAGGTACCCCTCGAACGGAACGAGCCAGGTCTCGAGCAGCACGAACAAGGTGAAGGTGACCTGCACCAGCGCGACGGTCGAGTTCATGTGCTTGACGATCGACGGGACAAAGAACGTCCAGCCGTACTGCAGGTTCGCGACGGCGACCATGCTCACGACACTGAAGAACAGGATGAGCCAGCGGTTTTGTAGCAGGTGCTCGCGTTCGGTCTTGGGCGCAAGGGCCGGTACCGCAGCCACCAATTTCCCTCCAGCTACGCGTTGCGCGTGACCCCTTTGGTCAGGTGGTCAGACCACCGACCGTGGGATACTCCTTCTCGGGCAGAGCGTCAACGGGTGCAGCCGAGGGGTGCCGCCAGACCGGCTGAATTCCGAGTGCTGCGCTAGGTTGACGGTCCGGTTGGAACTTCGTAGCGTCGCGTGCGACAATTGGTCAGACATCTGACCGCTGCTGTATGGAGGCCCGTCCTGACGCTCGTCGAGCCGATCCGGCGCAACCGGTTGTACCGGGACATCGTGAGCCAGATCCAAGGGTTGCTCGAACGCGGCACGCTGCGGCCGGGAGATCAGCTTCCGGCAGAGCGGCAGCTTGCCGAGCAGTTCGCAGTGTCCCGTGCTTCGGTGCGTGAGGCCCTCCGCTCGCTCGAGCTGCTCGGCGTGGTCGAGACCCGCGCCGGCGGCGGCACCTTCGTCCGCCAGGCCAGGCCGGAGGACCTCGCCCGTCCGCTGTCGGCGCTTATGGCGCGCGGCCACACCCTGGCCGACGTGATCGAGGTGCGCGGCCTCATCGAACCGGCGATCGCTGCGCGCGCGGCCGAACGGATCACCGACGAGGAGCTCGGCGAGCTCCGAAGCACCCTCGCGCTCCAGCAGGCCAAGGTCGCCGCCGGCGCGTCGTACGCCGAAGAGGACAGTCGATTCCACGAGCTCATCGGGCACGCCGCTCGCAACGAGCTCCTCACCACGATGCTCGGGGTCATCTGGGAGGTGCTGCGCACCTCCCGCGGGCAGTGGCTCCAGACGTATGCGCGGGCCCACGCCTCGGTCGACGCGCATCAGCGCATCCTCCAGGCGCTCGAAGCCCGCGACCCGGAGGCTGCGCGCGCGGTCGCGGCCGAGCATATCCGCGCGGTCGGCGAGGGGATCCTGAAGCTGCTCGCCGAAGACGGACTGAACGCCCAAGACGGACCCGGCACGCGGACCACGCCCGTGGGGAAAGGAACCTCGTCGGATGGATAGCGTCGTCAAGACCGATCCCAGCTCGATCACGATCGAGATCGTCTATCGCGGGATCTTCCAGAAGACCCTCGCCCAGCGCATCTGCCGCTCCATCGTCCTCGCCGCCCGCAAGCGGGGACACACCGGCACGGCCTTCGGCCGATACGGCGACTCGCCCGAGCGCAACGGCGTCCCAGCGAAGTACTTCGCGATCGTCGCGGTGAACGATCAGGAGCTCGAGGTCTCGATGGCCCGCTACGAGCCGAGCGTCGTCGATATCGCGGTGGCGCTGGACGACACACTGGTGAAGGGCGTCGAGTCGTGGGCCTGGTACGGGCGCCAGCCGATCTGGAAGCCGGTGCACGAGGGGGGCGCGGTGCTCGTCACGAGCGAGAAGACCGTGGACGCGGTGCTCGGCCAGACCGACGCGGCGATCCGGCCGTATCTCATGGGCATCGTGCCAGGTAACGCGTCGTTCGCCGGTCTCTGGGTCTTCAAGGACGACCACACCGACTACCGCGTGCTCGGCGCCCTGGCCAAGGTCGCCCCGGACTGGGTCCGGATCGACGACGTCACCGGGCTCATCCGCGAGCAGACCAAGGACGAGAGCGCGGTCGCCTCGGCCCGCGATGTCCACGAGCAGATGGCGATCCGGCAGATCGCGGTCGGCGAGGGGACCTCTGGACACGAGGTGCTCCAGTTCGACAAGCCCGGCTGGACCACGATGCGCCCCGGGGTCATCGTGGACGCTCGCAAGCCCGGCGAGCGGAACCCCTACTACAAGAAGTACGGCGCCCGGACCCTCCGTCCGGTGGTGAACTTCGACACGTGCATCAAGTGCACGATGTGCTGGCTCGACTGCCCCGACGAGTGCTTCGAGGTCACGCCGGAAGGGCACTACGAGGTCGTATACGAATCGTGCATCGGCTGCGGTATCTGTGCCGCGGTGTGCCCGGTGAAGGACTGCATCGTCATGGTCGACGAGATGAAGTTCACCGACAACAAGGACACCTGGACCCTCTGGAAGAAAGACCGCGCTGGCTACAACAAGTGGTTCGAGGACATGTCCGGCGTCTCCGCCGATCCGAAGGGCGTCGCGGCACGTGCCTCGAAAGACCCAGTCGGCACACCGACGGTGACCCACGACTCGGCCAGCGGAGGTGACGACTGATGGGTGAGCGACGAGCGGCTTCGCCGCGAGGAGAGCACCCGCGCCCAGCGGAGCGGGCGGCGAGGCCCCAGGCCGAGCGCGAGGAGGACGATTAATCATGGCGATCACGGATATTCCCCGATCGGTGACCACGGAAGCGGCGCACAGCGACGTCGAGACCGAGCAGCTCGCGACCGGGTGTGAGGCGATCGCCGAGGCGATCCGTTTGGCCGACGTCGACGTCATGGCCGCGTACCCGATCCGCCCATACGACGGCGTCATGCAGGCCGCGGCGAAGCTCATCGCGAACGGCAAGATGGACGTCGAGTACATCGTCGCCGACGGCGAGCACAGCCAGTTCGAGATCGTCAAACATGCCTGCGCCGTGGGCTCGCGCGTGTTCGTCGGCTCCTCGGGCGTCGGCTGGTTCTACGCCTTCGAGGCGATCGCGGTGACCGCGGGCCTGCGCCTGCCGGTCGTCGCGATCTGCGGCAACCGCGCCCTCGACGACCCCGGCGCGTTCGGCTGCGAGCACAACGACGCGCTCGCCGTCCGCGACCTCGGCTGGCTGCTCTGCTGGGCCGAGACCGCCCAGGAATCGCTCGACTTCGCGCTCACCGCGTGGAAGGTCGGCGAGGACAAGCGGGTGTCGCTGCCGGTCGCGATCGGCCTGGACGGCGCGTTCCTCACCCACTCCCAGCAGATCGTGAAGATCCCGACCCAGGCCGCGGTGACCTCGTTCCTGCCCAAGTTCGATCTGGGCGACCGGCTTCTCCACCCGGACAACCCGATCACCATCGCGCCGCAGGTCGACCAGGACTGGCTCATGGAGATCCGGATGCAGAGCGACCAGGCGATGCGGAACGCCCTCGGGGTCATCACCGAGGCGCACGCCGAGTTCAAGCGCCTGTTCGGACGCGGCGGCGACAACCCGTTCCTCGACGAATACATGACCGACGACGCCGAGGTCGTGTTCCTCGGCCAAGGCACCCTGTCGCTCCCGATGAAGGTGGCGATCCGCCGCCTGCGCAAGGAGGGGCACAAGGTCGGCCTGGTCCGCCTGAAGTGGTTCCGGCCCTTCCCGACCGCGGACATCGTGAAGAGCCTGTCCCGATTCAAGGCCGTCGGGGTCATTGACCGGGACTACAGCTACGGCTCGCCGTACTACGGCGGCGTGCTCTACAACGAGATCCGTTCGGCGCTCTACTCGGTCGAGAAGCGTCCGGTCGTCGTCGGCTTCATCGCCGCGCTCGGCGGCCGCGAGATCGATCAGACCATGGCGACCGAGATGTTCCAGACGACCATGGCCGCGGCCTCCGGTGACCTGACCAGCGGCGACATCTGCCACTGGGTCGGCGTGCGGAAGTAAAGGGGAGAAGAGAGATGGCAGTCGAACCACTCGCGAGCGAGACCGCCCTGGATCTGCCGCAGATCAAGGGCGTCAAGGACGTTCCCTACGACGAGCTCTTCGTCTCCGGCCACCGCACCTGCCAGGGCTGTGAGTCGGCGCTCGTCATGCGGCATATGGTGAAGGCCTCGGGTCCGCGCACGATCGTGCTCGGGTCGACCGGCTGCATGTACGTCGCGAATACGACCTATTACACGACGCCCTGGGTCGTCCCGTGGATGCACACCCAGCTCGGCGCGGCCGGCGCGGCCGCGCTCGGCACGGCGGCGGGCCTCAAGGTGCTCATGCGCAAGGGCAAGATCAAGGACGAGAAGATCAACGTCATCGCGTTCTGCGGCGACGGCGGTGGGGCCGACATGGGCCTCGGCGGGATCTCCGCGACGCTCACGCACAAGGACTACAACTCGCTCATCCTCCTGTATGACAACGAGAGCTACGCGAACACGGACATTCAGCTGTCTAGCCAGACGCCCTATGGCGCGGTCACGACGTTCTCGCCCACCGGCACCGACAAGCGCCTGATGCACACGCGCTGGAAGAAGAACATGCCGGGGATGATGGCGGTCGGCCACCCCGAGTCCCGCTACATCGCGGCCGGGTGCGCGGCATATGCGGTGGACCTCATGAATAAGATCCGGCGGGCGCTCGAGCTTGGTGGACCCACGTTCGTGCACACGCTCGATCCGTGCCCGAAGGGCTGGGACTACCACCCGCAGTACAGTCAGGAGCTCGGGCATCTCGCCGTCGAGACCGGCATCTGGACCTTGTACGAAGTCATTGACGGGGTGTGCAACCTTACCGGCCCGACGCGTCAGATCGCCGAAGGACGGAAGAAACGCAAGCCGGTGTACGACTACCTCAAGCGCCAGGGCCGCTTCGCCCACTTCGCCGACGAGGACGTCGAGCACTTCCAGGCCACCGTCGACAAGATGTGGGAGGAGTGGCTGATCCCCGGCGTCATCCCGTTCACGATCCCGCAGAAGGACGCCGGGCTCCTCCGGATCGACAAGCGCACGAAGCCACTGCACGCCGAGGCGATCACCGCGTAGCCCTGCTCCAACGGGTCTCCTTCCGCTCGGGCGGTGCGGACGCCGATGGCGTGTTGCACCTGCCCGAGCAGGGGGCGATCGGCGGCGCGGCGGTGTTCGGTGCGCCGGGCGAGACCGGCGACGACCGGCATGCCGCGCAGTGCGACGCCTTGGCGCGCGAAGGGATCGCCGCCCTGCGGTTCGCGTACCGCCAGCCGGCGACCTTCGAGAGCGCGCTCGCCGATGTCGCCGGGGCGATCCGGCTGCTGAAAGCGCACCCGCTCGTGCCCGAGCGGCTCGCGGTCGTCGGCCACGAGATCGGCGGCGCCGTCGCGGCCGTTGCCGCGGGGCGCGATTCACGGATCGTCGCCGCGGTCCTGGTCGCCGCGCCCGGTCAGGTCTCCGACCCGGGCTGGCGGCCGATCGCCGAGCTGTCACGGACGCGGGCCCGCGTGCTGCTCGTCGGTGGCGACCCCGAGCGCTACGCGGCGGTGCTGATGCAGGCCCGGGTCCGCAACGAGCGGCTCGATCCGAACGAGGCGGACCGCGCCGCGAAGATCGCGACCTGGCTGCGATCGGTCATCGCCTGAAGCGCCTCGTCCGGCACCCCGCTGTATAGACTGCTCATCGTGACCGAGGTGGATCAGGGCGAGCTCGAGCGCCTCGGCGCGGCCCTGCGGCTGGCGGAATCCGCGATCGAAGAGGCGCTCGAGGCGGCGGAGAATCTGGGCAACTTCGACCACCGGTTCGACATTCCGCGCGCGCTCGGCGGGGTGCAGCGGCTCATCGGGAACGCGAACGAGGCCGTGGACGCGGCGCGACGCCGCTGAGCGGGTGACCTACCGGATCGACGTCGCCACCACGATCGACGACTGCGCGCGGACGGTGCCGATCCAACGGGAGATCTGGAGCGGGGATGTCGTCGTCCCGCCGCAGCTGCTGCTCGCGACGGTGCACAACGGCGGGTTCGTGGCGGTCGGCTATGTCGACGGCGACGAGGAGCCGGCCGGATTCGTGTACGGCTTCCTCGGGATCTATGACTACCACTTCCGGCACCATTCGCACATGCTCGCGGTCCGGCGTCCCCACCGCGGCAGCGGCCTGGCGGTCGCGCTGAAGGAGTCGCAGCGGGACCACTGCCTCGATCAGGGCATCGAAGTGATGGGCTGGACGATGGACCCCCTCGAGGCGCGCAACGCCTACTTCAATTTCGCCAAGCTCGGGAGCTACGCGCGCGAGTACCACCGCGACTTCTACGGCGCGATGCCCGACGCCCTCAACGCCGGCCTGCCGTCCGACCGCCTCTACGTCGAGTGGCCGATCGGGAACGACCGGACCTACCGGCGGCTACGTGGCGACGACCCACCGCGCTCGCTCGACCAGGCCGAAGGCGAACAGGTCCCGTACCTCCTGCGCGCCGCGGCCGGGCGTCCGGGCCCGGTTGCCGACCTCGGCGGCGAGTCGCACCTGCTCCTCGAGATCCCGGCGAACGTGCAGGAGCTGAAGACGCGCGACCAAGCCCTCGCGCTCGAGTGGCGGCTCGCGGTGCGGGCGGCCTTCGAGTCGGCGTTCGGCGCGGGCTACGCCGCGGTCGAGTTCCTGCGTTCCGCCGATCGTGGCGCGTACCTTTTGGTGCCGCAGCCGCGGCCCGGCGTCGATCCGGGGTCTTCGGCGAGCGGCTGACCGGCGGCAGGAAGCGCCGACCCCCGGGGCGGTGCGAGCGCGCGGGGCCCTTAGCTTAGCCGGCCCCGGACTCCACATTCGGCTGGTCCAGGTCGGGCTTCGCGAATCGGGAGCCGCCGCACTTGGAGCAGCTCGCCGGAGGCGACATCCCGTACATCGTGGTGCCGCATTGCTCGCAGCGGAAACGCAGCTGACCGCGCGCGACCGACGGAGCGTTCCCCGCCAGCTCGGTGACGCGGCCGCGGATCGCGCCGAGCTGGAGCGCCAGCTCCATCGCGTCGACTTGCACGCCGCGCTGATCGGCATCCACGAGCTTGGCCATGATCTCGTCGACGACGGGGAGGGTCTCGCGCGAGGTGACCCCCGCAGCGCCGAGCTGCTGCGCGAGGTGATGCGGATCGACGCCGCCGCCGGACCCGGCCGCGGCGACCAGCTCCGCGATGACGGTGTCCAGCGCGGGGGTGGACTCTGTCACTCCGGCCCTCCTTCGATTGACGGGACAATAGCACCGCCGCGCAGT
>DATCNH010000072.1:0-4231 GCA_036565345.1 Candidatus Limnocylindria bacterium | reverse complement strand
GCGTCCCAGCTCGGGCGGCCTCGATCCCCAACCGCGTCAATGGTCGCGGCATGCCCGGTCTGGCAGCCACACGCGCCGTCGCGGCACGCCTCGCCGGCGTCACGCGCCGTCACCGGGGGCTGGCGGGGGCTTCGCGAGCGCAGCCGCGTCCGTCAGGGACGCGCCGGCCCAGTGGACGCACGGGACGCGCAAGCGAACGAGGCGCCCGCCAGCCACCGACGCACGCACCTGCCACTCGATCAACAGGCCACGAGCCCCTGACGCGCGCATGAGCCCGTCGATCAACCACCAGCCATCGACGCACGCACGACCCCGAGCGGTCGGCAGAGCGAGAGCCAGGTCTGAGCTAGGCGGCGCGCTCCCGGGGGCGCCGCCAGGGTGGCGGCGGCACGGGTCCGCGGCGGCGGAAGTTCGCGTAGGCGTAGCGGTCGCAGAGGATCTCGGCGGTGTTGCCCCAGCCGTGGGTGAGGTAGAGCCACCAGTGGCAGAACTCGTGGAGGTACAGGAACCGGATCACCTCGCGCCGGTTGCGGAACCGGACCACCGGCATTCCGAGGGTGCCGAGGTCGACGATCTCGCTGAACGGTCTGAACGGCGCCGGGACCTGGATGAGGATCTCGGGGTGGTCCCAGAACGTGAAGGCGATGAGGTGCGGCCGGGTCCGGTACCGCAGCTCCTTGACCGTCACGGTGTAGCCGGTCGCCGTCGGCAGCCCGCGGAGTACCTCGCGGACCTTCGGCGCCGGGTGGGACGGCAGGGTCGACCGCACCGCCATCGGGCCAAGCGGACGACCGGGGGCTTGAAGGACCGACCGGAGGGCCATGGAACGAGCGTACCGAACCCGGCCTGCACCCATTTGCAGCAGCAGGAACGGCGCTGGCTTGCTTGGCGGGCGCCGGTTGGCGGGGTATTCTGTACCGCGAACGTCGTTCGAGCGGGAACGAGTAGCCGGCGCGGAGCGTCAGCAGCGAACCGGGACGGTGAAAGCCGGGGCGGACCTGCGCCGGGGAATGGATCCCGCAAGACGCCGCCCTGAACCGGAGCCCCGACCGGGGCCCGCACTAGGGGTGGCCGGTGGCCCGCCGTTATCGCCGGGCGCTCCGTGATCGCGGAGGCAGAGGATCGTCCGGAGACGGGCGGTCGAGAATTCGGGTGGCACCACGAGCCCTCGTCCCGATGCGGGATGGGGGCTTTGCGTTTTCCCCGGCTCCCGCGGCCAAGGAGCGAAAGGAGCCGCCCAGTGACCACCGCGCCGATCGACCGCAACGCTGCCACCGCCCCGGTCGTCCATCTCACGCCGTCGTACCGCGAGCGCTTCGCCGATCTCGAGACCCCGGTGAGCGCCTTTGCCAAGCTGCGGCCGATCGGCGCCGAGCTCCTCCTCGAGAGCGCCGAGGGCGGGGAGCGGATGGGCCGCTGGTCGTTCATCGGGCTCGCCCCGCGTGAGCGCCTGGTCTGCCGCGCCGGCGAGGATCCGGTGGCGCGGCTTCGGGGCGCGATGCGCCGGTACGCCGTCGCCTCGGTCGCCGGTCTCCCGCGGTTCGCCGGTGGCGCGGTCGGCTACGTGGGCTACGAGGCCGCCCAAGCGTTCGAGCAGCTTCCGGCGGCAGCGGTGGACCCGCACCGGCTTCCGGTCGCGTCGTTCGGGATCTATGACACGGTCGTCGCCTTCGACCACGTGCGCCACGCGCTCCTGATCATCGCCCACGCGGTCGATGGGCACGAGGACGAGGCGGCGCGGACGATCGCACTGATCGGGGAGGCGCTCGATGCGCCGCTCGCGCTCCCGGCGGCCGAGGCCGTGCCGCGCGCCGTGACCCCGAACGGGACGCCCGGCGAGTTCATCGTCCGGGTCGAGCGGGCTCGCGAGCTCATTGCCGCCGGGGATTGCATCCAGATCGTCATATCGCAGCGCTTTGACGTCACTCCGGCTCCGGATCCGTTGGCGCTCTACCGCAGCCTGCGCCACGTGAATCCCTCGCCGTACATGTTCCTGCTCGCGACGCCCGAGGCGACGATCGTCGGGGCTTCGCCCGAGCCGTTCGTGCGGGTCACCGGCGATCAAGTCGTCATGCACCCGATCGCCGGGACTCGGCCGCGCGGGACGGACGCGGCTGAGGACCGGGGGTTCGAAGCCGAGCTGCGCGCGTCAGAAAAGGAGCGCGCCGAGCACGTGATGCTCGTCGACCTCGCGCGCAACGACATTGGCCGGGTCTCGCGTCCCGGATCGGTGACCGTACCCGAGCTCATGCGGGTCGACCGGTTCTCCCACGTCATGCATCTCACCTCGGTCGTCGAGGGGACCCTGCGGCCGGAGCTCGATGCGCTCGATGCGTTCCGGGCGTGCTTCCCGGCCGGTACCGTCTCGGGGGCGCCGAAGATCCGCGCGATGGAGCGGATCGCGGAGCTCGAGCGCGACCAGCGGGGCGTCTATGCCGGGGCCGTCGGGTATCTCGGCTTTGACGGCAACCTGGATACCTGCATCACCATCCGGACCGCCGTGATCCGGGACGGGGTCTGCTGCATCCAGGCCGGAGCGGGCATCGTCGCCGACTCCGATCCTGCGGCCGAGGAGGCGGAGACCCACGCGAAGGCCCGCGCGCTCCTGCGTGCGATCGAGCTCACCGACGCGATGGGGAGCGGGGCATGACCTCGGTCCTGCTCATCGACAACTACGACTCGTTCACGTTCAACCTCGCTCAAGCGCTCGGCGCGCTCGGCGCCCAGGTGCGGGTCCTGCGCGCCGACGATCCGGCCCTGGACGCGGCCCTGGACGCGGGGCCCGATCGCGTCGTGGTCTCGCCGGGCCCGGGGCGCCCGGAGGCGGCGGGCCGGTCGTGCGAGATCGTCCGCCTCGCGCCCGAGCGGGGCATCCCGACGCTCGGCGTCTGCCTGGGCCTCCAGTGCGCCGCGGTGGCGTTCGGTGCTGATGTCGTCCGCGCGCCGACTGCCCGCCACGGGAAGACCTCGCCCGTCCGGCATGACGGGCAGGGCGTCTTCGCCGGCGTGCCCGATCCGACGGTCGCGACCCGGTACCACTCGCTCATGGTCGATCCGGCCACGCTGCCCGCCTCGCTCACCGCGACGGCCTGGAGCGACGATCGGGTCGTCATGGCGCTGCGGCATCGGGACCTGCCGCTCGAGGCGGTCCAGTTCCATCCCGAATCGATCCTGTCCACCGATGGAGCGCTGATGCTGGACAATTTTCTCCGGTGGGAGCCTTGATGGATGCGCGCGCCGCGCTCGCTCGGGTGATGTCCGGCGCCACCCTGACGCGCGCGGAGGCCGAGGCGACGATGGCCTCGGTCATGAGCGGGGAAGCCACGCCCGCGCAGCTCGGCGCGCTCCTCGCCGCGCTTGGCGTGCGCGGCGAGACGGTCGACGAGATCGCAGGATTCGCCGCGGGAATGCGCGCCGCGGCGACGATGGTGCACCTGCGCGTGGATGCGATCGACATCGTGGGCACCGGGGGCTCACGGGCGGACCCGTTCAACATCTCGACGGTCGCAAGCATCGTCGTCGCCGCCGCAGGCGCGCCGGTCGCGAAGCACGGGAATCGCGCGGCGTCAGGTCGATGCGGGAGCGCGGATGTGCTGGAGGCGCTCGGGGTACGCATCGATCTCGGACCGACCGCGATCGCACAGTGCGTCGACGAGGTCGGCGTCGCGTTCATGTTCGCCGCGCGCTTCCATCAGGCGATGCGGCATGCTGCGCCGGTGCGGCGAGAGATCGGCATTCGGACGATCTTCAACGTCCTCGGGCCGCTCGCGAATCCGGCCGGCGTGCGGCGGATGGTCGTTGGCGTGGCGACCCCCGCCATCGGCGAAAAGATCGCGCTCGTCCTGGGCGAGCTTGGTGCCGAGCATGCGCTCGTGGTGCACGGAGCGGACGGGCTCGACGAGCTCAGCCCGACCGGCGTGAGCCGGACCTGGGAGCTGCGTGGCGGGACGGTCCGGGAGGGGACGATCGACCCGGCCGACGTCGGACTGCCCCTCGGCCGGATCACCGAGATCGAGAGCGGCGACCCGGCGGCGAACGCCGCGACGGCCCGGGCGGTCCTCGCCGGCGAGCCGGGGACCCGGCGTAACGCGGTGCTCCTCAACGCCGGGGCGGCGCTCCATGTCGCCGGCGTCGCGGGCGATCTGCGCGACGGCGTCGCGCGCGCCGCGGCGGCGATCGACAGCGGCGCAGCGACCGAGCGGCTCGCGCGCTTCGCCGCGGCGAGCCAGCG
>DATCNH010000071.1:0-7174 GCA_036565345.1 Candidatus Limnocylindria bacterium | reverse complement strand
GGTTCGGGTCCCGGCGGCGGAGCGCACGACCAGATCGCCGGTCGATTCCTCCGCCAGCAGGATCGTGAACCACGACCCGGGCATGTGCCGCTCGAGGATGGCAAGGATGCGCTTGAGGAGCTGCTGCATGTCCAGCAGGGTGTGGAACTCCGGCGTGATCTCCGCGAGGATCGCGAGCTCGCGAGCCGCGCCGCCCACCTCGACCTCGGCGGCGGCGATCGTGCCGCGGGCCTCGATCATGAGCGCGAACTCGTGGACCATGGCCGGGTCGTACCAGAGCCCCGACCGCGCTCGGAGCTCGGCGACGGCGGCCTCCGGGCCGAGGGCCCGGCGGTAGGGCCGGTCGGCGAGCATCGCCTCGTAGCCGATGGCGACCTGAAGGATCCGCGCCTCGATCGCGATCTCCGTTCCGCGCTGGCCGGCTGGATAGCCACTCCCGTCCCAGCGCTCGTTCGCGTGACGGACGATCGGCGCGACATCCTTGAGAAAGGCGATCGACTCGAGGATCCGCGCTCCGAGGATCGGGTGCTCCTGGACCATGCGCCGCTCTTCCGGGGTGAGCGGGCCGCTCTTCGAAAGGATCATCGTCGGGATCGCGATCTTGCCGAGCGAATGGAAGAGCGACGCGTACCGCAGATCGCGGAGCGCCTCCTCGGCCAGACCGAGCCGCTCCCCGAGCGCGGCGGCGTCGGCGGCGACACGCCGCTGATGGTCCTCGCGATAGCCGTCGCGCGCCTGGATGATCGCGGTAAGGGTCGACACCGTGGCGAGATAGGCATCGTCGAGCTCGAGGTACAAGCGCATGCTCCGGATCGCCGCCGCGCCCATTCCCGCGACGACCCCGATGAGCTCGCGCTCGTCCTCGGTGAACTCGTGCGGATCGGGCCAGGTGATGAACAGGACGCCGGTCGACTCGCCCGCCGCGCGGAGCGGCTGCAGGAAGAGAGCGCCGAACCCACGCTCCCGGAGCTGGGTTCGCATCGGCTCGCCGGCATTGGCCGCGTCGGGTACCGCGAGGGCGCGGCCATCGGCGAGTGCGCCCGCGATGGACGGGCTGCGAGGAATGCTCCGTTGGGTCACGACGTGGTCGCCGCTCGACTCCACGTGCTCGAGCGTCTCCCCGCCCTGATCGAGGTAGACCGCGGCGATGCCCGCACCGACGGTGCTGACGACCGAGTCCGCCACCAGCTTCGCCAGCTCGGGGAGGGTGCGCTGGCTCGAAAGCTGGACGCCGATCTGGTGGAGGGCGAAGAGCCTCCGGGACAGTGCCGAGGTCCGCTCGTGCAGGTCGGCGCGCTCGCTCGCGATCGCGGCCTCATTCGCGATCGCGCCGAGCAGCTCGAGATCCCCTTCGTCGTACGCGTGGGGTTTGACGCTCTGCACCGAGATGGCGCCGATCACCGACCCGCCGATCCGGAGGGGGGCGACCATGATCGAACGCTCGGCGATGGTCCCCCAGGCGTTCCGCACCAGACCGTGCCGGCCCATCTCGCGCTCGACATCCCGAAGCAGGATCGGCTCGTTCCGATCCACACAGATCCCGCCGAGGGTGCCTTCGAGGGGGGTCTCGGTCGCCGGCAGCTCCTGCGATCCTTCGACCAGATAGCGGTAACTCATCACCCGGCGGCGCTGGTCGACGATGCCGACGAAGAACGCATCGCACTCGAGCACCCCACGGACCTGCTCGTAGACCGCACGGAACACGAGTGTGGGATCGAGGGACATGCCGACGGCATGGCCGACCTCGACGAGCGTCGCCAGCAGCCGCGCGCGGCGCTCGGCCACGAAGCGGGCGCGGATGTCCATGTATCCGAGCACGAACAGCGGCAGACCCGGGACGAGGAACCAGGGCTCGATCCGGATGATCTCGATGCCGATGACCGCGGCAAGACCCCAGAGCAGCTGCGCCCGGCTGGTGCGAACGAACCAGCGCACCCCGTGATCGGCCATCGGCGCGCGCAGGAGAAGGAGCAGGAGGTAGAGCTGACCGAGGTCGACGAACACGAGCGCGAGGACCGCGGCCACCGCGGCCGGGACCGACGCGGTCGCTCCAAGTGTCGCGGCACGCTCGTGCAGCAGCGTGTAGACCAGCGAGGCGACCCCGGCGTTGATCGCCACCGTGCCGGCATTTCGAATGAGCTGCTCCGGCCGTCTCCTTCTGATGCCATCGACGACCAGGCGCGCCGCGGAGGCCAGCGGCACGGCGGCAGCGGCCGGGAGCACGACGATGGCCGCCAGAAGCGCGACGTCCGACGCGCTCAGCTCCGCGTCCGGGTGGATCTTGATCGGGCGGAGGGACAACCCGATCATGACGACGAAGAGGCCGATCGGTACGAGCGGGTCGACCTCCGGCCGGGCGAGCGCGACCACGCCGAGCCACAGGAACGGCAGCGCGACGACCGCCGTCGCGGTGACGAGCAGGCGGATCCCGGTGCGCAAAGCGGTCCCCATTCCCCGACGGCAGGCTAGCATCGCGGCGGTCGGGGCCCGTTGTCGGGACCGGATCAGTCGGGTGAGCCGGAGGGCGTGGGGGCTAGCGCGCTCGCAGGTACCGCTCGAACAGCAAGACGACGGCGAAGAGCGCGAAGACCAGCGCCAGCTCGCCCCATCCGCCGCGCTCGACCGCCGGACGAACGACGACGAGCACGAAGAACAGCGCAAGGACCGCCCCGGCGACAATGACGAAGCCGCGCGGTGAGCCGGCGTTCACCTCGGGATCACCGCGCCGATGGCGGCTCCGGCTCGGTCGCGCCAAGCTGGCTCGGCTTGCGCCCGGACAGGCGCCGCTTCACCCAGACGAGGGGGTCGTAGAACTCGGTCACGATCCGCTCCTTGAGCGGGATGATCGCGTTGTCGGTGATGTGGATGTCCTCCGGGCAGACCTCGGAGCAGCACTTCGTGATGTTGCAGAACCCGAGACCGGCCTTTCGGCGGATGAGGTCCATCCGATCGTTCGTATCGAGGGGATGCATCTCGAGCGCGGCGAGCCGGACGAAGAAGCGCGGGCCGGCGAAGGCCTTCTTGTTCTCCTCGTGGTCTCGGATGACGTGACAGGTGTCCTGGCAGAGGAAGCATTCGATGCACTTGTGGAACTCCTGGACCCGATCGACGTCCTCCTGATACATCCGGCGGGTGCCGTCGGGCTCCTTCGGCTTTGGCTTGAACGCCGGGATCTCCTTCGCCTTCTCGTAGTTGTATGAGACATCGGTCACCAGATCCTTGATGACCGGGAAGGTCTTCATCGGGGAGACCGTGATCGTCTCCCCCTCGGGGAAGGTGTTCATGCGGGTCATGCACATGAGCCGCGGCTGCCCGTTGATCTCGGCGCTGCACGATCCGCATTTGCCGGCCTTGCAGTTCCAGCGGACCGCGAGGTCCGGAGCGCGCAGCGCCTGGACCTGGTGGATCACGTCGAGGACGACCATGCCCTCTCCGGTCGGCACGGTGTATTCCTGATACGCGCCACCGGTCCGATCGCCGCGCCAAAGCCGCATCGTGACGTCGGTCATTCCTTCGCCTCCACCAATGCGCGCAGATCGTCAGGCATCCCCGGGAGCGGCTCCGTGGTCAACCGCAGCTGGCCGCCCCGGCGGCGGGCCACGACGTTCTTGGTCCCCCATTCCGCCGAGGTCTTCGGGAAATCCGCGCGGGTGTGGCCGCCGCGGCTCTCCTGGCGGATGAGGGCCGACCGCGCGCAGGCCTCGGACACGGTGAGCATCGAATGCAGATCGAGCGCGAGGTGCCACCCCGGGTTGAACTGCCGGTTGCCCTCGACCCGCACCCGGGCGAGCCGCTCACGGAAGCCGGCGAGCTGGTCGATCGCCTCGTGGAGCTCGGCCGCGGTCCGAATGATCCCGACCAGCGCCTGCATGCAGTCCTGGAGCTCGGCGTGGATCGTGTACGGGTTCTCGGCGCCGTCGGTCTCGAACGGCGCGAGCATGATCCGCGCCGCCTCGGTGACCTCGCCGTCGTCGACCCCGGCCGTGGCGGCGATCCCCGCGGCATGCTCCGCCGCGGCCGCGCCGGCGCGGCGGCCGAATACCAGCAGATCGGACAGCGAGTTGCCCCCGAGCCGGTTCGCACCGTGCAGGCCGGCGGCCACCTCGCCGGCGGCGAACAGACCGGGAACGGTGGTCGCCGCGGTGTCGGCCTCGACCCGCACGCCGCCCATCACGTAATGGCAGGTCGGGCCGACCTCCATCGGCGTGGCGGTGATGTCGACGTCGGCCAGCTCCTTGAACTGGACATACATCGAGGGAAGCCGCTTGCGGATGTAGTCCGCCGGCCGCCGCGATGCGATGTCGAGGAACACGCCGCCATGCGGGCTACCGCGGCCGGCCTTCACCTCACTGTTGATCGCGCGGGCGACCTCGTCGCGGGGGAGGAGATCGGGAGTGCGCCGGTTGGCCTTCTTGTCGGTGTACCACCCGTCGGCTTCCTGCTCGGTCTCGGCGGTGTCGGCACGGAAGAAGTCGGGGACGTAGTCGAACATGAAGCGTTTGCCGTCGGCGTTCTTCAGCGTGCCGCCATCGCCACGGACGCCCTCGGTCACCAGGATGCCGCGCACGCTCGGCGGCCAGACCATGCCGGTGGGATGGAACTGGACCATCTCCATGTCGATGAGGTCGGCGCCGGCATCGAGGGCCATGGCGGTCCCGTCGCCGGTGTACTCCCAGGAGTTGGAGGTGATCTTCCACGCCTTGCCGATGCCGCCGGTGGCCAGCACGACGGCCTTCGCGGAGAAGAGGACGAACTTCCCGGTCTCGCGCCAGTAGCCGAATGCACCGCTTACCGCGCCGGACGATGTGAGCAGCCGCTGGATCGTGCATTCCATGAAGACATCGATGCCCTTGTGCACCGCCTGCTGCTGCAGCGTCCGGATCATCTCGAGGCCGGTGCGATCCCCAACATGTGCGAGGCGGGCGTAGCGGTGGCCGCCGAAGTCCCGCTGGAGGATGAGCCCCTCCTTGGTCCGATCGAACATCGCGCCCCACTCCTCGAGCTCGAGGACCCGCTCGGGCGCTTCCTGCGCGTGAAGCTGCGCCATCCGCCAGTTGTTCAGCAGCTTGCCGCCGCGCATCGTGTCGCGGAAGTGGACCTTCCAGTTGTCCTCCGCCCAGACGTTGCCCATCGCCGCGGCGATCCCACCTTCGGCCATGACGGTGTGGGCCTTTCCGAGCAGGGACTTGCAGATCAGCGCGGTCTTGGCCCCGCGGGCCGAGGATTCGATGGCCGCGCGGATCCCGGCTCCCCCCGCACCGATCACGACGACGTCGTAGTCGTGGCGCTCGTACGCGGCGCTCAAAGCACCAGCCTTGGATCTACGAGCACGCCGGATGCGACGAGCCGGATATAGAGGTCGGTGAGCCCGACGACGACGAGGCTCGCCCAGGCCCAGCGGTTGTGGCGGGCGTTCAACCGGTTGGAGATCGCCCAGAGCCGGTAGCGGAACGACGCGCGGTGGAACGAATCGAGGTACCCGCCGACCAGATAGCGCGCCGAGTGGCAGCTCAGGGTGTAGCCGCTGAGCAGGAGCACGTTGGCGAGCATGATGAGCGAGCCGAGTCCGACCCCAAGGCGGCCGTCGAAGCTGAAGGCCTGGATCGTGTCCCACCAGAGGATCGCCAGGACCACGATCGCCAGATACAGGGCATAGCGGTGGATGTTCTGAAGGATGAACGGGAATCGCGTCTCCCCGCTGTAGGTCTTTCGCGCATCGGGGACGGCACAGGCCGGCGGCGAGAGGAAGAACCCGCGGTAGTAGGAGCGGCGGTAGTAGTAGCAGGTGACCCGGAAGGCGAGCGGTGAGCCGACGATGAGGATCGCCGGGGAGAGGTTCCACCACGATCCGAGGAGCGGCAATGTGGGATGGACGCAGTTCTGGGCCAGGCACGGCGAGTAGAACGGCGAGAGGTACGGATCGGCGAAGTAGTTCGCGTTCTGAAAGCTCGCCCAGGTCGCGTAGAGGATGAATCCGCCGAGGACCGTGACGTAGAGGAGCGGCTCGATCCACCAGGGATCCCTCCGCTCGACCCGCTCGCCGACCCCCCGCACGCCCGACGTCGCTGCCACTGGGGGCCCACGCTAGGCGGGGCGGGTCCAGATGGCAAAGTCATCGACGGCCTCATCTCGATAGCCAATGGCTATGACAGGGAATAGGCTCCGGAGGTGGAGCTGCACCAGCTGCGCTACTTCGTCGCGGTCGCGGAGCGCGGGCATTTCACCCGGGCCGCCGCCGCCCTCGGGGTGGCCCAGCCGTCGGTGAGCAAGCAGATCCGCAGGCTCGAAAGCGAGATCGGCGACCCGCTCTTCGACCGGACGGCCGGGCGCGTCACGCTCACCGACGCCGGCACGGTGCTCCTGCCCTGGGCCAAGCGGGTCCTCGCGGATCTCGACGCCGCACGAGCCGAGGTCGCCGGCCTGGCCTCCCTGGAAGGCGGCCGCCTCTCCGTGGGAGCGACCCCGAGCATCTCGACGGTGCTGCTCCCCCCGGTGCTCGCCGAGTTCCACCGCGCCCACCCGGGCGTGGCGCTCTCGGTCCACGAAGCCGGCTCGCGCGATCTGGTGCGGCTGCTCGAGGCCGGCGACCTCGACCTGGCCCTGGTCGTCCTGCCGGTACCGCACGACGATCTTCTGGCGACGACCGCGGTCCTCCGCGAGGATCTGGTCCTCGCCGTACCCGCTGCCCACCCGCTCGCGAAACGCCGCAGCGTGCGGGTCGCCGAGCTCCGCGGCGTGCCCCTGGTCATGTTCCGCGAGGGCTACGACCTGCGCGCCACGACCAGCGCGGCCTGCGAAGCGGCGGGGTTCCACCCGGTGTTCGCGGTCGAAGGGGCCGAGATGGACGGGGTGCTCCGGATGGCCGCCGCCGGGATCGGCGTGGCCGTCGTGCCCGGGATCGTGGTCGAGCGCGGCGGCCCGCTCAGAGCCGTCCGTCTCACCGAGCCCACCCTGTCGCGCTCGATCGGCCTCGCCCACCGTCGCGGCCGCCGCCGCTCGCGGACCGCCGACGCCTTTGCGACCCTGCTTCAGGAGCGATTCAAGAGCTGAACATCGCCACAACGCGGCGCATCCGATCGACCCTCCCTCGTCCTCCTCGCCGACCGTGAGAAGGACGGCGGGGCGTGTCTGGCGTCTTAGCGGGGGTTCCCTCCGCAGAGGGGCCCGCTAAGGG
>DATCNH010000070.1:0-17259 GCA_036565345.1 Candidatus Limnocylindria bacterium | reverse complement strand
GCCCAGGGGTAGCGCACGTAGCTCAGCTGGTCGGTCCGGTCGAGGTGCTTGACCTCGATATCCGAATACGTGGTCTGGCAGGTAAGGCACCAGTGGACGATTCGGTCGGCGCGGTAGAGGTGCCCGGCGCGGTACAGCCGGATGAAGTGCGTTCGCACCCGTTGCTGCATGTCCGGATCCATCGTGAAATGGACCCGGCTCCAGTCGAGCGAGCATCCGAGCATCCGGAGCTGGCGGTAGATGCGCGGCTGGTAGTGCTCCATCCAGCGCCACATCTCGGCGAGGAATTCCTCGCGGCCGAGCCCGGCTTTGCCCCCTTCGCCCGGTTTGGCCCCTGCGGCTTGGGCGGTCTCCGCATCGGCACCTCGCCGAGTGTCGTACTCCTTGGCCAACTCCTTCTCGACGACGATCTGGGCGCCGAGGCCGGCGTGGTCCGACCCGGGGAGCCAGAGCGTGGGCTCGCCCCGCATCCGATGCCAGCGGGCCATGAGGTCCTCATAACCCCCGAATCCGAGCGCATGCCCGAGGTGGAGGTCCCCGGTGACGTTCGGGAGCGGGAGCATCATGACGAACGGCCGCTCGCCCTCGCGGAGGGGTGGCGGGGTGAAGAATCCGGAGCGCTCCCACCAGTCGTAGAGGAAGGTCTCGACGGCGGAGGGCTGGAAGTTCTTCCCGCGGTACGCGGTGACGGCGTTGGGCGCCGGCTCGGTGGTGCTCGCCATCCGGGACGCCCACCCCCCTCGCGGTCGCTGCCGACGCCCGGTCTTTCGGGTCCGGTCGTTACGGGCCCAGTCTAACGAGAAGGCGCGGCGGTCAGGACGCCGAGACGTCACCCGCCCGCTGGCTCCCGAGCCGTTTCTGCCGATACATCGCGCGGTCGGCGGCGTCGATCAGGGCGTCGACCGAGGTCGGCTCCGGCGGCGCGGGCGCGATCCCCCAGGCGATCGTCGGCAACGCCTGGCCGCCCGGCATGATCGCGCAGGCGACATCGTCGGCCAGGCGCCGCATGATCCGCTCGGCGGCGAGGAGCGGCGCGCCGGGGAACACAATGGCGAACTCGTCGCCGCCGATCCGGGTCACGAGGTCACTCTGACGGACCCCGCCCGTCAGGATCCCGCCGATGCGAATGAGGGCCCGGTCGCCGGCGGCATGCCCGTACTCGTCGTTCAGCTGCTTCAGCTCGTTGACGTCGATCATCGCGACGGAAAGCGGCGCGGCCTCCAGCTCGGCACGGCGGAGTCCAGCGGCGACATGCTCGAAGAACACCCGCCGGTTCGGGAGGCCGGTCAGCGGATCGGTGGCCGCTAGGGTCATCGCCGCCTGGTGCAGACCGGCCACCCGCACCGCTGCCGTCACCTGATGCGAGACCGCCGTGAGGAGCGCCTCGTCCTCGGCCGAGAACGCGGCGACACGGGTGCTCTCGATCCCGACGACGCCCAGCCGCTCGTCCCCGCTCCGGAGCGGCACGGCGAGTAGCGATCGAGTATCGGGCGACCCGACGTAACGCGCATCGTCGCGGACGTCGGCCACGTTCTGGAGCCGACTGTGCTCCATGACCCACCAGCTCACGCCGGTCCCCGCAGACAGCCGCTGACCGACGAACTCCGCGGATAGACCGACGGCCGCCCGGATCACCAGGTCCCCTCCGGAATCGACGGTGCGCAGGAAGCCGCTGTCGTAGCCCATCGAATCGCAGATGATCCCGAGGAGCCGGCTCGCCAGCTCGTCGACGTCGAGCACGGCGCTGATCTCCGAGGCCAGGCGCTGGAGCATCGCGATCTGGCGCGTGTGGGTCTGTGACGAAGCGGCCATACGCTCCACCAGCGGGCCCGGACCGGGCACGTCGTCGATGTTCTCGCGCTCGATGAGGCCGACATCGCTCAGATGTGCGGTCCCCTGACTCCGGTCCCGCTCGATCACCCGCAGGAAGGCGGCCACGACCTCCGGATGGAACTGCGATCCGCTGCAGCGCTGGAGCTCGGCGACGGCGTGGTCGACGCTCTGCGCGGCCTTGTACGCACGCCGGCTCACGATGACCTCGTAGGCGTCGGCGGCCTGCACGATGTACGCGCCGAACGGGACGGCCGATCCGGCGAGCCCATCCGGGTAGCCCGCGCCGTCGTAGCGCTCGTGATGGGCGCGGACGATCGGCACGAGCTCGGCGAGCGGCTCGACCGCGGCGAGGATCGAGCCGCCGAGCGCGGAATGGGTCTTCATGATCACCCACTCCTCGGGGGTGAGCGCTGACGGCTTGTTCAGGATCGCATCGGGGATCCCGATCTTGCCGATATCGTGCAGCAGCGCCGACAACTGGACCTGGCGAATCTCGTCCGGCGGCAGCGCCATCTCGAGCGCGATGATCCGGGAGAGCGCGGCCACCCGGGCGGAGTGGCTGCGGGTGTACGGATCGCGAGCGTCGACCGCGGCCGCGAGGGCCCGTACCGAGGCGAGGTAGAGCTCGCGCAGCCGAGCGTGGTGCTCGGAGTTCTCGAACGCCGAGGCGACGAGATTGCCGAGGGACTGGAGGATGGCCACGTCTTCGTCGTCGAACACCCCGGAGCGATACGACTGCGCCGAGAGCACGCCCACGGTCTCGCCGCGCATCTTCATCGGCACGTGCACCGCCGAGCCGCTCCGGCGCGTCGTGCCCCCGGACATGATCCCCGGCCGTTGCACCGGCTCGCCCGACGTGCGGCTGACGTAAGACTCGCCGGTCAGCACGACCTGGCTGGTCGGGCCGGTGCCGAGCGGGCGGAACGATTCCCCCTCACGCACGCGCTCGCCGTCGACCTCGAGCAGGAACTCGAAGAGGCGCCGCTGCGGATCGTACCGCGCGATGTAGAACGAATCGAACGTGACAAGCTCACGGACGGTCTGGTGCGCGAGAGCGGCGATAACCGCCGGGTCATGGACCACCGCGGTCTTCGTCGCCAGCTCGTTCAGCGCTCCGAGACGCTGGATCCGCCGTTCGTGGTCGGCCCGGATCGCAGCGCCGCGGAGCGCCGACGCGCCCAGCGCGCCGAGGGCGAGGATCCCCTGGCGGTCGATGACGTCGAACGACCGATGCGGGTCGGTCGTCCCGACAACGAGCGCGGCGGCGACCCGGTCGTTCACGATGATCGGCGCGAGCATCATCCCGTGGACCCCCGCTGCGATGGCCACCTGCACGCCTACCACCCCGGCCGGCGCCTGCGCCGCGTACTCCGGCTGGTAGTCGGTGACGACGATGAGCGCGCGACGGTGGACCAGCTCACGGAGCGCGGGACCAAGCGCAACGCCGACCCGGCCGGTCAGCGGCGCGGCCTCGCCGAAGGCCCGGACGACCTGCATGCCCTCATCGATGATCGCGCTCAGGACGAATTCGGCGTTGAAGAGCGCCACCGCCTCGTCGGCGATGCGCTCGAGGACCTCGACCGCGGTCGCCTCGCCCACGCTGCGCCCGACGATCTCGATGCGCCGAGCCTGCATGATGGTCCGGGCGTTCGCCAGGGCGGTCGCAGCGTGCGCGACGAAGGACTCGAGCGCTGCCAGCTCGTCCTCGTCGAACGGCCGCAGCTCCAGACGCGCGACCAGGAGGATCGCCGAGATCTCGCCATGCATGACGATCGGCAGCGCGACGGCGGCGCGGAGGCCGAGCGCGCGCACCGCTGCAGGAGCATCGGCGAGCGCCTGAAAGTCGGGGACCTGGGTGGTCCGGCGCTCGCGCACGACGATCCCGACCAGTCCCCCGGTCGCCGGCCCGCGGACGCCGACGACCCCGGCGCCCAGGCCGGCGCCGGAGACGATCGCGAAGTCGGCCTGGCGGTGGAGGATGAGAACCGCGTGCCGCGCGTCCACGAGGTCGAGCGCTTGGACGGGGATCGCCGCGAGGACGTCCTCGGGGTCGGTCGCGCTGCTCAGGCTGCCCGCGGCACGCTCGAACGCCTTCGCCCGGGCGAGGGCGCGGAGGCCGCGGGACCGCTCGTGGCGATACGACTCGACGACCGCGGTAAGGATGACGAGCGCGACGATGGTGATAACCACGTCGCCGGCGAGCTGATTCAGTGGGGTTCGATCGCCGTCGCCGATGCGGATGAGCTCGCTCGCGACACGCCCAAGCAGATACACGCCGACGGTGAACGCGGCGCCACGCCGGCCGATTCGGAACGTCGCCATCGCACCGACGACGACGACCAGCCCCGCGGCGACGCTGCCAGGATCGAGCGCGGTGGCGACCATCCAGAGGCTAGCCGCGACCACGTCGGCGCCGAGGGCGGCGACCGGATAGTCGGTGAGGCGGTACGGGCCGCCGCGCCGGCGCTCGGCGAGGACAAGAACGACCGCCGTTCCGGCCAAGACTCCGAGGGTCGCGAACGCGCCGGGCGCGACGACATCGCCGCCGAGGACGAGCCAAAATCCGATCGCCAGGGCGGCGAGCATCCGGGCATAGATCAGCGGATCGTGGGGCAATTGTTGCCTCATGGTGGGCACCGTACCCTCAGCGAACGCCGGCGACCATCACCCGGGTGAGAACACCCGGAGCGCTCCATCGCGGACCCGCAGGCCGACCGTCGCGCCCTCCGGATGCAGCGGCACCCCGCGCTCCATCGGGACCGTGGCCAGCAGCTCGTCACCGCCGCCGGTCCGGAGCTGGTAGATCGCTCCGGCACCGACGAAGCCCGCGCGGAGCACCGTCGCATCGGTCGCGCCGGTCGCGCCGGCCTCGACGATCCGCATCTCCTCGGGACGGGCCATGACCAGGACCGCCGCGCCGTCGGCGAACGTCCCGGGTGCCGCCGAGGCGCGCCGCACCGCTCCGAGCACATCGACCACGATCAGGCTCTGCTCCCGGCCGCGCACCGTTCCGGTCAGGAAGTTCGCCGAGCCGACGAACTCGGCGACGAACCGGCTCACCGGCTCGTCATAGATCTCGCGGGGCGACCCCAGCTGGGCGATGCGCCCCTGGTCCATGACGGCCACGCGGTCGGCCAGGGTCATCGCTTCGGCCTGGTCGTGGGTGACGTAGACGCTGGTGATCCCCACCCGCTGCTGCAGGCCGCGGATCTCGAGGCGCATGTGCTCGCGCAGTTTCGCGTCGAGGTTGGAAAGCGGCTCGTCGAAGAGCAACAGCGCGGGTTCGAGGATGAGTGCGCGTGCCAGCGCGACCCGCTGCTGCTGGCCACCCGAAAGCTGCTGCGGGCGGCGCTCCCCGAGCCCGGCGAGCCCGACCAGGGCGAGCGCGACCGCGACGCGCTCGCGGAACGCGGCCCCGCGGACGTGGCGGACGCGCAGCCCATAGCCAACGTTCTCGGCGACGGTGAGATGCGGGAACAGCGCGTAGCCCTGGAAGACCATGGTCGCCCCACGGCGGTTCGGCGGGAGGGTGTCGATCCGCGACCCGCCGAGCTCGATCGTCCCCGCCGTCGGATCTTCGAATCCGGCGATGCAGCGAAGAGTCGTGGTCTTGCCACAGCCGCTCGGGCCGAGGAGCGCGACCAGCTCGCCCGCGGCGACATCGAGGTCGAGATGGTCGACGGCGACGGTCCCGTTCGGGAACCGCTTCTCCAGGCCGGCCAGCCGGAGCGGCGCGCTCACGCCCCCGTCTCGACGACGGTCCGGCCGAATAGACGGTTCAGCAGGATGACGGTCGCGAGCACGATCGCGATGAGGATGGTCGAGTAGGCCGCCCCCGAGCCGAGCCGTTGCGCGTCGATCTCGTTCAGGATCTGCGAGGTCATGATCCGCCAGTTCGGGGTGACCAGGAGGGCGATCGTGGAGAGGGTCGTCATGTTCCGGGTGAAGCTGAAGATCGCCCCCGAGAGGACCGCTCGTTGCACCAGCGGCAAGGTGACCCGGCGGAACGTCGTCGCCGGGCCTGCTCCGAGATTCGCCGACGCCTGCTCGAGCGACGGGTCGATCTGCAGGAGCGCCGCGACCGTGCTCCGGAGCGACACCGGAGCGGTGCGCACGACGAATGCGAGGACGAAGATCGCCGCCGTCCCGGTGAGCAGGAGCGGGCGGTGGTTGAACGCGAGCAGGATCCCGAGGCCGAGGACGATGCCGGGGGCGGCGGCACCGAGCATGACCACGTAGTCGAAGGCGACGCGTCCCGGGATCCGGGTGCGCACGACGAGGTAGGCGACCGCGAGCCCGGACACCGCGGCGATCGGCGCGGCGATCGCCGAGAGGAGCGTCGTGTCGGTCATCGCCCGGGTGCCGATCCCGCCGAGGACAAAGCGGAAGTTGTCGAGGGTCAGCTGGTTGTCGATGCCCAGGAGCTTGGTGAACGCTCCGGCGACGACCGTGAGATAGAGGAGGACCACCAGCGTCGCCGCGATGCCGACGACCGCCAGCAGCCCCACCCGGAACCCGGCGCCGAGCGCCTGCGCCCGGCCGGTGGAGGGCTTGCCGGTCACCGTCACGACGGAGCCCTCCCCCACCCACAGGCGCTGGGCGAAGAAGGCGATGAGCGAAGGGACCATGAGCACGACCGAGTACGCGACCGCCTTGCGGGTATCGAACTCCCCGATGATCGACAGGTAGGCGCTCGAGGCGAGCACGTTGAAGTCGCCGCCGATGAGCAGCGGGTTCGCCAGGTCGGCGAGCGACTCGACGAAGATGATGAGGAAGCCGGCAGCGAAGCCCGGCCGCAGGAGCGGGACCACCACCGTCCGCAGGATCCTCCCGCGCGAGGCGCCCAGGTTGAGGGCCGCCTCCTCCAGCGCCGGGTCGAGCTGGCGGACGAGCGAGTCGAAGATGAGGTACGCGACCGGGAAGAACGTGATCGTCTGCACGAAGATGAGGCCGCTGAAGCCATAGGGATTCGTCTCCCAGCCAAAGAGGCCGCGCGTGAGCAGGCCCTGGCGCCCGAAGAGGAACACCGTCGAGAGCGCGAGCGCGAAGGGTGGAGCGATGAGCGGCAGCAGAGCGAGGTAGTGGAGTGCCGTGCGCAGCGGTCCGCGGACCGCCCGGGTGGTCGCGAGCGCGAAGGCGAACCCGAGCGCGGTGGCGAGGACGCCGGAGCTGATCCCCATGAGGATCGTGTTCGCCACGACCTGCCGGGGCACCGGGAAGCGGAAGATCCGCAGAATCGGCGTGAGGTCGAACCGGCCGCCCTCGTCGAGCAGGGCCTCGCGGAGCACCATCGACAGCGGGTAGAGCAGGGCGAACGCGATCCCCGCCGCCACCACCAGTGCGAGGATGGCGGCGGCGGGATCAGGCCGGAGCCGGATCACCTGGGAGCGGGAGCGACCTCGTTGGAGAATCGGTCCACGAGGGCCTTCTTGTTCTCGCCGGCCCACTGGAAGTCGTAGCTCACGGTCTTCACCGATGCCAGCTTCACCGACTTGTCGGAGACCTTCGCGTCGGGGTTCGTCGGGATCTGGTAGGCCTTGAACGTCGCGGCCAGCTCCTGCGCCTTGACCCCGAGGGCCCAGTCGAGGAACGTCTTTCCGGCGACCGGGTCCGGTGCGTTCTTCACCAGGGCCTCGCCGCCGACCTCATAGCCGGTCCCCTCGGAGGGGAACACGACCTTCAGGTCCTTGAAGCCCTCTTCGATCGCGGCGACGGTGTCGTGCGAGAACACGACCCCAATGGCGACCTCGCCCTGCCCGGCGAGCCGCGCCGGCGCCGCGCCGGTCTTCTGGTACTGGAGAATGTTGGAGTGGAACGCCTTCATGTAGGCGAAGCCCTTCTCCACGTCCTTGTTGTTCAGGAACATCTGGGTGGCCATCATCGTGTATGAGGTGCCGCTTGAGGCCGGGTGGGCCATCGAGATCTGCCCCTTGTAGATCGGTTTGATGAGGTCGGCCCACGATGCCGGCTCCGGCAGGTTCTTCGCCGCGAGGACCTTCGTGTTCACCGCGAGGCCGAGCGCGCCGACGTAGATGCCGGTCCAGACCCCATTCGGATCGCGGTAGTTCGCCGGGATCTTGTCAAAGAGCTTGGGCTTGTAGGCCTCGAGCAGGCCGGCCTTGTTCGCGGCAATGAAGCCATCGGCCGGGCCGCCCCACCACACCGAGAACTGCGGATTCGCCTTGTCGGCGGTGAGCTTCGCCACCGCTTCGCCGCTGGAGAGGCGCACGTACGTCGTCTTGATGCCGCACTCGGCCTCGAACGCCTTCGTGATGCCCTGGATGTATTCCTCTTGCGGGGTGCCGAGCACGGTCAGGGCGCCGCTCCCCTTGGGGCCGCAGGGGCCGCTGTTCGCGGCAACGGTGGCCGTGGCGGCGGCCGAGCTGCCCGTCGCAGCCGGCGTGCCGGTCCCGGCCGAGCCGCCGCAGGCTGCGAGCAAGACCGTGGCACCGAGCAGGATCGCGATCAAGCGCTTCAAGGTCCCTCCCACGCGCGCAAGTTGGACAGGATCGCCCAGCCGCGGCCTCGCCGGCTACGCCTGCATCAGGAGATAGCCACCGTCGACGACCACGACCTCGCCGGTAAGGTAGTCCGAAGCGGGGGCGACCAGGAAGAGGGCGGTCATCGCGACGTCGTCGGGCGTTCCGAAGCGACCGATCGGCTGGCGCTCCGCGAAGCTGCGGTCCCACATCCCCCGGGTACCCTCGGTCTCGATCCCGGCCGGAGCGATGGCGTTGGCCCGGGCGCCGTACGGCCCGACGGCGCGGGCGAGGGTCTTGGTGAGCGCGATGAGGCCGCCCTTGGAGGCGGCGTAGGCGGCGGCGGTCGGGCCGGAGCCGACCAGTCCGACGACGCTGGTGATGTTCAGGATCGCCGCCCCCCGTCCCTGCCGCTCGAATTGCCGTGCGACGGCCTGGCTGCAGAGGAACGGGCCGCGCAGGTTCGTGTCGAGGGTCTTGTCCCACAGCTCGAGCGACCCGTCGAGGAACGGCGCGGTCGGGTAGATCCCGGCGTTGTTCACCAGGATATCAACCCGGCCGAATCGGGCGACCGCCGCATCGACGAGCCGTCCCGCACCCTCCGGTGTGGCGACGTCCGCGGCAACGGGGAGGGTCGTGCTGTATCCACGTCCACGCAACCGCGACACCCCGGCCTTCGCCCGAGCCTCGTCGATATCGTTCACCACGATGGCCGCGCCGGCCTCGGCGAGGCGGCGGGCGATGCCGAGCCCGATCCCCGCCCCGGCCCCGGTCACGATCGCGACCCGGTCGGCCAGGTCGAACAGCTGGACGATGGACTTTTCGCTCATGCGATCACCTGATCACGTTTCAAAAGCTTCAGCCCTTCTCGCCATGGAAGCCGATGACGACCTGGTCACCCTTCACGAAGACCGGAACGGTGCGCTGCCGGGTGAGCCGGAGCACCGCCGCCTGGTGCGTCGGGTCCTGATCGAGCACCCGGTCCTCGTAGACCGTGCCCGCGGCGTCCATCTCCTCGCGCGCGGCGACGCAGGTCGGGCAGGTCGCGAGCGAGTACATGATGAGATCGGCCACGAAGGACCTGATTCTACGGAAGCGACAGATCGGTGCGTGGCGGGCTCCAGACGTCGATGACCTGTGCGGCCTCCTCGAAGACCCGCGCGCCGTGGGTGGCGCCGGCGGGCACCCGGTAGCTGTCGCCGGGGGTGAGGATCCGCTGCTCGCCGGCGATGACCATGACGAGGCTGCCCTTGGTCACCACGCCGATCTGCTCCATCTCGTGCTTGTGGGACTCGATGACCGTCTTTGGCGCCAGATCACTGATGCCCACGGTGGCATGCTCCGACTGGATGATCTTTTGGGTCATCCCGGTGGTCGGGTGCTTCGTCGGCAGGTCGCGCGGGCTGGCGAAATAGAGCTTAGGCGCTGCTCGCCTCGTCGCCCTCGAGCACGACCTGCTCGTTCTTGCTCAGCAGCAGCGGCTTCACCCGGCCGTCGATCGACTCCGCGGTCACGACGACCTTGCGCACGTCGGTCCGCGAGGGGATCTCGTACATCACGTCGAGCAGCACCTCTTCGATGATCGTCCGCAGACCCCGGGCCCCGGTCTTGCGCTTCGCGGCGGCGACGGCGGCGGACATGAGCGCGTCGTCGGTGAATTGCAGCTCGACCTTGTCGATCGAGAGGAACTTCTGGTACTGCTTCACGATTGCGTTCTTCGGCTCGGTCAGGATACGGAGCAGGTCGTTCTCGTCCAGCGACTGGAGCGGGACCATGACCGGCATGCGACCGACGAACTCGGGGATCAGCCCGTACTTCAGCAGGTCGTCAGGCATCACCTGCTCGAGGATCGCCGTCGTCTCCTTGGTGTTCTGGGAGAGCGACGCCCCGAACCCCATCGTCTTGCGCCCGATCCGTGCCTCGACGATCTTCTCGAGCCCTTCGAAGGCCCCGCCGAGGATGAACAGGATGTTCGTCGTGTCGATCTGGATGAAGTCCTGGTGCGGATGCTTGCGGCCGCCCTGCGGCGGGACGTTCGCGACAGTCCCCTCGAGGATCTTTAGGAGGGCCTGCTGAACACCCTCACCCGACACGTCGCGGGTGATCGACGGGTTGTCGCCCTTGCGCGCGATCTTGTCGATCTCGTCGATGTAAATGATGCCGCGCTGAGCGCGATTGAGGTCGAAGTCGGCGGCTTGGATGAGCCGCAGCAGGATGTTCTCGACGTCCTCGCCGACGTACCCCGCCTCGGTGAGGCTGGTCGCGTCGGCGATGGAGAACGGCACATCGAGGATCCGGGCGAGAGTCTGCGCGAGGAGCGTCTTGCCGCAGCCGGTCGGACCGATGAGCAGCACGTTGGACTTGCCGAGCTCGACCTCGTCGACCCGATGGCCGGCGCCGACGCGCTTGTAGTGGTTGTAGACCGCGACCGAGAGGACGCGCTTGGCGCGGTCCTGGCCGATCACGTACGAGTCGAGGATCTCGTTGATCCGGCGAGGGCTCGGAACCTTCTGGCCCGCGGCACGGGCCTTCGGGGTCTCCATGAACTCCTCGTCCACGATCTCGCGGCAGAGGGTGATGCACTCGTCGCAAATGTAGACACCCTGCCCCGCGATGAGCTTGCGGACCTGATCCTGGCTCTTCCCGCAGAAGGAGCAGCGGTAGGGCTTGCTCCCCTTGGCGGTCGTCGTCATCGGGCGGCGACCGGCTTCTTCACGTCGTCCTCTTCCTTGGCCAATGAGATGAGCGACTGTTTGCCGGTGTAGACCTCGTCGATGAGGCCGTAGGTCCGGGCCTCCTCGGCGCTCATGAACCGGTCCCGGTCGGAGTCCTTGCGGACCTGCTCCACGGTCTGGCCGGTGTGGTGCGCGATGATCTTCGTGAGCTTGTCGACGAGGGTCTCGAGCTCCTTCACCTGGATCATGATGTCGGGCGTATTGCCCCGGAACCCGCCTGAGCCCTGGTGGATCATGATCCGGGCGTTCGGCAGGGCGTAGCGCTTCCCCTTGGCCCCCGCGGCCAGGAGCACCGCGCCCATCGAGGCGGCCTGGCCGATGCAGACGGTGTTCACCGGCGCCTTGAGGTACTGCATCGTGTCGTAGATCGCCAGGCCTGCGGTGACCACCCCGCCCGGGGAGTTGATGTACAGGTAGATGTCCTTCTCCGGGTCCTCCGACTCGAGGAACAGGAGCTGGGCGATGATGAGGTTCGCCATGTTGTCTTCGATCTGATCGGTGATGAAGATGATCCGGTCCTTGAGCAGGCGCGAGAAGATGTCGTAGGCGCGCTCGCCACGACCGGACTGCTCGACGACCATCGGCACGAGACCCATCTTCGACCTCCTCGTCCTGTTCGCGGAAAAGTGTACCGCCAGGGTGCGGGGGAAAGGCCATCGCCCGCTTGGGTAGGATGCGAGGGCATGCGCCACATCCCCCGCTCCCGCACCTTCTACCTCGGAGCGTCGGTGGTCTACGCCGTCCTCGTCTTCGTGGTCATCGAGACGTTCTACGACCGGGAGCTGGCACAGGCCGGCCTGCTGCTCGAGGCGAACGGTCCGGTCGAACTGCTCCGCCGGACGGTGACGCTCCACCTCGCCAGCTTCGCCCTCTGGACCGCGTTCAGCGTCGTCGCGGGATCGGTCGCCTACAGTCTGGCCGCGCAGCTCTCGGCGGCGCTCGATCAGGCCGAGCGGCGCGGCGCGGAGCTCGCGCTCATCTCGGAGCTCTCGGCCGGGCTCTCCGGGCCGCTCGGGCCGACCGAGGTGGCGACGGTCTTCCTGCGCGCCATCCGGCGGCTCCTCCCGCCGACCACGACGGTGAGCGTCATCACCTACGAGGAGCCGGCGGCGTCGTTCCGGACGCTGGCCCAGGACGGCCCCGGGGCCGCGGAAGCGCGCGATGAGAACCATCCGATCGCGCTCCTGCCGGCGGAGCTCCGCCAGCGGTTGATCGGCGAGCACGCGAGCTTCGTCTCCCACGACACCGCGGCGGTCGCCGATTGGCCGGAGTTCGTGGGTCACTTTCCGACCCTGCGCGATGTCCGGACCGTGGCCGCGCTCCCGCTGATCTCGCGCTCGCGGCTCATTGGCGCGCTCCTGGTGACCGACGCCAAACCCGGAACGATCGACCGAGACCAGCTCCAGCTGCTGGTGCTGCTTGGCCAGTACGTCGCGGGCGCCCTCCACAATGCCCTGTCGCTCGCCGAGGCGGAGGCTCGTGCGGATCGCGAGTCGGTCGTGAACCAGGTCGCCCAGCGGCTGCGGGGCGGCGTCACGCCGGAGGAGGTGCTCGTCGTGACCCTGGAGGAGGTCGGCCGAAAGCTTCGGGCGTCCCGCGCGATCGTCTATACCGGGCAGAGCCGCGACGACCTCACCGTCCTCCAGGAGTGGCACACCGAAGGGGCGGCGGCGCTGCCGATCGGCAGCCGCGACCACACGCCGTTCGCGGTGCTCGCGGCGCGCGAAGGCCGAACGGTCGCGGTCCGCGACGGCCGTAACGATCCACGCCTCGCCGACCCGACGCTCGGCCCGCACACCCTCATCGAGCACGGCACCATCGCCGGCCTCGCGACACCGATCGGGCTCGGCGGTGGCCGGTCAGGCGTCCTGGTGTTCCACCAGGTCGGCGCGCCCCGCGGCTGGACCAGCGGCGAGGTCCGGCTGGTCGAAGCGGTCGCCCGCGAGCTGCGGGTCGCGTTGGAGAGCGCCCGGCTGTTCGAGCAGCAGCGCGCCGCGGTCGCCGAGCTGGAGCGCCTGAGCCAGGCGAAGAGCGACTTCGTCTCGATCGTGAGCCATGAGTTCCGGACACCGCTCACCGGGATCCAGGGGTTCAGCGAGATGATGCGGGACGAGGATCTCAGTCTGGTGGAGATGAAGGAGTACGCCGGAGACATCAACAAGGACGCCCAACGGCTGAACCGGATGATCAACGAGATGCTCGACCTGGACCGGCTGGAATCGGGCCGGATGACCGTCGCGCAGGCCACGGTGGACCTGAATGCGATCGTCACCGCGGTCGCAGCCGGCGTCCGGCCGAATGCCCCGGGGCATCCGATCGTCCTACGGCTGGACCCGGACCTCGGTGCGGTCAGCGGCGACCAGGACAAGCTCACCCAGGTGGTGGTGAACCTCCTCAGCAATGCGGTGAAGTACTCCCCGGAGGGCGGCGAGATCGTCGTGACCACCCGGGCCGATGGGCCGAATGCCCACGTTTTGGTCCGCGACCACGGCATGGGCATCCCGGCCGACGGACTCGAGAAGGTCTTCGACCGCTTTGCCCGCCTTGAGACCAACGCCACCCGGTTCATCCAGGGGACCGGCCTCGGACTGCCGATCGTCCGGCAGATCGTGACCCTCCATGGCGGCCGGGCCTGGGTCGAGAGCACCGTCGGGGAGGGCTCGGTCTTCCAGTTCACGATCCCGCTCGCGACTCCGGCGAGCGTATAAAGGAACGCGATGGGCAAGATCGTCTTCTGCGAGGATGACCTGATGATCCAAAAGCTGATCCGGAGCGCCTTCAAGAGCTCCGGGCACACGATCTTCGTCACCTCGGACGGCGCCGAGGGGCTGGAGGTCATCCAGCGGGAGCTGCCGGACGTTGTCTTCAGCGACGTGTCGATGCCCAACCTCGACGGCTTCCAGCTGGGCGATGCGCTGAAGGCGAGCCCGGCAACCGCCCAGATCCCGGTCATCTTCATGACCGCATCGGTCCAGCGGGCCCAGATCGACGAGGCGCTCCGTCATGGCGCGGCGGGGGTGCTGCCCAAGCCGTTCACGATGGCCGACCTGCGCGCGCGGGTGGATGAGTTCGCCGGCCCGGCGGACCGGGCATGACCGGGGAGCGCGTCCTCTTTGTCGACGACGAGGGGCAGATCCGCAAGCTGCTCCAGACCTACCTCGAGCGCCGCGGGTACCGGGTGACCCTGGCGACCGACGGCTACGAGGCCTTGCTGGCGATCAAGCGCGAGACGCCCGACCTGGTGATCACCGACGTGAACATGCCGAACATGAACGGCCTGGAGCTCACCCGGCGCCTGCGCAGCGAGCACCGCACCGCGCGGGTCCCGATCATCATGCTGTCCGCCCGCAAGGCGGCCGACGACGTCCTCACCGGCTACGCCCAGGGCGCCGACGAGTACGTGCCGAAGCCGGTCGAGATGGCGCTCCTCTCGGCGAAGGTCGAGGTGCTGCTGCGCCGCGCCGCAGCCCCACCGACCGGCGCGACGACGACCGCGGAGCGCGGGCAGGTCTGCCTGTTCCTGCACGCCAAGGGCGGGGTCGGGACGACGACGCTCGCGGTGAACGCCGCCATCGCCCTCGCCTTCACCACGATCTACCGAGTCTCCGTCCTCGATCTCGCGGTCGAGTTCGGCAATGCCCCGATGCTCCTCGACCTCCGGCCCCAGCGGACCCTCGCCGACCTCGCCGACACCCGGATCGAGGACATGGACGACGAGCTGTTCGGGACCTTCGTCTCGCAGCACCCGAGCGGGGTGCGCCTGGTGGCCGGCGCCGACCTTCCGGAGCGCGCCGAGCTGGTGACCGTCGCCGCGGCGCAGCACGCGATCGACCGCCTCCGGACAACGTCGGACTACGTGGTCATCGACACCGCGGCGACTTTCTCGCAGCTCACCCTCGCCGCGATCGACGCCGCCGACACGATCTGCGTGGTCACCTCGGCCCACCTCGCCTCGATGAAGGCGACCGTCGACTGCCTGAGCACCCTCGAAAAGCTCGGCTACCCGAAGGCCCAGATCCGCCTCATCGTGAACCGGATCACCCCCCACGGCCTGGAGCACGAGCAGGTCGCCCGTTTCTTGGGACTCACCCCTGCGCTCGTCGTCCCATACACCACACCGTTCGACCAGGCCGCCGATCAGGGTCGGCCGCTCGTCATCTCAAGCCCCGAGAACGCTGGCGCGACGATCATGCGCGACCTCGCGGCGAAGATCGCGATGGCCGCGCCGGTCAAGCGCTGATGCGCCGCGGCGCGGGACCCTAGCGATCCGCATCCGGTTCTGGGGCGTCCGCGGGTCGATCGCCGCGGCCGGCCCCGAGACCAGCCGCTACGGCGGGAACACGCCGTGCGTCGAGGCGCGTGCCGACGACGGCACGCTGCTCATCTTCGACGCCGGCACCGGGGCGCGGAAGCTGGGCATCGCACTGGCGAAGCACGGGCCGGTGCGCGCGCACCTGTTCATCAGCCACACCCACGCGGACCACATCCAGGGCCTGCCGTTCTTCCTTCCCGCCTTCGTTCCCGGGTCGCATCTCACGGTGTACGGCCCCGCCGGCATCGACCGGACATTCCCCGCGGCGATGGGCGGGCAGATGGACTACGCCTACTTCCCCGTCCCGATGGACGACCTTCCGGCCCAGGTCGATTTCGTGGAGCTGGGCGAGGGTGAGTTCGCGGTTGGCGGGATCACCGTGCGCAGCGAGTTCATGAACCACACCGCGCCCTGCCTCGGCTACCGGGTCACCGCCGGCGAGGCCAGGTTCGTGTACGCCACCGATCACGAGGCCCACGCCCTGCCGTTCTGGCGGGCGGAGCGGGCCGCGGGAACCTACGACCTGGCGGATCTGCTCCACGCCGGCGACGCCCGGCATGCCGGACTGCTGCATGAGGCCGATGTGGTCATCCACGACGCGCAGTACACCGCCGCGGACTACCCCGCCCGGTCGGGCTGGGGCCACAGCACCGTCGAGTACGCGGTCGACCTCGCGGCGGCCGCGGGGGCGCGGCGGCTCATCCTGTTCCACCACGACCCCGGCCGTGACGATGCCGCGGTCGACAGCATCGTCCGCCAGGCGCGCGCGCAGGCGGAGGCCTCGGGGACCGGGCTGGAAGTCGGGGCGGCGATCGAGGGCGACGAGATCGTGCTCGCCGAGGCAGGCTCGGGCCAGCGGCCGGCGGACGAGGGCCCGCGCGCGCCGCGGCTCCCCACGCGCGCGCGCATCCTGGTGGCCGATGACGACCCGGCAATCCGCACCGTCCTCGAGACGATCCTCGCCGGCGACGGCTACCAGGTCGTAAGCGTGGGCGACGGCAGCGCCGCGCTCGAGCTGGCGCAGCGCGACAGCTTCGACCTCATCCTGCTCGACGTTCAGATGCCGCAGCGAGACGGCCTGGACGTCGCCCGGGAGCTCCGCGGCGACCCGCGCCTGGCCGGCGTGCCGATCGTCATCCTCACCGGGCGCTCGGGCGAAGACGACATCCAGGCCGCATTCGCCGAGGGGGTCACCGACTACATCACGAAGCCGTTCGCGGTCGCCCAGGTCCGTGCTCGGGTGCGCTCGTGGCTCACCCGGAGCGCCGACGGAGCCGCCGGCCCGTAGGCGGACCGCAGCGAACCTCGGACACCGAGATCTGACCCGATCTGGGGATGCCGAGGGGCCGGCGTCGCCCCAAGATGGCCATGGTGCGAGGCCGCCCGCCTGGGTGGGTGACGGTACGTGCGGCCTCGCGCCACGCACTTCCCTCCGCCGCTCTGGTCCAGGGGGGAGCAAACGAGAAGGGAGCCCCCGGGTGAGGGCTCCCTTCTCAGGTTCATTCGGACGATGGTCTTGAGGTCTAGCGCCGGGCGCGGACCGCATCGATCAGATTGATCAGATTGATCGGCCGTAGCGCCATCGCGATCACGAAGAGACCCAGAGCGCAGAGCAGCAGTCCGATCGGCGCCAGTGGATTCGCGGCGGGCGTGGTGCTCGTGGACGGGAGACCGGCGGCCTGGCGGGTCGACGGGATCAGCCCGACCGAGGGCGTCGACGGGCTCGCCGTCGGCCGGATCTGACTGGTCGACGGGATGAGGCCCACCAGCGACGGTGTCGAAGGCGGCGTCGAAGGCGGCGTCGAAGGCGGCGTCGAAGGCGGCGTCGAAGGCGGTGTCGAAGGCGGTGTCGAAGGCGGTGTCGAAGGCGGTGTCGAAGGCGGTGTCGAAGGCGGTGTCG
>DATCNH010000069.1:0-18004 GCA_036565345.1 Candidatus Limnocylindria bacterium | reverse complement strand
ACTTCGGGCCCGCGTGCTCCCGCCCGTTGGAGCGTGGCTGATCGTCCTCACGATCCCGCTGAGCGTCGTGGTCATCGCGTTGATCTTCTTCATCGGCACCTCGCAACAGGGACTGCTCCAAGCGCTTGTTGGCGCCGTGCTCGGTTTGGGCGTCGCCGCTTGGGGCTGGGCACTCTGGTCTGAGAAAGGAGTGGCCGTGGCGGGCGTGCCTGCGGGCTAGGAGTCGCGGGGCGGTCAGCCTCCCGCTCCTGCTGAACAAAATGGGCAACTGACCCTCCGCGAAATCCCGTGAACAGGAGGGTTGCGGTGAGCGGATTCACTGGGAAACTCGGTAATTCGTCGCTCGATGACCGGCACTGACTGCGGGTCAGACGCCGGTGATCATCACGGCCGCCGCGACTCTGGGATGGAGAGAGGCGAGGTAGTGCGAGGCCCGGAGTACGCGCCTAGTGTCGGCGGACAAAGGGGCGTGGCTACCTGAGCAGGTTCGCCTCTATCGCACCCAGTTTGGCGAGCGCGCTGGCGACGTTGGCGCGCAGTTCACTTGGATCAATCGGCGGCGGATCGAGCCAGCCCGTGAGGCCGTAGTTGACGTAAAGCACCTCTAGCCTCGTCGGCTCGTCGGCCGGAACCCCGACGTCAAAGGCGTTTGGTTGAAAGGCCCCGTGCTGGAACGCACCATCCTTCAGCCACATGGCAGTCGATCCCAGCACGGTCGTGGCGCGCTCGACCTTCACGTCATGGCTTCGGAACTCCGCGATCCGGGGCCATGCATCTCCCGATTCGAACGCCTCTCGCAACAGAACTGCTTTTCCGATCTCTTGAGTCGCGAGAACGAACAGGTTCGCAGCGCCGTACGGCCTGTTTGCGTTGACGAGGAGGTGCGCGTCGTCGAGAAGTTCGCGCGCCTTCCCGATGCAGCGGACAATGCCGGGCTTCAGATCAGCGCGAGGTATCAGCGGCCCGAGCATTCGGGATCAGCGTAGGTCTACGTTCCTGGTGAGGTAGGTGCGTTCAGCGGGCCGTTGACCTTCCCGGGACTGTAGCCAACTTTGTAGCCAAGCCCGCGTCCGGCTGCGTACGGTGACGCACGCATCGCCTGCTAACGGGGCCGGAAAACGGAGCCGACGTACTGTGGCGTACAACCGCGCACGAACCGGCGCGGACTTTTAATCCCTTGGTCGAGGGTTCGAATCCCTCGCCCCTCACCGTGCAACCGGGCGCACGGACGACCAGCGCCGCGCAGGGCGCATGATTGCTCCATGGACCGGGAACGCGGACAGCAGCGAAGCGACGCGGCGACGGGTCCGAGCAGGTGACCGTCGACGACGCGACCCAGATCCTGACCGAGAACGACTGCCTTGCCCTGCTGCGGTCTCGCGACCTGGGCCGCGTCGCGTTCGCCGTCGGGGACGCGATCGAGATCTTCCCGGTTAACTACGGAATGGAAGGCTCGATCATCGTCTTTCGGACCAGCCCCGGCACCAAGCTCGATGCGGTGCCCACCACCGTGGTCGCGTTCGAAGTGGATAGCTGGGACGCCGAGTCGGCGATCGGCTGGAGCGTGGTGGCCAAGGGCCGGGCTGAAGAGGTCACGACCAACCCCGGTCGGGTGGCGGAGCATCTTCGCCGGGTGCCGGTGCAGCCCGCCGCACCCGGTGACAAATGGCATTGGCTGGCGATCAAGCCGTCGGAGATCACCGGACGGCGCTTCCAGGTGACGCCGGCGAGACGCGAGCGAGCCTAGCTAGCGCTTCCCGTCGCACGGATCGATCTGGCCTGCTCCGTCTTCGCGTTCACGCGGATCGGGCAGGGACTGCGGCGATCAGCCAGGCGACCGCCTCGCCGGCGGTCCAGCCGCTCGGATGCTCGCGCAGCAGCGCCCACGCACCGCCGAGATCCGAACCAAGCGTCACCAGCGGAGGCTCCGTGTAGCCGGACCGTCGTGTCTGGGCGAGGCCGACGTTCGCCGTGAGCGCGTTGCACAGACACTTTCGTCCGACGGTGTCCTCGGCCGCGCCCCCCTTGCGGATATAGATCTCGACCGGCTCGCTGGCGCAGCGGTAGCCAATGTCGCCGCCCTCGCGTACGTAGGGCACCCGGAGATACCCGAGGTCGCACAGCCTGGGTCGCGCGTCGTAGGTCGCGCCCTCAGCCAGGGTCTCCGGCAGCTGCGCGACCTTGAACGGGAAGCCGGTCGGTGAGGCAAAGGCGTCGGTCACGACCTCAAGCTGCTCCTCGCCGAGCCGTTCGAGCAGCTGCCGGCGCAGCGCGCCGGTGAGCCCGGACTCGGCACTCAACGCGAAGACGGTCCCCACCTGCACGCCGGCCGCGCCGGCTCGCCGCGCCGCGGCCACCTGGTCGGGCGTCCCGTAGGTGCCGGCGAGCCAGAAGGGCAGGCCAAGGGCGCCGATCTTCTCCAGGTCGGCTTCGTCGCGCGGGCCGTACACCGGCTGCTGGTCCGCGTCGAGGGTCAGCGCGCCACGGGGCGGCGCGTTGTGGCCGCCAGCTCGTGGTCCCTCGACGACGAACCCGTCCGGGCGCGTGTCGGGATCCCGAGCGAGATACGAGGCGAGAACGTGCGCCGAGACGATCGCGAGGAATCGTGGGCGGCGCAGCGGCGGCAGCTCGGTCTTCAGGAGTGCCACCGGGTCCAGCTCGATGATCGAGGGCGCGGCCGCCCCATGGACGTCGACGCTGAGGCGTGCGACCGCATGTCGCGCCAGGTCGTTTAGCAGGCGCGGGATCTCCTTGGGGATGCCCGCGCCCATCAGCACGTAATCGACGCCGGCGAGCATCGCGCCGTAGGCCGCGGCTGGGGTCGCAAGCTGCACCTTCTCGAGAAAGTTGATCCCGACGGCGCCGGGGTGACCCTCCTTCGCGAGCCACACCTCGGCGAAGTTCCCGACGACGGCGAGCTCCAAGGAGGCCCGGCTCGGATGGAGCGACGGCTTGGGGATCGGGGCGTAGGGCCGGCCGGCCCCCCTCCCGGTCGGTCGGAAGTAGCGGGCCAGGACGCGCGCGGCCACCTCCGGCACCGGGAACTGGCCGAGCGCGCGCCGCAGAGACCCATCGGGGTCGCCGTCCTGCAGCCGCCGGGCGAGCACCGCGTCGAGCGCGGTCCCGGAGACCACACCAAGCTGGCCGGTCAGGGCGACCGCTCGCGCGAGCGGCCAGGAGGAGACCGCGACGCCCATCCCTCCCTGGATGATGACCGGCAGCGTGGCGTCGTTCAGCGGACACTTCCCAGCGTCGCGCTCCGGCGAATTGTGGGATCGGCCGTCGCACGCCGGGCACGGTTGAGGAGCCCACCGGCCAACAGGATCGCGATCTGCCGGGCGCTCAGCTGCCGGCGTAGCCCGATCGGCCGCTCCAAACGTGCGACGTGCAGCTCGAGCCGGTCGGACCCAGCGGTAAGCGTGCCCGCGAGATCCTCGATCGCAAGCGCGTCCCCTTCGTTGAGCAGCGCCGCATCGCGCGGATCAGCGAAGGTCAGCGGGACGATGCCGAAGTTCACAAGATTGGCCGCGTGGATGCGCGCGAATGACTCGGCGATCACGACCTGGATGCCGAGGTAGCGGAGCACCATGGCGGCGTGCTCGCGAGAGCTGCCTTGACCGTAGTTGCGGCCCGCCACGATGAACGAGCCACCTTCCCTCGCGGCGCGGGCGGCGAAGCCCGGATCGAGGGGCCGGAAGGCGAAGCGCGCCAGCGCCGGGATGTTCGAACGGAGCGGCAGGATCTCGGCTCCGGCGGGGAGGATGTCGTCGGTCGAGATGTCGTCGCCGAGCTTTTTCAGCAGCGGACCGGCGACACGGGTAGGCAGCGAAGCGAATGTCGGAAGCGGCGCGATGTTCGGACCGCGAACGATCGCGACTTCGCCGGCCGGCGCGGGCGCGAGGATCTGGGAGTCATCGATCAGGTAGGCCGCCGGGATCGAACGCACCTCCGGAAGGCGTGGGAGCGCCCTCGGGTCGCTGATCCGGCCGGTGAGGGCGCTGGCGGCACAGACTTCGGGACTCGCGAGGTACACCTCGGCATCCGCCGTCCCCGAACGGCCGCGGAAGTTCCGGTTGAATGAGCGCAGGGAGGCCGATCCTGAAGCCGGTGCTTGACCCATCCCGATGCAAGGTCCGCAGGCCGACTCGAGGATCCGGGCACCGGACCGTACGAATGTCTCGATGACGCCCTCCCGCTCGGCCATCAAGAACGCCTGACGGGACCCTGGACTGATCACGAGCGAGACGCCGGGGTCGATGGTGTGACCCTCGAGGATCTTTGCGGCGATGAGGAGGTCCCGGTAGCTCGAGTTGGTGCAGGAGCCGATCGCGACCTGCTGGATCGGCGTCCCGGCGACCGCGCCGACGGTGACGACGTGATCCGGCGCATGGGGCAACGCGACAAGCGGTCCCAACTCCATCAGGTCGAGCGAGAGCTCCTCCCCGTACGACGCCGCGGGGTCGGCGAGCAGTCGACGCCAGACGACCTCGCGGTCCTGCGCGTGGAGGTAGTCGCGAGTCCGCTTATCGCTGGGAAAGATGGAGGCGGTCGCACCAAGCTCGGCACCCATGTTGGCGATCGTCGCGCGTTCGGGCACGGAGAGGCCATCGACGCCGGGGCCGAGGTATTCGAAGATCTTCCCCCGGCCGCCGCGGACGCTCAGACGCCGAAGGAGCTCCAGGATGATGTCCTTGGCTGACACCATCGGGGCGAGCGCGCCGTGCAGGTGGACACCCACGACCGTTGGCATCTCCAGGACGAATGGCTCCCCGGCCATGGCCATGGCGATGTCGAGGCCCCCCGCGCCGATCGCGAGCATCCCCATCCCACCGCTCGTCGGAGTGTGGGAGTCGCTGCCGAGCAGCGTCTTCCCCGGTGCGGCGAAACGCTCGAGGTGGACCTGATGGCAGATCCCATTGCCGGGCCGCGAGAAGTGCGCGCCGAACCTAGCGGCCGACGTTTGGAGGAAGCGGTGGTCGTCGGCGTTCTCGAAACCGGTCTGAAGCATGTTGTGGTCGACGTAAGAGACGGCGAGCTCATTGCGGACCCGATCCAGGCCCAGGGCCTCGAACTGGAGATAGGCGAGCGTGCCGGTCGCGTCCTGGGTGAGCGTGTGATCGATGCGGATCGCGATCTCGGTCCCGGGCGTGAGCTCGCCGGTCACAAGGTGTTCGCGGAGGATGCGGTCGGTGACGGAGCCCGTCATCACCTCCCGGACGCGCGCAGCTCGATGAGCTCATCGAGCGATCGCTCGAGCTCCCTCATCTCCCGGATGAGCTGTACCAGGATGGCCAGCGTGCCGAGCGGGATGACCACGGCGACGAGCAGCGTGACTGCCTCAGCGGTCATTCGGGCCCTCGCCTCGTCCGCCGTGGCTCGGCGATCCGGTCTCGGCCGCGTGCATCAAGACGCGCGCCGCCGCGAAACCGGCAATGGCGGCCAGCATCAAGGAGAGCACGATCACGGTGCCGAGCAGTATCCCGAACTCCATGCCTCGTATCCTCAGCCCGCGACCCGGGGTCCACTAGGGCCGAATGTCACCGGATCCGGGACTGTCGGCACATTGCCGGCAGCCCAGGCGCTGCCATGCTGCCGGTAACGGCAGGCGCCCCGCGGGCCAGAGGAGCGACCAACGTGCAATTCGACGATCGAGCGGCGGTCCTGTCAGAGAACGAGTGCCTCGCGCTCCTTGGCGCTCCCGATCTGGGCCGCGTCGCCTTCGCGTCGGAGGACACGGTCGAGATCTTTCCGGTCAACTACGCCATGGAAGGCTCGATCATTTGCTTCGGGACGAGTCCCGGTACCAAGCTGGATGCGGTGCCGAACACCGGGGTCGCATTCGAAGTCGACAGCTGGGACCCCGACACCGGAGCGGGTTGGAGCGTGGTGGCCAAGGGCGGGGCGGAAGAGATCACGACCAATATCGGTCGCGTCGCCGAGCACCTACGCCGGCTTCCGGTGCAGCCGGCCGCTCCCGGCGCGCGGTGGCACTGGCTGGCGATCCGGCCAGCCGAGATCACCGGCCGGCGCTTTCGCGTGCCGCCGGCCGCCGCTGAGCGCGCCTAAGGTCGCTCCGCCCCGCGGCGTTTGGGACTCCGCCGGGCGCAATTGGGCCGAACGGCACTTCCCTGACGGTCGTGCGACCACCAGTGTGACCGTCCAAAGGAAGTGCGAAATGACGAGCATCCTCACCCACGTCGTCCGTCCCGCTCACGCTCGCACGGCCCTGGTGGTGAGCGGCGATCCCGCGGTCCGTTCGGACTGGGCACGCCATTTCGAGGCGCTCGGGATGCGCACGCTCCGGTGCGTTGGACCCCAGGTCCTCTGTGTGCTCCTGGATGGAAGGCAATGCCCCCTCCATGAGGAGGCTGACGTCGCGATCTACGATCGCGGCTCGGTCACCCCTGAGCTGACGCTCAAACTGGTCCGAACACGCCCGTCGCTCCCGATCTTCTTCGCCGCGGACCAGCTGGATGCCGCGGGGCGCCATGAGCCCGTCGTCACGTCGGTCCTTTCGCGCGAGCGCGACAGGGGTGCGTGCGTCGGACCATCGGTGGAGAAGTTGGTCCGATAATCAAGGACGTGGAACCCCGGGGCCCGGACGGTCAAGCGGTCTATCCGCGGCGTCTCATCTTCGCCGCACTCGTGCTTCCCGTCCTGCTTCTCGCCGGCCTGATCGGTTTGGACTTCTGGGTCCTTGGGCCGGTGCTGCCGCCTGGCCTCGCCCACCTGGTCCTTCTCGCCATCGGCGCTGCCGGGATCGTGACCTTCTCCGTCGTGATCCTGAAGCGCCTGGCAGCGCTGCACGACGGTGAACGAGCGCAGTCCCGCAGGCTGGAGGCACTCAACGACGCAGGGCTCGCGCTCAGCGCCGAGCTGGAGACCGAGGCGCTGCTGCACAAGATCGCGCAGCTGGCGCGGGTGGTCGGGAACGCGAAGTTCGCCGCGCTCGGCACCTTCGATGAGCACGGCGCGGTCACGCGCTTCTACACCGCCGGGATCAGCGAGGCCGATCGGGCGAAGATCGGCCATCTGCCGCTGGGCCTCGGGATCCTCGGTCTGCTGCCACGCGCCGGAAGGCCCGTCCGTCTGCGGGATCTGCAGGACCATCCGGCGTCGGTCGGCTTTCCCGCGAACCATCCGCCGATGACGAGCTTTCTCGGCGTTCCGATCCGCTGGCGCGGCGAAAGCGTGGGGAACCTATACCTCACCGACAAGCGCGGCGCGTCGGAATTCGCGGTCGAGGACGAGGAGGCGTTGCTCACGTTGGCCGCGCAGGCCGCGATCGCGATGGAGAACGCGCGTCTCTACTCGCAGATGAGCCGGATATCCGCCCTCGAGGAGCGGCACCGCATCGGCATGGATCTTCACGACGGCGCGATCCAATCGCTTTACGGGCTCGGACTCATCATCGAAGGCGCCGCGGATCAGATCGACGCCGAGCCGGCCCTGGCGCGAGTGGCGCTGGGGCATGCGGTCGACCGGCTGAACGTCGCGATCGCCGACCTGCGCAGCTACGTGCTGGGATTGCGGCCCGTCCGTGGCTCCGACCGGCCACTGGGTGAGTCGCTCCCCACTCTGGCGCGGCAGATCGCGACGAACGCGCGCTTGGAGGTGGATCTGCGGATCGACCCGGAGACCGAGTCGGAGCTGGACGGCCCTGCTCGCGAAGCGGTCTTCTATGTCGCAGCCGATGCTCTCGGCAATGTCGCCCGGCATGCGCGGGCCCAGCACCTCGTGCTCGTGTTGCGTCGGGATGACGATGCGGTCGTGCTCGATATCCAAGATGACGGCGTGGGATTCCAGGCGGACGCACGGTTCGGCGGCTTTGGTCTGCGCAATATGCGCGAACGCGCGTTCAACGTGGGCGCACGCCTCGATCTGGAGTCTCAGCCGGGCGCCGGTACCCGCTTGCGAATGCGCATCCCGGTGCGGAGCGGAGCGGTCGCGTGATCACGACCCGGGTATTGATCTGCGACGACCACGAGGTCGTGCGGGAGGGACTGCGGGGCCTGATCGGCCGTCAACCCGGACTGACTGTTGTCGGCGAGGCCGGGACCGTCGCCGAGTCCATCGAGACGGCCGCGCGCGCGAAACCCGATGTCGTGATCATGGATGTGCGCCTTCCCGATGGATCGGGCGTCGAGGCATGCCGCGCCATCCGGGAGGCCCGACCGGAAACGAAGGTGATCATGCTGACGTCGTACGCCGATGACGAAGCGCTGTTCGCGTCGATCCTCGCGGGGGCTTCCGGGTATCTCTTGAAACAGACCCGCGGTCAGGCCGTCGTCGACGCGATCACAACGGTCGCCGGAGGCAAGTCCTTGCTGGACCCGGAGGTCACCGGCAAGGTGCTCGAGCGGTTACGGGAGAGCCGTGCCGAGGATCCCGCGCTGGCCTCGCTCACCGACCAGGAGCACAAGGTGGTCGTCGGTCTCGCGGAAGGGAAGACCAACCGCGCGATCGGGGAAGAGCTGTTCCTTTCGGAAAAGACGGTGAAGAACTACGTCAGCCGGATCCTCGACAAGCTTGGTCTTGACCGCCGTGCCGAAGCCGCGGCGTACATGGCGAAGCACAAGCCGCGGCCGCAGTAGGACGGGCCGCCGCTCTGCGTCCCTCGCTCCACCTTTCATCCACGGTCGACGCGCCAAGTCCTTCGCGTCGTCCGCCCGTGGTCGCGCTGTTCGCCGCGACCTCACTGGCGCTCGGGCTCAGCGTCGGCTTCGGCCTCGGTCTGTGGCTGTTGCTCGCGCGGGTGTGGGGCGTGGGTCTGCTCGGTGCTCCGTGGCTGGCGCTCGTGCAGGTCCACGGGTCGGTGCAGCTGTTCGGCTTCGCGGGCCTCTTCGCGATGGGCGTCGCGCTGCATGCGGTGCCGCGTTTCCGGGGGGCCGCACCCGTGCCCACGCCCCTCGTAGGGATCGCGTATGCCGGCACCCTGGTTGGGCTGGTCGTTCGCTCGTCCGCCCAGGTGAGTCCCGACCTGCCCGCACGGAGCGCCTTCTTGCTGGTCGGTGGCGCCCTCTTGGTCCTTGGGACCCTCTCGTTCGGCGTCGGGGCGATCCGTTCATTGGTCGCTGGCCGGAATCCCCATCGGCCGGACGAGCTCCTCATCGGCGCCGGGATCTGCGCGATCCCGATCGCGGCGCTGCTGGTCGCCCTTGAGATGGTGGGGGCGGCTCCGGTCATCGTCGACCAGCCGACCGATGACCGCGCGGTCTGGGTCATGCTCCTCGGGGGCCTGAGCACGCTGGTCCTCGGGGTATGGGCTCGCCTCGCCCCGGGCTTCGTGGCTTCCAAGCCGGCGAGTGCCCGGCCGCTCATCGCCGGCGCGATCTGCTGGTTCGCGGGTGTCTTCGCGCTCGCACTGGGCCTGACCCTCGGTCCCTGGCTGCTGTTGGCCGGGTTCGGGGTGATCACCGGCGCCATCGGTGTCTTCGGAGCAGGCATCGCCCGGCAGCCGCTGCATGGACACGCCCGCCTGACCCGCATCGGCGTGCGCTCCGCGTTCCTCTGGGCCTTCGTCGGCCTCGCGATCATCGCGGCCCAGACGCGTGGTGTTTTGGACTCGTATTTCCAGGTGTCGGCCGCCCGGCACGCGCTCGCCCTCGGATTCGTCACGCTCATGGTCATCGCGGTGGCCGCGCGCGTGCTGCCCGCCTTCCTTGGCCGCGATCCCTGGGATCTTCACCTGCAGGCCGCCACGCTCGCCGTCGCCAATCTGGGGATCGCCCTGCGTGTCGGGCCGCAGGTGGTCGCGGCGTCCGGGGCGACGAGCGACGCCCTCGTTGGCCTCTCTGGCGCGCTCACCTACGTCGCGCTGGTGCTGTTCACGCTGAATGTGGTGCGTACGATCCGCGGTCCGAGCGTGCCCCCGGCCCGCCCGAGTGCGGCGACGCCCATAGAGGTCCGCTTCGGCCCCGGCCGCTGACGGGTCGGGACCTCCGGCCCCCCCAGATCAGGACCCCCGGCAGCCGTTTTCGAAGCTCGCCGGCCATACGGTCGGGTCATGAATGAACAACGACGCCTCCAGCTCGAGTCGCAGCCGGCCTTCAATCCAGTGGGCGAGGGCTACCGCTACCTCCTCCTGACGATCATCACCGTGGCCGTCGTCCTCACTTCGACCGTGCTGATCCTTTCCGCGTTCGGACAGCCCAAGGCTGAACCGGCCGCGCGGGCGCCCTCCGCGATGCCGGCGAACGCGCCGGGGATGGGCCAAAGCGGCCCGGGCGCCGTTCCGGTGGTCGCACCGGCGGTGAGCGCCAAGCCGGTGACGGTGGCCGAGATCTCACGCCCCGCGTCGGATGTGCCGCCCCCGATCACGCGGACGACGCCGACGACGGTCGTCGTCAATCTCGAAACGAAGGAAGTGACGGCCAAGCTCGATGAGGGCCAGACCTATAGCTACTGGACCTTCGACGGCACCGTGCCCGGTCCGATGCTCCGGGTGCGAGTGGGGGACACGGTCGAGCTCCACCTCAAGAATGCGCCGAACGATGTCATGCAGCACTCGATCGACCTGCACGCCGTCAACGGTCCCGGTGGGGGCGCCACCGCGACGGTCGTCTCGCCCGGGAAAGAGGCGAAGTTCACATTCAAAGCGCTCAACGCCGGGCTGTATGTCTACCACTGCGCGACCGGGCCGGTCCCGATGCACATCATCAACGGGATGTTCGGGATGATCCTGGTCGAGCCGGCCGGGGGACTGCCCAAGGTCGATCACGAGTACTACGTGATGCAGAGCGAGCTCTACACCCTGACGCCGTACGGGACGCCGGGTCACCACGAGTTCTCCAACGACAAGCTCCTCGCCGAGTCACCCGACTATGTCCTCTTCAACGGCCGAGTCGGTGCGTTGACCGGCACGGGCGCACTGAAGGCGAAGGTGGGCGAGAAGGTCCGGATCTACTTCGGCGTCGGAGGTTTCGTTGGCTCGAACTTCCACCTTATCGGCGAGATCTTCGACCGGGTGTACCCGGAGGGGGCGCTCGGTCAACCGCTCGAGAACGTGCAGACCACCCTCGTCCCCGCGGGCGGCGCGACCGCCGTGGAGTTCACCGTCAACGTGCCGGGCCGCTACACGCTTGTCGACCACGCCTTGGTCCGGGCACTCAACAAGGGTGCGGCCGGATACCTCGAGGTCGAAGGTCCGGCCGATCCGTCCATCTTTGACGGGGCCTCGTCGGGGCCTGGCCACTAGTGTCGTGTCCCGGAAGTCGCGCGCATCTTGACACGACACTGCCCCGGCTAGAGCCGCTCGGTCCGATCCGATGAGCGCGTCTCGAGCGATGCAGGTTTCGGAACCGCGTGATGATCGGCCGGGGGACGGGGAACGTCAAGATGCGGCAGGGCCATCGGCTCGCGTTCGCCGTCCCCCGAGAAGACGTACTTGTACGAGAGCCCGGCGAGGCCGGCGCCGATGAGCGGTCCGATCCAGTAGACGTACCAGTTATCGAGGAAGCGGGAGACGACCGCCGGCCCGAACCAGCGCGCGGGGTTCATTGCCGCGCCGGTGAGCGGTCCACCGAGCAGGATGTCGGCGGTGACCATGAGTCCGATGCCGAAGCCGGCGATCTTCGGGGCGGTCGGCGAGACCGCGGTCCCGAACACCGCCCACAGCAGGAAGATCGTCAGGACCGCCTCGATGACGATCGCATCCCCGGCGCCGAGGCCCGCGGCGAGGCTCGGCGTGCCCAGATGCGTCGCGTCGACGGCGGCGAGCGAATGGCGAAAGAACGACTGGAGGACCAGGCCGGCCAGGAGCGCTCCGATGAGCTGTGCGGCCCAGTAGGTGAGCACCCGTGGCCAGGGGTGCTTCCCGGCGACGGCCAGTCCGAAGGTCACCGCGGGGTTGAAGTGGCCGCCGGAGATGGCGCCGAACACCGAGATCGCGATGGCGAGGGCCAGGCCATGTGCGAGGGCGATGGTCAGGAGCCCGCCGGGAGGCGAGCCGATGAACGTCTGGGCGATGATCGAGCCGGCACCGATGACGAAGAACAGGAAGGTGCCCGCGATCTCGGCAAGCAGCGCGCGCGAGTGTTCGTTCACCCTTGACCTCCAGCGCGAAGGCGCAGCGATGATGCTAGCGTTCCGGCGTGGCCGACTTCCGTCCGGTCGAGGCGAACAAGGCGCGGATCCTCTCCATCCGCCCGGCGCCCGCGGGCACCCCTCCCGAGAACGCCAACCTGGAATGGGTCGAGGTCGCGGTGAATCTCGATTCCGATCTCGCGAACTGGCGGCTCCAGCATCTCCGGGCGCTTTGGCGGAACGACGTGGTGCATCCGGTCGATTGGACCTGGGTCTACACCTGGGGCTCACCGGCGTTCGTTCGGGCCGGCGAGATCTACCGCATCCACTCGGGCTCGCAGGTGCGCGCCGCCCTGCACCCGGTGGCCGACGATCGCACCACCGGGCGCAAGCACGTCTATGCCGCGGGGGCGGTCGCGACGGCCCGGGTCCTCTGGGAGCGCGGCGACTACGTTCGCCTGGTCGACGCGTTCGGCACGGTCATTGACGAGGTCGTCGTCTGGCCGGACGAGGCTAGCGAGCCGGCCGGTACTCCTTCGTCCGGAGGGAAAGCTTCCGGATAACGTCCTCAAGCACGGTGACGCCGATCCCCGGGCCGGTCGGGACGGCCATCGTGCCATCGGACCCGACGGTGAACGGCTCCCCGATCAGCTCCGTCTCGAAGTAGCGCTCGGAGGCGGCGACGTCGCCGGGGAGCCGGAAGTTCGGCAGCGACGCGAGCTGCACGTTGTGGGCGCGGCCGATCCCCATCTCGAGCATCCCGCCACACCACACCGGAATATCGTGCAAAGCGCAGAGGTCGTGGATGCGTTTCGCCTCACTGAAGCCGCCGACCCGGCCGGGCTTGATATTCACGACCCGCGTCGCGTCGAGCGCGATTGCTTTGCGCGCGTCCTCCGCCGAGTGGATCGACTCGTCCAGGCAGAGCGGCGTCGCCAGCTGCTGCTGGAGCGCGGCATGATCGACGATGTCGTCGTGCCCGAGGGGCTGCTCGATCATCGTCGGGTGATACCCGTCCATCCGGCGGAACAGCGGCGCGTCGTCGAGGGTGTACGCGGAGTTCGCGTCGAGCATGAACGAGAGCTTGGGGAAGCGATCGCGGATCGCCTCCGCGACCTGACCGTCCGCGCCTGGCTTGATCTTCACCTTCACCCGCTGGTAGCCGGCCACCAGCTCGCGCTCGATCGTCTCGATGAGCGCTTCCGGCGTCGGGTGGATCCCGATCGCGACGCCGCAGAGGATCCGTTCGCGAGTTCCGCCGAGGAGCGTGCCGAGCGCGACGCCGCGCTGCTTGGCGGCAAGGTCCCAGATCGCCATTTCCACCGTGGCCTTCGCCATCCGGTGTTCGCGGATCCAGGCGAGCTGCTCGGCGGTCTCGCTTGGCGCGGTGAGCTCGGTCCCGACCAGCTGGGGAAGGATGATCGCGTCGAGCACGTACCAGACCGTCTCGGACGTCTCGCCTGAGTACCACGGCCGCTCCGGCGCGACGCTTTCGCCCCAGCCGACCACACCCTCGCTCTCGACGCGCGCGATGATGTGCGTCTGATGCGTCTCACGCGAGCCGCTGGTCTCGTAGGCGTGCTTGAGCGGCAGGCGGACGGTGAACAGCTCCACGCGCTCGATCCTCACGTGGCCAAGTATCGGACCTTCGCGCTATGCTCCCGCGCGATGGCTGCCAACAACATCGATTTCCTGAAGCATGTCCGCCTGTTCGAGGACCTCGACAAGAAGTCGCTCGAGGCGATCGCCAACGCCGCGGTCGAGCAGAGCTACACCCCTGGCCAGGACATCGTCCGCCAAGGGGACACCGGCGTCGGCGCGTTCATCATCCGGTCCGGCCGGGTGGAGGCGCTCCAGGACCGGGGCGGCACCGAGCACCGGCTCGGGGAGATGAAGTCCGGCGACGTGTTCGGCGAGATGGCGCTCCTCGACGAGTTCCCGCGGTCGGCGACGGTCCGGGCGATCGAGCCGACGACCTGCCTGGGCATCCAGCGGTGGCACTTCCGGGGGATCCTCGAGAGCCACCCGCAGATCGCGAACGCGCTGCTCCCGGTCCTGACCCGGCGCCTCCGGAACGCCGAGAAGGAAGACACCGAGGCCGCGAAGCACTAGGCGTGGCGGATCCACGGATCGCTCAGCTCAAACGCGTTCCCTTGTTCGCGCACTGCGGCCCCAAGGAGCTCGCGTTCATCGTCACCCAGGTCGAAGATCTCGACTTCCCGGCGGGGAAGGAGCTCTGCCGTGAAGGGCAGAGCGGCGGCGATTTCTTCATCATCCTGAGCGGGAGCGCCCTCGTGACCCGCGTGGGCAAGGAGATCAACCGGCTCGGCCCGGACGACTTCTTCGGCGAGATCGCGCTCCTCGATCATGGCCCGCGGACGGCAACGGTCGTGACGACCAGCCCGACCCGGTGCCTGGTTCTTGGTCCACGGCAGTTCCACAGCGTCATACGGCAGCAGGCCGACATCGCGACCGCGGTCTTTGCCGCGGTCGCAGCGCGACTCCGCGCCACCGGAGGCGCTCCGGCGGACTGATGCCCGACGCACGCGGCCTCGTCGAATGCGTCCCAAACGTGAGCGAGGGGCGCCGGCGCGATGTCATCGATCGCCTGGCCGCCGCGATCGACGCGGTCCCCGGCGTGCGCCTCCTCGACCGGACGAGCGATCCCGACCACAACCGCTCGGTCTTCACCTTCGCCGGCGCGCCGGACGCCGTGGCTGCCGCGGCGCTCTCGCTCGTGCGGGCGGCGTATGCCGAGATCGACCTGCGCACGCATACCGGCGCACATCCGCGGATGGGCGCCGTCGACGTCATCCCGTTCGTGCCGCTCGCCGGCGTGACGATGGACGACTGCGTCGCGCTGGCGAAGGACGTGGGAGCGAAGATCGCGGCCGAGCACGACGTGCCGGTCTACTACTACGCTCGTGCGGCCGGCCGCCCGGAGCGCGTCCGGCTCCCCGATGTGCGCAGGCCGCAGTTCGAAGGCCTCGGCGGGGTGATCGGGACGACGCACCTCCCCGATGCCGGACCGGCGCGGGTGCATCCCACGGCCGGAGCCGTGGTCGTGGGCGCGCGGCCGCCGCTCATCGCGTTCAACATCGAGCTCGATACCGCCGACCTGGCCATCGCGAAGCGGATCGCCAGGGAGATCCGAGAGTCTTCGGGCGGCCTCCCTGCGGTCCAGGCGCTCGGCTTCGCCCTGGCCGATCCGCCACGGGCCCAGGTCTCGCTCAACCTGCTCGACCACACCGTCACCTCGCTCGCGCAGGTCTGGGAAGCGGTCGCGGTCCGCGCGGCCGCCGCCGGGGTCGGGATCCTGCGCGGGGAGCTCATCGGCCTGCTTCCGCTCGACGCCGCCCTCGGGGTCACCGCCGCGTCGCTCCGGCTGCGCGGCTTCTCCCGAGCACAGGTGATCGAAGCGCATTTCCTTGATTGACCGAGATCGACCGTGATCGACCGTACGGACCGTGCGGCCGTCGATCTGCTCGTGCGGGGCGCGCGGCTGCTCACCCTGGCGCCGCTGCGCGAGGAGCATCCGCGGATCGGCCCGGCGGCCGGGGATGTGGGAGCGGTCGACGACGGATGGCTCGTCGCGCGCGACGGCGTCATCGTCGCCACCGGGCACGGTGACGGGTGGGGGCGCTACGCCCTCACCGCGGGTGCGGTCGAGCGGCAGCTCGACGGCCGGGTGGCGCTGCCGGGCTTCGTCGACGCGCACACCCACCTCTGCTACGCCGGCGAGCGCTGGGACGAGCTCACCACCCGCCGGTCGGGCGCGGAGTATCTCGCGGTCCTCGAGCAGGGCGGCGGGATCCACGCGACGGTGCGCGCCACCACGAAGGCGGCGGACGACACGCTCCTCGCGCTCATGCGGACCCGGCTCGCCCGGGCGGTCTCGCTTGGGACGACGACGATCGAGATCAAGAGCGGCTATGGCCTCGTCCCCGATGAGGAGCTGCGCCAGCTCCGGCTCATCGCGCGCATCAAGATCGAGTCGGCGATCGACATCGCGGTGACCTATCTCGCGGCCCACGCCCTCCCGGTGGCCTTCGCGAACGACCGTCGCGGCTTCCTCCGCGAGGCCGAGGCGAACATCGCGACCGTCGCCGCCGAGCACCTGGCGGAAGCGGTGGATGCCTTCGTCGAGACCGGCGTGTTCGAGCCCGAGGATGTCCGGCCGCTGTTCAAGGCTGCCCAGGCCGCGGGCCTGGCGGTGACGATGCACGCCGACCAGCTCCACGACACCAATGCCGCGGCGTTCGCCGCGCGGTTGCACGCCCGCTCCGCCGACCATCTTGCGAACGTTTCCGCCGACGGGATGCGCGTGCTCGCCCGGATGGCCACCACCGTCGCGGTCCTCTTGCCGGGAAGCGCGTTCTTCGTCGGCTATCCGCCCCCGGACGCGAGGCGGTTCCTGAGCGCGCGGGTCCCGGTGGCGATCGCGACCGACCACAACCCCGGCACCTCTCCGCTGGAGGGCATGCCGACCGCGATCGTGCTGGCGGTCACGCTCTGCGGCCTGACCCCACATGAAGCGATCGTCGCGGCGACGATCAACGCCGCCCACGCCCTCGGCCGGGCGAACCGCTGTGGCGCGCTCGTCGCCGGGCGACGGGCCGACCTCGTGGTCCTCGAGACCGACGACGAGCGCGATCTCTGCTTCCGGCTCGGCGCGCCGCTGGTTGGCGAGGTCTACGCCGGTGGGCGGCGGGTCGCCTAATTGCAGGTCCCCGGTAACGAGAGTCAAGAAGGCGGTGCTCGATCGGTGGTGGATCAAGAGCGCGGGAGCGTGACCGGCCGGTTCCCCTGGTGGCTCGGCGGCCTGGTCGTGGGTGCGCTCGTCGGGTGGCTGTTCGCGGCCTTCGGCGGGATCGTGCTCGGTCTGGTGTTCGTGCTCCCGTTCGCGGCGGCCCGGGGTCGGGCGGGAGCGGCGATCGGGGGCGGGCTGGTCGGGACGGGCCTGGCGGCGATCTTCCTTCATGGGATCGCGAGCGACATCACCACCGCGGCCGCGGCGATCACCCTGGCCGCCGGGCTGCTGCTGTCCGGAGCCGCGCTCAGCCGGCGTTAGGCCCACCCGGTTGCGCTCCGGCGAACACCCTAATACACTAGGGTCATAGTGGAACGACCACTCCTCGCGTTCCACCTCGATCCCACGTCGGGGGTGCCGACCTACCTCCAGCTGGTCCAACAGGTGAAGCACGCCGTGCGCTACGGGATGCTTCGTCCAGGCGACCAGCTGCCGACGGCGCGCCAGGTCGTGCTGGCCCTCGCGATCAATCCCAACACCGTGCTCAAGGCCTACCGCGAGCTGGAGCGCGAGGGCTTCGCGTTAGGCCGCCCGGGGGCCGGGACATTCATCGCCGCCGGGGCGCCGCGGCCGCTCGAGCGCGCGGTCCACGCACCGCTGCGCCGGAGCCTGGAGCGCTGGCTGCGGCAGGCGCACGCGGCCGGCCTCGATCGCGAGGGCGTCGTCGGCCTCTTCGCCCTGGCTCTGCAGGACACGTTGGAACGGGAGGAACCGGATGACCGCAGTGCTTGAGACCGCCGGACTGACGAAGCGATTCGGGCGCCGAGCCGCGCTCCGCGACTGCGATCTGTCGGTCCCGGCAGGGAAGGTCGTCGGGCTCGTCGGGCCGAACGGCGCGGGGAAGACGACGCTCCTGCAGCTGGCGATCGGGCTCCGCGCGCCCAGCGCGGGGCGCATCGCGGTCCTCGGGCTTTCGCCCTGGGCCGACACGGTCCCGCTGCTCGCCCGGGTCGGATTCGTTGCCCAGGACCGCCCGCTCTATCCCGAGTTCACCGCCGGCGAGATGCTCGAGGCCGGGCGCCGGCTCAACCCGCGCTGGGACGCGGCCTATGCGGCCGCGCGCCTGCAGCGCGTCGGGATCGGCCAGGGTCGCCGGATCCGGACGCTCTCCACCGGCCAGCAGGCCCAGGTCGCGCTCGCCCTTGCGCTCGGCAAGCGGCCGGAGCTGCT
>DATCNH010000068.1:0-1719 GCA_036565345.1 Candidatus Limnocylindria bacterium | reverse complement strand
GGACAAGCACGATGGTCGGCTTCGGCTTGGCCTGTGCGGTCCGCGCGGGATGCGAGGACGCGAGCGCGCTGCTGCCAACGCTGACGATTGCGGCGACCACCAGTGCGGCGGCGATCGCCGTCAGCCTGCGACGGGGATGTTTGCTGTTGGCCTTCATGAGGGGACTCCGATGCTGTCGCGGAGGGACCGTGCCGCTTGGGTGATCAGGCTGGCGACGGCACCGGGCTGGGAGACGTAGATCGAATGGCTGCCGGCCGCTTCAGCGGTCGTCGCGCCAGCCCGCTCGGCCATCTGCCGCTGGGCGGGCGGTGGGATCATCCGGTCCTCGGTCGCGATCAGATACCAGCTCGGCTTGCTGCGCCAAGCGGGGTCGCTGACCGTGCCGTTGAGCGCCTCGACGCCCCACGGCACCTGCGAGTCGGCCATGAACGCCGCCTCACGTGCCGGGAGATCCGCCGCGAACGAATCCGCGAACTTCTCGCGGTCGAGGAACAGGAACCCGTCCTGCGGCGGCAGGATCGGCGGCACCGGCGCGCCCGGTGGCGGGTCGGCGATCAGCGTGGTGACCGACTCGCCCTGGTCGGGCGCGAAGGCCGTGATGTAGACGAGGCCGGCGACGCGCTCATGGCGACCGGCCTCGGTGATCACCACTCCCCCGTAGGAATGGCCGACGAGGATCGCCGGACCGTCCTGTAGCTCGAGCACGTTGGTCGTGGTCTCGACGTCGCTCTCGAGCGACAGCGTCTGGTTCTGCACGACGCTCACGTTGAAGCCGTCCTCCGTCAGCAGGTCGTAGACGCCCTGCCAGCCGGACCCGTCGACGAAACCACCGTGGACGAGGACGACGTTATGCACTCCAGTCATGGGATGACTCCTTTTTGGGCGCTTCTGACGTTTCCGTGGGTGGGGTGATGCGGCTGTAGGGGGCGCACGCCGCGCCGTGCCTAGGGTTCTGGCTTCTTCACGACCGGAACTTGAAGGAGCGGAAACGGCATGCGCGGTATCAGGGTATGGGCCCGCCTGGTTGGGCTGCAACGGACGGTGATCGAGGACGTCAGGCTGGGCGGCGAGGGGGAGGTGATCGTGAGCGTTCGGGCGGGGTTCAGGGAGCGGGATCGCTGTGGGGTGTGCCGGCGTCGCTCGCCTGGTTATGACCTGGGTGAGGGCCGGCGGCGGTGGCGGTCGCTTGATTTGGGGACGACGTTCGCGTTTGTCGAGGCGGAGTCGCCGCGGGTGACGTGCCGGCGCCACGGCGTGGTGGTGTGCGCGGTGCCGTGGGCCAGACACGACTCCAGGTTCACGCGCGCGTTTGAGGATCAGCTCGCGTGGTTGGCGGTGAACACGTCGAAGAGCGCGGTCGCCGAGTTGATGCGCGTGGCGTGGCGAACGGTCGGCGGAGTGATCGAGCGGGTCGCCGCCGAAGCGATGCGTGAGGTCGATCTGCTCGATGGGCTCAGACGGATCGGGATCGACGAGATCTCGCATCGCAAGGGCCAGCGGTACCTCACCGTCGTCGTGGACCACCACACCGGCCGGCTGGTCTGGGCCGCTTCCGGCCGGGACCGCAAGACCGTGCTCGCGTTCTTCGACGCGCTCGGCGAACAGCGCTGCAAACAGATCGAATTGGTCTCGGCGGACATGGCCTCCTGGATCTCCGGGCCGATCACCGAACGGGTACCTGACGCCATCCGGTGCGTGGACCCGTTCCACGTCGTGATG
>DATCNH010000067.1:0-15595 GCA_036565345.1 Candidatus Limnocylindria bacterium | reverse complement strand
GGAGGAAAGCGTAGTTGACGAGCGCGAACGCCCGCTCGGTGTCATCGGGCCCGGGCGGTCGAAGGCCGCGGCGAGCCACGCCAGCGCCTCACTGAACCGCGACCGGAGCTCCCAATACCACGCCATCGAGGCGGCGAGCCGCCGGCCGACGGCGGGGTCCCCCTGCTCGCCGGTCGCCCACCGCAGCGCGGCCCGGATATTGTCCTGTTCGGGGTCGAGGCGAGCGAGCGCCGCAAGCTGCTGAGGGCCGCGGAGCAACGCGTCCGCCCCGTGCGTGATCTCGGCGAAATGGCGGGCGTGCCCGGCCAGGGCGCCCGGCTCCTCGCCCGCGTCGACGAGTCGCTCACGAGCGAACTCGCGCACCGCACCAAGCATCGAGAAGCGGCCGGCTGGATCCCGTCGCATGAGGCTCTGGGCGACGAGCGAATCGAGACGGTCGAAAGTGACCGCGTCGCTCGGCAGACCCCCGACGATCGCTTCGGCGTCCTCCAGCGTGGCCCCGCCGGCGAAGACCGCGAAGCGCCGGAACGCGGCCTGCTCGTCGGCATCGAGGAGGCCATAGCTCCAGGCGATGGTCGCGCGAAGCGTCCGCTGCCGCTCGGGAAGATCCCGCGCGCCACCGGTGAGCAGCGAAAGCCGCTGATCCAGGCGGGCGAGCATCTCAGCCGGCCCGAGCGACCGGATCCGCGTGGCGGCGAGCTCGATCGCGAGCGGCAGGCCATCAAGGCGGCCGCAGATGGCCGCGACGGTCGCGGTCGTCGCTGGAGTGAGCTCGAAGTCCGCGCGGATCTCACGGGCGCGCTCGACGAAGAGCCGCACCGCCGGAGGATCGCCCTCCGTCGCCTCCAGGCCAAGCGGCGGGACCGCGAACTCGCGCTCGCCGTACAGCCGCAGCGGCGATCGACTCGTCACGAGGGCCTTCACCCCCCGGGCGGCGGAGAGGAGCAGGCCGAGATCCTCGGCGGCCGGAAGGAGATGCTCGAGGTTGTCGAGGATGAGGAGCATCCGCTTACCCCTCAGGTGCTCGGTCACGATCTCGCGCACGTCGCGGCCTGGCGCTTCGACCAGACCAAGCGCGCGAGCGACCGTCGGCATTACGAGCGCCGGATCGGAGAGCGCGCCGAGCGAGACCGCGAACACGCCGTCCGGAAGATCGTCGAGCAGATCCGCGCCGGCGGCAAGGGCGAGCCGGGTCTTGCCGATGCCGCCGGTACCGATCAACGTGACGAGCTGGACGTCCTCGCGAAGGATGAGTGCGCGAAGCTCGGCGAGCTCGCGCTGACGGCCGACGGTCTCGGTCCGCAACAGGGGAAGATTGTTCGGGCGGCCTTCGAGGCTGCGAAGCGGGGGAAACTCGGTCGGAAGGTCGGGATGGACGAGCTGAAAGAGCAGCTCCGGACGCTGAAGGTCCTTCAGCCGGTGCGACCCGAGGTCACGGAGCACCACCTGGGTGTCTGTGCCATCGAACAGCTCCGCCGTCGCGAGCGACAGGACCACCTGGCCCCCATGCGCCGCCGACATGATCCGCGCACACCGGTAGAGCGGCGCTCCGAAGTAATGTGCACCGCGCAGCTCGACCGGTCCGGTATGCAGCCCCATGCGGACCCGAAGCTCCCCCGTGTCCGGCCAGGCCTCGGCCTGCAGCGCGTGCTGCCCGTCGACCGCCGCCCGCACCGCGGCGGCCGGGTCGCTGAACGCGGCATACACCGCGTCGCCGACCGTCTCGAAGACGATCCCACCCGCCTGCTCCACCGCGTTGGCGAGCAGCTCGTGATGTCGCGCGATCGCCGCGCCGTAGCCACGGGGATGGGCCTGGAGCAAGCGGGTGCTGGACTCCACGTCGGTGAACAGGAAGGTCACCGTCCCGGCTGGAAGGTCCACCCATCGAGGCTACTTCAGGACGCCCGAACGTATCGCGGTTGATGGACCGGCTCTCCGCGCGGCGGTAGCCTGACCGGATCATGACGTCTTCGAGCGCGTACACCCTGCTGCCCTTCGACACGGCGACCGCGAGCGCGCACGAGCTCGAGGAGAGCGGCCGGTTCCAGCAGATCCTGGCCGTCGAGCGCGTTCCCGACGATCCGCCGATGGCAGTGGAGGCGCTCATCAGCCGGATGGTCACGACGACCCCGAGCGACTGGCGGGCGATGCGCTCGGCCCGCGACGCCGCCGGCGCGCTGGTCGGTCAGGGATTCGTCGGCCACAACCGGAACGAGCCGGAGAACGCGCATGTCCGGTGGTGCGAGATCGGCGTACATCCGGAGCATCGCCGTCGCGGCATTGGCCGGGCACTCTTCGCCGCCATCGTCGCCGCATGCGACGGCCAGGGCGAGGATCTCGTGTTCATGGGCCAGACCTCCGACCGCGTGCCCTCGGGTGGGTCCTTCTGCGGCGCGCTCGGGGCGGAGGCCGGCCTGGAGATGAAGACGAATGAGCTCGACCTGCGGCGGCTCGATCGTCAGGGGGCGCGGGACTGGGCGGCGCGGGCGGCTCCCGGCTATCGGCTCGAGATGCTCGGGAACGCGACGCCCGACGCCCTTCTGCCGGCCTACCTCCAGGCGGTGAACGGGATGAACGACGCACCGAAGGGCACGATGCGCTTCGCCGACGAGCGCGTGACGGCCGAGCAGGTCCGCGAGCGCGAGGACTGGCGCCGCACGGCCGGGATCGAACGGCGCGCGATCGTCGCCGTGCATGAGGCGACCGGCGCGGGCGCCGGATTCACCGCGCTCAACTACGACCCACGGGTGCCGCACGTCGTGCAGCAGGCCGGGACCGCGGTCATCGCCGGCCATCGCGGCAACGGGCTGGGGCGGTGGATGAAGGCGACGATGCTCGAGCGGGTGCTCTCGGAGTGGCCCGCCGCACGCTACATCCGTACCGGAAACGCGAACACGAATGCGCAGATGCTCGCCATCAACACCGAGCTCGGCTTCCGGCACGCCTGGTCGACCGTCCTGTGGCAGCTTCCGCTCGAGACCGCTCGTACCGTGGTCGGTCCGGCGTCGGGCCGGGCGGTGGCGGCGCCCGGCCGACCGTAGACTCACCCCGGCGGGAGGGTTGCCCGGCCCTCGGTCAGGAGGGTGCGATGCAGACCCGCGCGAACGCTGATGACACCGCCGCCCGGATCCGGGCACGCAACGCCGGGTACATCGCCCGAGCCCGCGAGCTGCTCGCGGAGCTCGAAGCACGCACGCCGGCCGACCCGGCCGAGCTCATCCGGCAGGTCGATGAGCTCCAGCTCGTGCTCCTGAACGCCGGGAGCGAGGTGGGCGTCCTCAGCGAGGTCCACCCGGAGCTCGCGGTGCGGGAGACCGCCGAGGCCCTGGCGCGCGAGGCGAGCCGCCTTGCGACGGCCGTGAACCAGAGCGCGACGGTACATGCCGCGCTCGTCGCGCTCGACCGTGACGCGCTCGATGCCCCCGCGCGACGCATGGTCGAGCTGACGCTGCGTGACATGCGCCGGGCGGGAGCCGCACTCGATCCCGGCGGGCAGCAGCGTGCCCAAGCGCTCCGGGAGCGCATCACCGCGCTCAGCCAGGACTACTCGCGGAACATCCGCGACGACGTCCGCACCGTCTCGCTCCCGCCATCGGCGCTCGACGGTCTGCCGGACGACTACATCGCGGCCCATCCGGTGCGGGACGGCGCGGTGCGGGTGACGACCGACCCGCCAGACATGACCCCGCTGATGGCCTATTCGCGGGATCGCAGCGCGCGCGAGGCGCTCGCGCGCGCGTATCACGACCGCGCCCCGGGGAACCGCGCGGTCTTCGAGGCCCTGCGCCTCGCCCGGCATGAGCTGGCGACCCTGCTCGGGTATCCCAGCTGGGCGGCGTACAACATCGAAGACAAGATGGCGCGCACCCCTGAGGAGGTCGACGCGTTCCTCTCCCGGGTGTCGGACATCGCCCGCGAGCCGGCGGAGCGCGTCGCCGCGGACCTCCTGGCCATCGCGCGCCGTGACGACCCCGCTGCGGAGCGCGTCGGGGACTGGGACGTCGCGTACCACCTCAATATCCTGAAGACCGAGCGGCTGCGGTTCGATCCGCGCTCGGTGCGGCCCTATCTCGAGTACCGGGCGGTGCGGCAGGCGATCCTCGACCTCGCCGGTGAGCTGTTTCGGATGACCTTCACCCCGATCGATCTCGCCGAGTCCTGGCACCCGAGCGTCGAGCACTTCGAGGTGACGATGGACGAGCGTCCTGCCGGCCGGATCTCGCTGGACATGCATCCGCGCGAGGGCAAGAACAAATGGTTCTTCTCGTTCGGGATGGTCGCCGGCATCAAGGACCGCCAGCTGCCGCACAACGTCCTCGTCTGCAACTTTCCCGATCCGTCGCTGGTGAGCGGGCCGGCGCTCATGGAGCACAGCCACGTCGTCACGTTCTTCCATGAGTTCGGCCACCTCGTCCACGGCCTCGCCCGGCGCGATGTCCCCTACGCCCGGCTCGCGCGTCCCGCCGAGAGCGACTTCATGGAAGCACCTTCACGGTTCCTCGAGGACCACATCTTCGATCTCGCCGTGCTCCGCCGCTTCGCGAGGCATGTCGAGACCGGGGAGCCGATCACCGCCGCGCTGGTCGAGCGGCTGCGTGCGGCACGCGAGTTCGGCCAGGCGCTCACCGTCGAGCGAAGCGTCAGCCTCTCCCGGCTCGCGCTCGCCCTGCATGCCGGCGATCCTCGAGGGACGGATGCTCGGACGATCGCAAGCGACGTCGCCGCTCGGACCTCGCGCCTCGCCGAGCTTCCGGACACGAATCACCCGGTGAACTGGACCCACATGTCGAACGAGGCGTACTCGGCGTCGTACTACACCTACCTCTGGTCGAACGTCATCGCCAACGATCTCGCGAGCGCCTTCACCGAGGGCCCGCTCGACCCGGCCCGGACCATTCGGTATCGCGACCTCGTCCTCGCACCCGGCGGTCTGAAGCCGGCCGCCGACGCGGTCGCGGACTTTCTCGGCCGGCCGTATCGCTTCGACGCATTCGCGGAGCGGTTGCGCGGGAGCGCGGCGGAACCGGCGGGCTGACCACCGGGTCAGCCCCGGTCAGTCCTGGTCAGCCCTGCGACAGGCCGCGCCCGACCGCGACCGCCACGACCGACATCGCCGCGAGCAGCAGCCCGACGCCGGTGAACGCCGCGGCGATCCCGACCGCACCGGCGACGAGCCCGAAGACCGGGGTCGCGACGCCGCCGATCGGCTGCGCCGCAAGGTAGTACGCCCCCAGGACCGCGCCGCGCCGGCCGGCCGGTGCGGTGTCCATCACGAGCACTTCGGTGGCGGTCCCGCGCATCGAGAACGCGATCCCGAAGATCGCAAGCGGGACCACGAGCAGCTCGTTGGGCACCAGGGTGAGCAGGAAGACCGATGGTCCGATCATCCCGAGCGAGATGAGGATCGGGGTCCGCCGGCCGAGCCGGTCGGAGAGCCATCCGCCGACCGGCGCTCCCACCACGCCGACGAGCTGGGTGAAACCGAAGGCCGCTGCGGCGATCGCCGGCGGGATCCCGCGGGCATCGACCAGGTAGAGCGCGAGGAAGGCGAGCATCGACGCGATCCCGACCTGGAAGGCGATCGACAGCGATACCAGCGGGCCGATCGTCCGGAAGACGGTGCGGATCTCGCGGAACGGAGCGAGGAGGTCACCGGTGGTGTGCAGCGGGCGATCGGACGGCGTCATGAACCAGAGCGCCACGCCGAGGGCGACCGGCACGACGGCGAATAGCAGATACGGCGTGCGCCAAGTCCCCGTCGTTGCTGCGAGATAGGCGGCGAGCAGCGGCGCGGCGAAGAAGGAGAGGTGCCCTCCGGTGATGTGGAAGCCCATCGCCGCGCCGCGGACCCGGGACGAGAACAGGCGCGAGATGAGCGCCGCCGCGGGTGCGTGGTAGGTCCCCGAGATGATCCCGAGCGACAGCAGCAGCACGAGCAGGTGGACGTAATCGCCTGCTTGGGCGAGCGCGACGCTCACCACGCCGGTGAGCACGAGGCCAACGACCATCACCAGCCGTGAGCCCACGCGATCGGCGATGATCCCGATCGGGCCGTTGGAGAGCCCCAGGCTCAGGGCGTAGGCGCTCACGGCGAAGCCCGATTGTGCGTAGCTGAGCGCGAAGGTGTCGCGGATGAGCGGCAGCAGCGGATTCAGCAGGCTGTTGCTGGTGTGGTGCGCGAAATGCGCCGCGGTGATCGTGCCGAGCATGACCCGGCCGCGGCGCGACCGGAGCGACAGCTCCTCCCCCGGACGCTCCTCGGCGCTCGGGCCGACGGGCGCGACCGCGGGCTCGTCGACGACGCTCATGCCGCCCAGTATGGGAACCGCGAGGTCAGGACGCCGCTACGGCTTCACCATGTCGTCGTACATATCCGGCCGCCGGTCGCGGTAGAACTGCCAGGTGTCGCGGACCACGCGCACCAGATCCATGTCGAGGTCGGCCACGAGAAGCTCCTCCTGGGTGTCCGAGGCCTGAGCGATGATCTTCCCGCGCGGATCGGCGAAATAGGACGAGCCGTAGTAGTCGTTCGGACCGTATTCCTTCTCCACGCCCACGCGATTGATCGTGCCGACCCAGTAGCCGTTCGCGATGGCGTGGGCGGTCTGCTCGATCCCCCAAAGGTGCATCGAAAGACCGCGTGAGGTGGCCGAGGGGATGAAGACGAGCTCGGCACCGTGCAGGCCGAGCATCCGTGCGCCTTCGGGAAAGTGGCGGTCATAGCAGATGTACACCCCCACCCGGCCCACCGCGGTGTCGAAGACCGGATAGCCGAGGTTGCCGGGTCGGAAGTAGAACTTCTCCCAGAACCCCGGCAGGTGTGGGATGTGGGTCTTCCGGTACTTCCCGAGATAGCGCCCGTCGGCGTCGATAACTGCTGCGGTGTTGTAGTACACCCCCGGCTGATCCTCTTCATAGATCGGCACGACGATCACCATCGAGTGCTGCTTCGCCTTTTCCTGCATGAGCTTCGTGGTCGGGCCCTCGGGGATCTTCTCGGTGTAGGCGTAGCCTTTGGTGTCCTGGATCTGGCAGAAGTACGGCCCGTAGAACAGCTCCTGCAGGCAGATCGCCTGCACGCCCTGTTTCCCCGCGGCGTCGATGTGCGCGAGATGCCGCTGGATCATCGCATCCTTGCTGCCGGCCCACGCCGCCTGGACCAGCGCCGCCTTCACCGTGGTCATGTCACAGACTCCTTACTCGAAGCGCGGAAGTGCGCGGAGCGTAGCCCTAGCGGAGCCGTCCGGCGAGGCCGACCAGCTCGGGCGCATCGGTCGCGGACGTCGACAGCTGATAGAACGTGCCGTCGGCGATCCAGATGAGGATGGCGGTGAAGGTCGGGCCCGCTGCATCTGCCGGAAGCTCGATCCGCCCCGGCACACCGCGCACGACGAGCGGCTGGACGGCGAACCCGGCGGACGCGACGACGCGGTCGAGGCTGATGCCGCTCTCCCGGGCCGGAAACTGGAGGAGGGTGAGCAGGCGGCCGTCGGGCAGGCGGTAGAGGTAGCGGTATCCGTCGTTCTGGGAGACCTGGGTGAGGCCGGTGATCCCCGACAGCGCCACCCGGGTCTGGAACGTCGCCACGCCGGGGGGAAGCTCGAGCCCCTTGAAGCCCGCCGCCGCAGGCGGCCCGCCAAGCGCCTCGGGCCGGAGGGTGGGGATCTTCACGAAGGTCACCCCGAGGACCAGGGCCAGGACCAGGGCTCCGGCGAGCGGTGGCAGCCATCGCCGCCGCCAGCTCGGGCGAACGTCGGCAACGGCGTCAAGGTCCTGGATGACCCCCATCCCGCGAACCGTCTCCACAGCGTCATGATGCGCCGCCACGCACTTGGGGACCGGCCCGGGCCGCCCTAGGATGCCGCCGTGACGACCACCCCAGCCGACGCGAAGCTCGCCGCGCAACAGTTCCCGTTCTCGCCGCGGGCCGGGCCGGCCCGCCGGCTCCTCGGACAGAGCTGGGGACATCCGGTCGCGCAGGCGCTGCTCAAGGCGCTCCTCACGATCTTCATCACCACGACGATCACGTTCTTTCTCATCCGGCTCATGCCCGGCAGCCCGGTGGACATCAAGATCGACGAGCTCACCAAGGACGGGGCGATGACCCACGAGGAGGCGGTCGCCCTCGCCTCGAGCCTATTCAGCATCGATCTGAACGCGCCATTCCACGAGCAGTACCTCTCGTTCCTTGGCAACCTCCTTCACGGCAACCTGGGCTACTCGTTCGTCTCGCAGGGGGCCTCGGTCACCGCGATCGTCCTCGCGGTCCTCCCCTGGACCTTGTTCGCGGTCGGGACCGGACTGCTCCTGAGCTTCGCGGCCGGGGTCTTCCTCGGCCTGTTCGCCGCGTACCGCCGCAACACCCTGTTCGATCAGGTCGTATCGATGGCCGGGTCGATCATCAGCTCGATCCCGGCGTACTTCATCCCCCTCCTTATCATCCTGTTCTTCGGCGTCCAGCTGCGCTGGGTGCCGTTCACCCAGATGCGCGGCTCGTACACCCCCGGTATCGAGATCGGCCTGAACCCAGCGTTCGTCGGTGACGTCCTGTTCCATGCGTCCCTGCCGATCACGGTGTTCTTCCTCACCACGATCGGCCACTGGATCCTGTCGATGAAGAGCGCGACGATCTCGGCCCTCGAGGAGGACTACGTCACCGCGGCCCGCGCCCGCGGGCTGACCGACGGGCGGATCTCCACGGCGTACGTCGGCCGCAATGCGGTGCTGCCGCTGGTGACCCAGTTCGCGATCACCGCCGGATATGCCATCGGCGGCTCGATCCTCATCGAGCGCTATCTGGTCTATTCCGGCGTCGGACTGCGGCTGGACCGGGCCATCATCCAGCGCGACTACCCGGTGATGCAGGGCATCCTGCTCATGGTGACGGTCTCGGTCGTCGTCGCCACGCTCATCGCCGACCTCCTGTACAGCCGTCTGGATCCGCGGATCGGCCGCGCCGGCGGCGCAAGCGGCACGTGAGCACGATCGCTCCGGCGCGCCGCACGGTGGGAGCGTCGCTCCACGGCCCCCTCGCGCCGCTGGCCGGCTTTCTCCAGCTGCTGGCCAAGCGCCCAAGCGGGTTGGTCGGCTTCGGCGGCATCGTCTTCTTCTTCCTCCTCGCCTTCGTCGCCCCGATCTTCGTCACCGGTTCGACCGACCCGGACGCGACCGCGGTGTACCTGCCGCCCTCGCTGGCACACCTGCTTGGGACCGACTTCTCGGGCCGCGACGTGTTGAACCAGGTCGTCCAGAACGGTCGTGAGGTGATCAGCGTCGCGGTCATCACCGCGTTCATCTCCACGCTCATCGCGGTGACCTTCGGCTCGATCAGCGCGACGATCGGCGGCTGGACCGACACGCTGATCATGGGGGTCACCGACGTGGTGCTGACGGTCCCCCAGCTTCCGGTACTCATCGTCGTCGCGGCCCTGGCGCGGCCAACGAATCTCATCGCCCTCGCGATCGTGCTCTCGCTTCTCGGTTGGGCCGGCCTCCTCCGCCAGATCCGCTCGCAGGTCCTCACGCTCAAGGAGCGGGACTACGTCGAAGCGGCTCGCTCCCTCGATCTGGGGCTGGGCCACATCATCTTCCGCGAGATCCTGCCGAACATGCGCAGCTACATCGTGATCCACTTCGTGCTGGCGATGACGCACGCGATCTACGCGCAGGTCGCGCTCGTGCTCCTCGGTCTGGTGCCGTTCTCGGGAAAGAACTGGGCGGTGATGATCTTCTTCGCCGATTCGCAGGGGTCGATCTACTTCAAGGACGGCCTCTGGTATGTGCTGGCGCCGATCATGGCGATCGTGCTACTGCAGCTCTCGCTCGTGCTGTTCGTCAACGCGCTCGAGGACATCTTCAATCCGCGGCTCCGCTCGTCGTGAGCACCGTCCTGTCGGTCCGCGAACTGTCGATCGACTACCTGACCCGTCGGGGACCGGTGCATGCCGTCCGCGATGTTTCGTTCGATATCGAGAAGGGCGAGACCGTCGCGATCATCGGCGAAAGCGGCTCCGGAAAGACGACGCTCGCGGTCAGCCTCATCCGGCTGTCGCCCCGCTCCGCGCGCATCACCAACGGGCAGCTGCTCTACACGAAGGACGGCCGAACGACCGATATCCGGACGCTCGATGCCGATGAGCTGCGGAGGTATCGCTGGAGCGAGTGCGCCATGGTGTTCCAGGCTGCGCTGAACTCGTTCAACCCGGTCATCAACATCTGGGAACAATTCGCGGACACCGCGAAGGCCCATGGGATGAAGGATTCCAAGACGATCCATGCGCGAGCCGCAGAGCTGCTGGACCTCGTGCATCTCGATCCGAAGCGGGTGCTGCGCGCCTACCCGCACGAGCTCTCGGGTGGGATGAAGCAACGGGTGCTTATCGCCCTCAGCCTGCTGCTACAGCCGCAGCTGGTGATCCTCGACGAGCCGACCACTGCGCTGGACATCCTCACCCAACGGTCGATCATCGATCTGCTGGGGCAGATCCGGAAGCGGATCGGGTTCTCGATGGTCTTCATCTCCCACGACCTTTCCATCGCCGCCGAGCTCGCCGACCGGATGATCACGATGTATGCCGGCACCGTCGTTGAGCGCGCCTCGGTCCCGGACCTGTTCTACCGCCCGCGCCACCCGTATTCCGTCGGTCTCCTGCGTGCGGTGCCGCGCGTGTCGGGCGCGCTTGGTGCCGTCGAATCCATCGCCGGGTCACCGCCGGATCTGATCCGCCTCCCCCCGGGCTGCACCTACCAGGCGCGCTGCCCGTTCGCGATCGCCGCCTGTGGAGAGCGCGAGCCCGATCTCGTCCCGGTCGATACGCCGACGCACGACGCGCGGTGCATCCGCTGGCAGCACATGGCCGGAGTGGTCGGCGACGCGTCGGTCCCGGTGAGCACGAAGGTGGCCGCCGGATGAGCGGCGGCGCGAGCCGGCCTGCCACGACCACTCCCCTCATCGAGCTCGACGGGGTGAGCCGGGCATTCAAGGTCCCCAGCGGGACGATCACCGCGGTCCGAGACATCGCCCTGGCACTCGGCGTGAGCGAGACGATGTGCATCGTCGGAGAGAGCGGCTGCGGCAAGACGACCACCGGCCGGATGCTCGCCGGTCTGCTTCGGCCCACGAGCGGGCGCCTCCTGTTCGAGGGACAGGATGTCTGGGAAAAGAAGGGCCAGGATCTCGCGCGGTTCCGGACCGCGGTGCAGCTGGTGCATCAGGATCCGTACGCATCGCTCAATCCCACGCGCACCGTCTACCAGACGCTGTCCGCGCCGCTCTTCCATCACCACAAGGTGCGTGGCGACCGGGCGGGCAAGCAGCGCGTGCGCGAGCTCCTGGAGAAGGTCGGCCTGACCCCTCCCGACGACTTCCTGGTGAAGTATCCGCATCAGCTTTCCGGCGGGCAGCGGCAGCGCGTCGCGATCGCGCGCGCGCTCACCGTGGAGCCGCGGGTCATCGTGGCCGACGAGGCGGTGTCGATGGTGGACGTCTCGATCCGGATCAGCCTTCTCAACCTGCTTCGCGGCCTCCGCGACACGATGGGTGTGACCATCGTGCTCATCACCCACGACCTCGCGGTCGCGCGCTTCTTCGCGACCGGCGGACGCATCGGGGTCATGTACCTGGGTCGGATGGTCGAGCTGTCGCACACCGAAGCCCTCGTCGGTGACCCTGCGCATCCGTACTCCGCGGCGCTCATCGCCGCGATCCCCGAGGCCGATCCGACGATCACCCGGACCAAGCGGCGGATCGAGCTGCGCACCGCCGAGGTCCCGAGCCTCCTCGCGCTCCCGCCCGGCTGCGCGTTCCATCCGCGCTGCCCGCTCTCCGAGCCGGGCCTGTGCGACACCGCGATGCCGCTGCTGGCCCCGATCCCCTCGGATCTGGCCGACCGGTCGCTCGGCCGAGCGCGCGAGGTGGCCTGCCACGTCGCGGTCCGCGAACGGACACCGGCGGCCGAGCTGCTGGGGGTCCGGTAACGGACCCCCAGGTCCTGCGGGCCGGATTCCGGGTCGGCTTCCTCATCTTCGGGGTGGCAGCGATCCTCGTGCTCGTGGAGCCCCGGGGGTCGCCGGAGTTCGTGGTCAGCGTGCTGGCCCTGGTCGTCGGCACGCTCTTTGTCGCCCTCGTCGCGGGTCTGGCGCGATACTCGCAGCCGAGGCTGCCACCAGATGACAAACGAGCACGCAGCGGTGATAGTTCACGGCAATGAGATCGGAGAAGGATGGGTTGAAGACTTGAAATACACCGTGAACCGGCGCCGCTTCCTCCGGGACGCGACGCTCACGAGCCTCGGCGTCGTCGCGGCGGCCTGCGCTCCGGCGACCACGACCCCGGCGGCGAGCGGCGCCGCGGGCACCAGTGGTGGCACCGCGAAGAAGGGCGGTGAGTTCCACGCCGCCTGGCCGTACGACCTCCCGCCGAAGGGTCACTACAACTACCTCTCCGGCGGGACGATCCTGAGCGGGAGCTATCTCGGCGACTTCTTCATCCCATCGCTCGCGGTATACCGCTGGGCCGAAGGGAAGTGGGAATACTGGCTCGCAGAGTCCTCGGCCCAGAACGGCGAGAACTTCGAGGTCAAGCTCCGCAAGGGCATCAAGTGGGACGACGGCAAGGAGTTCACCTCCAAGGACGTCGCGACGACGTACTGGATCGGCCGGGCCCAGGGCTTCGGGATCTGGACCTACGCCGACAAGCTCGAGACCCCCGACCCCTACACCGTGCTCTTCCACATCAAGCGTCCATCGAGCCTGGTGGACCGCTTGATCCTCCGCAACGGCATCCGCCCGGACTCGCAGTTCGGCGCCTTCGCCACCGAGATCAAGGCGCTCTACGACGCCGGCAAGCTCACCACCTCGGACGAAGTGAAGGCGGCCAACAAGAAGGTCATCGACTTCCGTCCGGTGGATCCGCCTTCGGTCGGCCCCTACAAGATCGACAAGGCGTCGGTCACCGACGCGCAGCTCACGATGGTCCGGAACACCGGCGGCCTCTTCGCCGACAAGGTGAACTTCGACAAGATCGTCGTGTATCAGGGCGAGACCGCCGCGGTCACCCCGCTCGTGCTCGCGGGCGACGTGGACTACGCGACGCACGGCTTCCCGCTCGCGACCGACCGGGCCTTTGGTGACGCCGGTCTCCGGGTCATCCGCGGCCCGCTGTACACCGGCCCGGCGATCTTCTTCCATTGGGAGAACGCGCCGGCCTTCCAGGACAAGCGCCTCCGCTGGGCGGTGGCCCACGCGATCAACAAGGAAGAGAGCGCGAAGATCACCTACGGCGAGTCGGCCAAGGCGCAGAAATTCATGAGCGGCATGAGCGACAACATCGTGCCGCTCTGGATCTCGACCGCCGACCAGGCCAAGCTCAAGTCATACGCCTACGATGTCGCGAAGGCGGACGGCTTCATGAAGGACGCCGGCTACACGAAGACGGATGGCTTCTACGGCAAGGATGGCAAGCGCCTCGAGCTTGAGCTCTACTTCCCGAGCGACTTCTCCGACTGGACGAGCGCCGCGAACCACGCCACCGACGCGCTGAACAAGTTCGGCATCAAGGTCACCCCCCGCGGAGCGATCCGCTCGACCCAGTTGGCCGACGTGAACAACGGAAAGTTCCAGGCCGCGATCATGGGCTGGGGCATCGGCAACCCCCATCCCCAGGGCAGCTACGTGCAGGATCTGCAAACCCACAACACCCTGGCCGCCGGCGGCGGGATGAAGTACCCGCTGAAGCAGGGCAGCGTGGACCTGGAGTCGCTCATCAACCAGACCGCGGACGGGTTCGACACCAACAAGCAGAAGGACCCGGTCACCCAGCTCGCGATCGCCTACAACGACCTCCTGCCGAACATCCCCCTCTGGGAGCGGTACGGGAACAACCCGGTGAACATCAAGAAGCGGGTCACCGGCTGGCCGGCGGACGGCGACCCGGTGTACAAGAACGGCGGCGGCGATCTGTTCACCTCGATCCTCATCATGAACGGCACGCTTCGCGGCATCTAGATCCCGCCCGCGCGACCGCGCTCTGGACGAGGCGCTCGAAAGGGTGCCTCGTCCTTTGCTATGGTCCGGCGATGGATCCGACGCTCCTCGCCGCAGCACCCGAGCTCATCGTGGTCCTTGGTGGCGGCGTCACCCCGGACGGGAGCGCCGGCGCCGCAACCATCGCGCGTGCCCGCCGCGCCGTGCACACCGCGCGATCCGCCCCCGATGCGCCGATCATCCTCTCCGGCGGCCGGGAGGGCGCCCGGCCAACGGGCCCGGCCGAGGCAGAGATCATGCGCGACGACCTCGTCGGCGCCGGCGTCGACCCGGAGCGGCTCCTGATCGAGGACGAGTCGCGGACCACCGTCGGCAACGCGGTACTCGTGGCCGCACGATATCTGCGAGACCTCGAGCCCAGATCGATCCACCTCATCAGCTCGCCCTTCCATCTACAGCGCGCGACCGAGGTTTTCCGCCACGTCCTCGGCTTCGCCTGGCAGATCCAGGCCGTCGCCGCCGCCGAGACCCAGGACGACCTCGATCGCGCGGCGAAGGAGACCCGTTACCTGCAGGAGGCGACGGCGTTCTTCGAGGGCACCCGGCCTGGCGACCTCGCGGCGATCGCCAAGCGGCTCCGCGCGGGGGACCCCTACTACGCCGGCCTGCGGCGGCTGGAGCGCATCTAGCGCGGCGGAAACGAAACTGGCTACCATCTGCGCCATGTCTGTTCGCCTTCGCATCTGAGCGGAACCCGTAGGGGACCGCCACCCAGCACACCGCCCGAGTAGTCACGGGCGGCGCGCGCCGCCTCGCCTGCTCTCCGTGGGTTCCGCTTCAAGCCGCATGGCAACGCCATGCGGCTTTTGTGCGCCCACAACGAGAGGAGGACGTGCATGGCACGCCGAACGCGACCAGCCAGGTGGCACACCCGAACTTCCTTCGTGACCCCGCGCTCGCTCGGATGCTCGTCGATCGCGCCGGACTAACGGACACCGACCTGGTCTACGAGATCGGCGCCGGCGCCGGCACGATCACCGCAGCGCTCGTCGCCGCCGCTGTGGATCCCGCGCTCCGACCTGTCAGGGTCACCTTCGACGCGTGGCTCCGTCTCCACGCCGCGTTCTTGCGGATGCCCGACCCGCTCCGCAGTCACGTCGTCGGTGCCGAGGCGCGGCTCCGCCGGCAGCAGTCCCACCTCCAGAAGGAGCACCGCTCCCGAGCGCCGCGGACGCGCTCGGACCCGGGACCATGGCCTCGACGACCGACCGCGGATCGCGTCGACCGCGTCCATCGGTTCCCCTGCCATGCTGTCCGGGTGATCGATCCTAAGGCGGTCGTGAAGCGCGGCTACGACCTTGTCTCGCGCGCGTACCGCGCCGACGACGGTGCCGAAGCGCAGTACGGACCGTGGTTGGATCTCCTGGAAGTGCGAGTGCCGCCGCCGGCGAAGGTCTTGGACCTCGGCTGCGGCTGCGGCGTGCCGGTCGCGCGACGCCTGGCGCCCCGGTACGAGGTGTTGGGCGTCGATCTCTCGCCCGTCCAGATTGAACGCGCCCGGGCACTCGTGCCGACGGCGACGTTCCTCTGCGCCGACATGGCGGCGCTGGAC
>DATCNH010000066.1:0-10428 GCA_036565345.1 Candidatus Limnocylindria bacterium | reverse complement strand
CCGCGGCGTTCATCGTGAATGGCGAGCAACGCGAGCCGGACACGGTCCTTGCCGACGGCGACACGCTCGAAGCGCTGCCGGCGATCAGCGGCGGCGCGCCGGAGGGCGCACTCGCCGGGATCCGGGTCGTCGATCTCACCCGAGCGCTCGCCGGTCCCTACTGCACCCTCATGCTCGGCGACCACGGCGCCGAGGTGATCAAGATCGAGCAGCCGGGGAGCGGCGACGAGACCCGCGGCTGGGCGCCGCCCCGCCAGAACGGCGTGTCGGCCTACTACCTCGCGATCAACCGGAACAAGCGGAGCATCACGCTCGACCTCAAGCACCCGTCCGGGAAGGCGGCGCTCGAACGGCTCATCGAAGGCGCCGACGTGGTGGTCGAGAACTTCAGCCCCGGCACGATGGCCCGCCTCGGGTTCTCGAAGGAGCGCATCGCCGAGCTGAATCCGCGCGCGGTGTACTGCCAGATCTCCGGGTTCGGTCAAGATGGTCCCGGCCGGGCGTGGGCCGCCTATGACCTCATCGTCCAGGGGATGGGCGGGATCATGAGCCTCACCGGCGAGGCCGGCGGCCTGCCGACGATGGTCGGCGTCCCGCAGGCAGACATGGTCGCGGGAATGTTCGCGGCCTTCGCGATCGCCGCCGCCCTCCACGCGCGCGAACGGACCGGGGTGGGCCAGGCGATCGACGCGACGATGATCGGCGGGCAGGTCGCCCTGCTGTCGCGACAGGCCGCCCGGTGGTTCGCCGAGGGCACGGTGCCGCGCCCGGAAGGCAACGTCCACGCCTCGATCGTGCCCTATCAGACGTTCCCCTCGGCGGACGGCCACGTGAACATCTGCTGCGCCAACAACGCGCTGTTCGAGCGCCTCTGCCGGGCGGTCGATCTCGACGAGCTCGCTGAGGACCCTCGGTTCGCGGACAACGGACTGCGGGTCGCGAACCGGACCGCGCTCATCCCGCTGCTCGAGCGCCGCATCGGCGCGCTGAGCACCGACGAGGTCGTGCGGCGGCTGCGCGAGGCGAATGTCCCGGTCGGTCCGATCAACTCGCTCGACACCGTGTTCAGCGATCCGACGGTGCGGCACCTCGGTCTGGTGGCCGAGATCGATCATCCGGTCGCCGGCCGCGTCCACGCCCCGGGGATCCCGGTGCGGATGGACGGGACGCCGCCATCGGTGCGGCTGCACCCGCCGCTCCTCGGCGAGCACACCGATGCGGTGCTCGAGGAGCTGGGCTACAGCCGCGACGAGATCGCGACGCTTCGTCGCGAGGGTGCGATCTAGCCCGGTTGCTGGTCGCGCGAGAGCCTGGGAGCCGATTCGTCGGTGCGCCTGCACCAGTAGAGGTGGGTCCGGTAGGGGAGCTCGACCTCCGAACGGCCGGCGAGGTCGGGGTGGGTCTGCACCAGCGCGCGGACCTCGCCGAAGATGCGCTCCTGGTCCGCCGGCGGGAGCGCCGCGACGCTCGACACGGTGGCGATACGACCGATCAGCCCATCGGGCAGCCGGTGGATCCGGGCATACGGAACGGTCGCGTGCTCGAGCGGCGTGAAGAGCCGCGTCGTGTCGAACGCCGTGCGCCACCGGCCGAGGGCGTGGTCCGGGCGATCGGGATCGACCGCGTCAATGATCCGGTCGAACGCAGCGACCCAGGGAGTGGCGCGATCGCGCTCGTTCCAGAGCAGGCCGAGGTGACCGCGGGGACGCAGCACGCGGTGGAACTCCGCCAAGGCGCGCGGGCCGTCGAACCAATGGAACGCCTGGGCCACCGTGATCGCGTCCATCGATCCATCCCGCAGGGCCATCGCTTCCGCGGTCCCATCGAACGGGACGGCGCGTGGCGCGGTGAACGGGATCTGGTCGCGCATGCTCGCGAGCGGCTCCACGGCGATCACCGTCGCGCCCGTCGCGACGAGGGCACGCGTGAGCTTCCCGGTGCCCGCCCCGACATCGGCGACCGTGGCGCCGGGACCGATACCCAAACGGGCCGCCAGGAGCGCGACGCCCGCGGGCGGATAGTCCGGCCGGCCGCTCTCGTAGCGCGCTCCCGCGGCGCCGAACCCCTTGACCGCGAGGTCGTGCAGCTCCCGCTCGTGCATCGGCCCCATCGTATCGAGCGAACGCCGACACAGTCGCGCGGATAGGCTGACGCCCTCATGTCCATCGTCGTCGTCGGATCGCTCGCCTACGACGAGGTGCACACGCCCACCGCGCACCGGTCCGCGGTCCTCGGTGGGGCGGCGTCGTACTTCGCGGTGGCCGCCGCGCTTCACGCGCCGGTGCGCCTGGTCGGGGTGATCGGCGAGGATTTCGCCGAGTCGGACGTCCGCCGCATCGCCGCGGCCGGGGTGGACCTCCAGGGCCTCGAGCGCCGGCCCGGCCGGTCGTTCCGGTGGCTCGGCCGCTACGACGACATGTTCGGGGCCGCGGAAACGATCAACACCGACCTCGGCGTCTTCGCCGACTGGCGGCCGACCGTGCCGGCCATCTACCGCGACAGCGCGTACGTGTTCCTGGCGAACATCGACCCGGAGATCCAGCTCGCGGTCCGCGACCAGCTCCCCGACGCCCGCTTCGTCGCGCTGGACTCGATGAACTACTGGATCGCCACCAAGCGCGAGGCGCTCCTCCGGGTCATCGCCCGGGTCGACCTCGTCTGCCTGAACGAAGCCGAGATCCGTCAGCTCTGGGGCCGCTCCGACGTTTCAGCGGGCGCACGCGAGCTGTTGACCCGCGGTCCGCGCGCGGTCGTGGTAAAGCGAGCCGAGCACGGCGCGACGCTCTACACCGCCGAGGGGATGTTCTGGTGTCCGGCCTATCCGGTCGCGTCCATCGTGGACCCGACCGGCGCGGGGGACACCTTCGCCGGTGGGCTGGTCGGCGCCCTGGCCCGCGCCGGGGCGACCGGCGGCACCGCGCTTCGCCGGGCCGTCGTGCAGGGGACGGTGAGCGCATCGTTTGCCGTCGAGTCCTTCAGCATCGATCGCCTCGCGAGCGCCACCGCCGCCGAGGTGACCGCGCGCTGCGCCGCGCTCGCGGCCCTCGTGTCGGTCGACGTGCCACGGAACGACACGGGAACCACGGCGCCCCCCGGGTTGTAGGGCAGGTAGCGACACTCCGTGGAGGGCCGACCACTGGAGCCGTTCGACGAATCCCTCGCGGTGGAGCGTGCCCGCGGTGGCGATCACGGCGCCTATGGCGAGCTGGTCACGCGCTATCAGGCGCTGGCCGGACGCACGGCGTATGTCATCACCGGGAGCGCGGCTGACGCCGACGACGTGGTGCAGGAGGCGTTCGTGAAGGCGTACTACGCGCTCGGCCGCTTCCGCGCGGGTGCGCCCTTCCGCCCGTGGCTGCTGCGGATCGTCGCCAACGAGGCCCGCAACCGCCGGGTGGCGGCGGGCCGCCGCCCGACGGTGGGCCTCGACGCCGTGGGGGACCGCGCCTCGGGCGAGACGGCCCTCTCGCCCGAGGATGCGGCCCTTGCGGCCGACCTTCGCCGCGGCCTGGTCGCCGCGATCGGGCAGCTGCGCGAGGAGGATCGCCTGGTGCTCGCCTACCGCTACTTCCTCGACCTGTCCGAGTCCGAGATGGCCGACGCCCTGGGGATCGCCCGCGGGACCGTGAAATCCCGGCTCTCGCGGGCCCTCGGCCGGCTGCGCGGGGAGTATGCCCGTGCCTAGGCTCGAGCTCGACGACCCGGCGCTGGAGCGGACGCTCCGGGACCTCGGGCGTTCGCTCGCCTATGCCCCGCCGGAGGACCTCCGCCGGCTCGTGCTCGCGCGGATCGCCGCCGCACCGGCGCCGGCGCTGTCCTGGTGGGACCGCGTCGCGTCCCCGCGCCACGGCCTGCGACCGGCGCTCGCCGCGCTCGCGACGCTGCTGCTGGCCGCCGCCCTCGCGGTCCCCGGCGTCCGCGCCGCGGCGGCCGAGATCCTGCGGTTCGGGGGGATCGAGATCTTCCGCGTGCCGGCGGCGACCGCGCCAGCGTCGCTGCGGCCGACCCCGGGGCCGAGCGCGACGCCGGCGTTCGGCACGGCGGTGACGATCGAGGTGGCGCGAGCCCGCGCCGGCTATCCGATCGCGGTCCCCACCGACGGGACGCTCGGTCCGCCCGACGACGTGTTCCTCCGCCCGCTGCGCGATGGCGCGCTCGGGGTCACCCTCGTCTACCGGCAGCGCCCGGGGATCCCGGCCTCGCCGTTCGCCGGCGTGTCGGCGATGGTGAGCTACCTGCCCGGCACGTTCGAGCGCGGGTTCCTCGGCAAGGTCGCCGGTCCGGGGACCGCGGTCGAGCTGGTGACCGTGAACGGCGGCGACGGCGCGTGGCTCTCCGGCCAGCCGCATCAGCTCTTCTACCGGACCGGAGCGCAGACCGAATCGGACGAGCTCCGTCTCGCCGGCAACACCCTGGTCTGGCAGCAGGGCCCGACGACGATCCGGATCGAGGCCGCGATCGACCGGGCGGCCGCTCTCCGGATCGCCGGGACGATGCGCCCGTAGCCGAAGTGGCAAGGGTGCGGGAACCGGAGGCGGCCCGCGGTTGTATGGATGGCGTCACGGAGGTGGCCCATGCGACAGCCGTTCGTCCCGAAGATCCGCTCGCTGCCCGTCGGACTCGCCCTGTCGATCGGGATCCTGATGTCCGCCTGCGGAGCGCGTCCCGAATCGGCCGCCGGGCCCGAGCCGGCGGCGCGTTCCGAGGTCCCAGCGGAGCTTCTGGCGGTCACCACGGACACCGGTACCCTGCGCATCGACGCGCGGACCGGCCGGACGGCCGTCACCCTTCCGGCCGGCGCGGCCACCCCGGACTGGCGCCGCTACTGGACCGTCGGGACGGCCGGCACCACCGACGGGAGCGCCCGCACGACCCTGCGCGAGCTCGATCCGGCGAACGGTACGGAGCTGCGGACCCTCACCCTCGACGGTCGTTGGGCGATGCCCTCCAGCTACGGAGCGGCGCCGACCGGCTTCTCGACCGACGGGAGCTGGCTCGTTCTGGCCGCGCCGCAGGCGAAGAACGGTGCGACCGTCACCAGCTCCTTCGCCGTCATCGACACCGTCCACGCGACGGTCGCACGGACGGTCATCGCGACCGGCGACCACACCTTCGATGCGATCAGCGCCGACGGGCGGAGCCTCTACGTCATCGAGCACCTCGGATCGCCGACGCAATACCGGGTGCGCGTGGCCGGTGGGGGCGGCCCCGCGCTTTCCGTCACGCCGATCGTGGACATCAAGGTCGCGGCGCCGCAGATGAATGGCATCTACCACTCATCGGTCGCGCTTCCCGGGGGGACCTGGAACTACGGCCTCTACTTCAGCCCGACCAAAGGCGCCTTCATCCATGCGTTGAACACCACGCAGCTCTATGCGCAATGCATCCTCGATGTGCCCGACGGCGGGCCCGCGGTGCGCGCGGCCTGGTCGATGCTCCTCAGCCCGGTCGGCGGCCACCTGTATCTGGTGAACGGCCCGGCGGGCATGATCGCGGACGTCGGTCCAGAGTCGCTCCGCCTGGAGCGCACGCAGCTCCACCTGCAGCCCGCGGTGGAGACGACCGATCGGCGGCCGGTCCACGGCGCGGCGATCAGCCCGGACGGCTCGCGGATCTACACGATCGGCGACGACGGGCTGCTTGTCATCACCACCGCCGACCTCTCGGTGCGCGCGCGGCATCTGCGCGGCACGGCGATACGGTCGCTCGCGCTCAGCCCGGACGGCCAGCGCCTGTATGTCCTGGCCGAGGACGGCTCGCTCAGCCGGCTCGATGCGGCGACCGGAAAGCCCGGCGGCACGGTACCGCTGGCGGCCCGGGCCACCGCGCTCCTCGGGGTGACCGCACCGTAGCGGCCGCCCCGAACGGGGTGCGCTACGCTATCTGCCGGATCGCTGTCCGGCAGACTCGTGGGGATGCGCTGCCGGACGCGCCGCTGGATGGTGTGGGACGGTGGTCATGAGGGCGAGCGGCCGGACGAGCGACCTCGAGCAGCTGACCGACGGCGCGGCCCTGCTCAGCCGGGCCGGAAATCGGGTCGCCGCGCTCGCGGTCCTCTGGGCCGCCGTCGCGATCGGGCCGACCGACCAGATCGCGCATCGTCGGCTCGCCGCGACCCTTGCCAACGCCGGCGATCTCGACGCGGCGGCGCAGGAATACGTCCGCTACCTCGAGTTCCTGCTTCCGCTCGGCGAGCTCACGCGGGTCACGACGGAGCTGCACTATGCCGCGACGACCCTCGGCGCGCTCCCGGCGGTCGGGCAGGCGACCCGTCAGGTCGCGGCGAGCCTCCCGGCGCTCCTCGCCCAGCAGCGCGCGATCACGGCCGCCTCCGGCGGGCTCGCGGCCGCGGGACGCTTCATCGATCGGGTCGGCCCCAAGGAACCTGATGCGATCGCCGCGCCCGTGGCCGGCCAGCAGACCCTGGTGCCATTCCCAAGCTCGCGCGCCGGCGTGCGGATCGCGCTCAATGTCTGCCTGCACGAGGACGCCGAGACCGACTGGATCCAGCTGGAGGGCGGGACCGCGGAGCTCCGACCGTCCCAGGTGCGGCTGCTCGAGGGTGACACCGTCGTCGAGACACGCCGCTGCCTCGCCACGCCGCCCGGAGGTACCGGGCACGCGCAGCCATCAGGCACCGAGCCCGGCGCGGTCTGGGCGGTGATCGCGGCGCCGCCGGCGATGCGTCGCGACGGCGACCGCTACCGGGTGGAGGCGAAGGTGGGTGACGAATGGCTGGAGACCGAGCTCACCGACACCGGATGCCGCTTCGGGAGACGGTCCGGCGGAGACCCGGCGGCGCGCTCCGCCTGATCCGCTGACGCTGCCGCCGAGGCTTCCGCGCGAGCCGGCGACCGTCCGCTCTAAGGACCGCACGGTCGGGGCGAGAGGATTTGAACCTCCGACCTCAGCGTCCCGAACGCTGCGCGCTGCCAAACTGCGCTACGCCCCGTGCGAGCCCTGAGTCTATCAGTGCGCGCGTCTGCGACCGGTGCGAGGGACCTCTAGACTTCGCCACAGAATGCTCTCCGAGTACCTCCCGGTCCTCGTCCTCTTGGTGCTCGTTTCGGTCATCGGGGTGGTGGCGACCCAGATCCCGCGGTTCGTCGCTCCGCGGCGTCCGTCGCTCGCGAAGCTCGCCACCTACGAGTCCGGGATGAGCCCGATCGGTCCGGCCTGGAAACGCGTCCCCATCCGGTTCTACGTCACGGCGGTGCTCTTCGTCCTGTTCGACGTCGAAGTCGTGTTCCTCTATCCGTGGGCCGTGGCCCTCCGGCGCCTTGGGCTCTTCGGCCTGGCCGAGATGGGCTTCTTCGCCGGGCTGCTGCTCCTCGGATACGCCTACGCCTGGCGGAAGGGCGCGCTCCGATGGGAGTGACGCGGGACGCGATCGTCGAGCAGCCCGGCGGCTATGGCCAGCAGCAGTCGAGCGGGATCGTCTTCTCGACCATCGAGAAGGCCGCGAACTGGGCGCGAGGGAACTCGCTCTGGCCGCTGACCTTCGGGCTCGCCTGCTGCGCGATCGAGATGATGAGCATGTCGGCGGCCACCTTCGACGTGTCGCGCTTCGGATCGGAGATCTTCCGTGCGAGCCCCCGGCAGGCCGACCTCATGATCGTCGCCGGTCGGGTGTCCCACAAGATGGCGCCTGTGCTCCGGCAGCTCTACGACCAGATGCCGGAGCCGAAGTGGGTGATCGCGATGGGCGCCTGCGCCTCGTGCGGCGGCGTGTACAACAACTACGCACTCGTGCAGGGGGTGGACAAGATCGTTCCGGTCGACGTGTATCTCGCGGGGTGTCCACCGCGGCCGGAGGCGCTGATCTTCGCGCTCATGCAGCTCCAGGAGATGATCAAGCGCGGCACGCGCCACCCGATCACGATCCAATGATCCGCGTCGCCGACGGCATCGCCACGGGCATCGTGAGCCCGTCCGAGCTTCACCGTGCCATATCCGACCTCAAGGCCGAGGGCTTCGACTACCTCGTCGACCTCTTCGGGTACGACACCCCGGAGCGACCGGCGCGCTTCGACGTCGTTTACCTCCTGCACCGGATGTCCGACGGCGTGCGCGGCCGGCTCAAGGTCCAGGTCGCGGACGGGGAAGCCGTTCCGTCGATCACGGACCTCTACCCGAATGCCGACTGGTACGAGCGCGAGGTCTACGACCTCTACGGGGTGCCGTTCAGCGGCCACCCGGATCTACGCCGCATCCTCCTCCCCGACGACTGGATCGGGCACCCGCTGCGGCGCGACCACCCGCTCGGCGGCGAGGTCGTGGCCTACGGCCTGCCCGGGGAGCGGCGTGACACGATCGCCCCGCTCGTGTTCCCGGAGGGCACCGCCCGATGAGCACGACATTGACCGCGCTGCCGCCGCACGAGACGATGCTCCTCAACATGGGGCCGCAGCACCCCTCGACCCACGGCGTGCTGCGGCTGCTGCTCGAGCTCGACGGCGAAGTCGTCGTCGACGCGCATCCGGACATCGGCTTCCTGCACACCGGGATCGAAAAGTCGATGGAGTACCGGACGTTCCATCAGGCGATCACCCTGACCGATCGGATCGACTACCTGTCGCCATATTCGAACAACCTCGCCTACGTGAACGCCGTCGAGAAGCTGTTCGGCGTCGTTGCGCCGCCGCGGGCGAGCTGGCTGCGGGTGCTCATCGCCGAGCTCCATCGCATCGGCTCGCATCTGGTGTGGCTCGGCACGACCGCCATCGACCTCGGCGCATCGAGCGTCCTTATCTACACCTTCCGGGAGCGCGAGGAGATCCTCAAGCTCATGGAGGAGCTCTCCGGCGTGCGGATGATGACGAGCTTCATCCGGATCGGCGGCCTGCCCGCGGACGTCCCGCCCGGATTCCTCGACGGCGTCGGGCGGTTCCTCCGGCGGATGAGCGCCCGGCTCCCCGAGTACGACGATCTGCTGCAGGACAACCCGATCTTCAAGGCGCGGACCGTCGGCATCGGGCGGATCTCGGCGGCCGATGCGGTCGCCCGCGGGATGACCGGCGCGAACCTTCGGGCCACCGGCGTCGCCTACGACGTGCGCCGGGCCTTCCCGTACGAGGCCTACGCCGAGCTGGACTTCGACGTGCCGACCGAGACCACCGGCGACTCGTACGCCCGGTACCGGGTCCGCCGGCGCGAGATTGGCGAGAGCATCAGGATCTGCCGCCAGGTCCTGGACCGGCTGCCGGACGGGCCGATCCGCATCGACGATCCGCTCATCGCGTACCCGTCGCGCGAGAAGATCCACCGCTCGATGGAGTCGCTCATCCACCACTACAAGCTCGCGACGGAAGGGCCGATCCCGCCTCCTGGCGAGGCCTACGCCGCGGTCGAGTCGCCGCGCGGGGAATACGGCGTCCATGTCGTCGCGAACGGGACGAACCTCCCGCAGCGGGTGCGGGTGCGCGCCCCCTCGTTCGCGAGTCTCCAGGCCCTCCCGCTCCTCGTCCGCGGGCACATGGTCGCCGACTGCATCGCCGCCCTCGCCTCCATCGACTTCGTCCTCGGCGAAGTCGACCGGTGAGCCTCGACCCGGGCACGAGGGAGCGCGTGGCCGCGCTCGCCGAGCGCTATCCGACCCGCCGTGCGGCGCTGCTGCCGGCGCTCTGGCTGGTCCAGGAGCAGCGCGGCTGGGTCCCGCCCGACGAGCTCGCGGAAGTCGCCGGGATGCTCGGCCTCGCGGCGGCCGACGCGGATGGGGTCGCCTCCTTCTACTTCCTGTTCTCCCGGACGCCCACCGGCGCCACGGTCATCGACGTCTGCGACAACATCATCTGCCGCGCCAAGGGTGCCGAGGCACTCCTCGCCGACCTCTGCGCCGGCCTCGGGATCGCGCCCGGCGGGACGACCGCCGACGGCCGGATCACCGTGCGGCGGCAGGAATGCATCGCCGCCTGCCATCGGGCTCCGGCGGTCCAGGTGGACCTCGAGTACCGCGGTCCGGCCACCGCCGCGGGCCTGCTCGCCGAGCTCGGCCGATGAGCCGATGAGCACGGACTACGAGCCGGTCCTCCTCCAGCGGCGTGGCCTCGATCGCGGGCAGGACCTCGACGTGTATGAGCGCACCGGGGGCTACCGGGCGCTGCGCAAGGCGATCGGCGCGATGACCCCGGCGGAGGTGACGAAGGAGGTCATCGACTCGAACCTCCGCGGCCGCGGCGGCGCGGGCTTCCCGACCGGCCGGAAATGGTCGTTCATCCCGAGCGACGCTCCGGTGAAGTACCTGGCGGTGAACGCCGACGAGAGCGAGCCGGGCACCTTCAACAACCGGGTGTTCATGGACGCCGACCCGCACGCGCTCCTTGAGGGCATCCTGCTCTGCTGCTACGCGGTCGGCATCGGCGACGCGTACATCTACATCCGCGGCGAGAACACCGCCGGCGCGCGCACGCTCGAGCGCGCCGTCGCCCA
>DATCNH010000065.1:0-22683 GCA_036565345.1 Candidatus Limnocylindria bacterium | reverse complement strand
AGGCGTTCTTCGCCGCGACGTAGTTCGTCTGCGCCTTCGACAGCGATTGCTGCGCGGTGACGACGTCGTTCTGGGTGGTCTTCTGCGTCTGGGCCAGGCTCTTCTGCGCATTGTCGACCGATTGGCGGGCGATCGCGAGATCCTCGGCTGACGCGCCGGCGATCGTGCGCTCGTAGCTCGCCTGTGCTGAGGTCACGCTCGCCTGCGCCTGATTGAGGGCGAGGGCGAGATCGGTCGTGTCGAGCTTGGCGAGGGGCTGCCCGGCGGTGACCTGCTGGCCAGGGGCGACGTACAGCTCGGCCAGCCGGCCCCCGGTCTTGAAGTTCAGCCGGACCTGGCCGGTCGCGTTCACCGATCCGGAGACGGCGACCGTCTGGGTCACGCCGCCGCGGGCGACGACAGCGGTCCGCAGCTCCGGCGCCGCCGGAGCGGCGCCGCAGGCGCTCGCGGCGACGAGGGCGGCGGTGGCCGCGGCGGTGATGCGGAGGCGGATGCGTGACATCTTCGGTTCCTCTTCCTTGTTCCCAATGCGCGAGCGGTGGACGCGCTGCGGTCCGGCGTCAGGTCGTGATCGGTGCGCCCGTCGTGGCGAGACGGGCCGCGGTGACCGCACCGAGCGAGTACAGGAGCACGACGATGGCCGCGACGGGGCCCACGACCGGAAGCTGCGTAGCGAGATAGAGCAGCGTCGCACCGACCAGCGCGACGAGCCCCGGCCCGACGCGGGGTGCCCAACGTGCGAGCGGACGTGACCCGAAGAGCGCATCGCCGATCCGCCAGGCCAGCGCGGCATACCCGATGAGGGCGGCAAGGCCGACGATCACGGCGATCCCCGCACCGGCCATGAAGCCGGCCTGGAGCCCGAGCTGGATGCCGCCGGGAGCCTGCCGGAAGCCACCCGCGAGCGTGCTCAGCAGGACGACCGACGCGAGGAAGAGCGCGGAGCCGACGAGGGCCACGACCGCGGCTCCGGTGCCGAAGATGCGCAGCTGGGCGCGCCAGCCGCCGTTCGTCGCCCGGTATGCCCCGAGGACCGGGCCGCGGGCCAGGACGAGGGTGGCGGAGACCGCCAGCAGGACGAGGAGATAGCCGGCGGCGTCACGGGCGCCGTCGGAGACATTCCGCTGCATCGGGACGATCCCTCGGAACGCCGCCGGCACGGTGCGCTCGGCGTCCACGAGCGGGCGTGCCGGAACCGCGCTCCGGCCGGCGAAGCTCACGAATACCCGGGGCCGGGCGTCCGGCGCGTCGGCGACCCGCGTCCCGACGAACAGCAGCGCACCGATCGCGGTCGCCAGGATGACGCCGGCGAGGACCAGGAGCGAGTCGCGGTGGGTCATCGTCCCAGCGCCCGATGGTTGGTGCCACGCAGCATCGCCTGTGCTGCGATCAGGCTGCCGAGCCCGACGAGCGCCACCGCCATCACGAGCAGCCCGTCCACGAAGAACGACGCGCCGCTGGCGTCCTCGAGTCCCTGGGCGGCGGCGAGCACGCGCTCGGCGCCGGCGGCCAGATCCGCACCGTGCACGAGGATCGCCCAGCAGAGATAGCCGAGGCTGGGCACGGCCAACGCGGCCGCGGCGACCCACTCCCAGGTGACCCCCCGCCCGGAGGCGACGCGACGCATCACCGCGTCGCGGAAGCCGACCGGCAGCGGCTCCGGCCGCACGGCGCCGAGGATGCGGTGGATGGCCTGCTCTTCCGGATCGAGGTCGTGCATCAGCTCGTCCGCCCCGTCGCATCCAAGCGGGCGCGGAGCGCGGCCCGCGCGCGATGAAGGTGGGTCTTCACCGTCCCGAGGGGCAGGCCGAGCGCGTCGGCGACCTCCTGGTAGGAGAGCTGCTGGATGTGCCGCAGGGTGAGCGCCGCGCGGTACGCCGGCGGCAGCTCGGCCATCGCCGCCAGGACTTCAGCGAGCTCCTCGCGCCGCACCGCGGTGGGCTCGGGTCCGGCGTCGGTCGGCTCCGGGTCCTCGGGCAGCTCCTCGACCGGAGTCTCGTGGGCGTGCCAACGCTGCGCGTGATTGAGGCTGGCGTTGGTGGCGATCCGGAAGATCCACGGTCCGAACGGATACGCCAGGTCGTACTGGTGCAGGGCGCGATACGCGCGGATGAACGCCTCCTGCGCGCAGTCGTGCGCCGCATCGACGTCGTGCGTGACCCGCAGCGCGATGTTGTACACGCGTCCTCCGTATCGCTCGACCAGCACGGCGTACGCGTCGGCATCGCCCGAGAGGCAGAGCTGCACGATCTCCTGATCGGTCCGTGTCAGCCTTCCCCTCCACCGACGGACGGGGTCGATCACCGGTCGCTTGGGTGTACCCGGCCGATCGCCTCCGTGTTTCAGGCGTATTGTCCATGTCTCCATGGACCTCACCTGGCTGGGACACGCATGCTTCCGCGCCCGCGGCCGTGAGGGGATCGTGCTCACCGATCCCCCCGACCCGAAGTCGGGCCGCGCCATCCCCAAGACCGCCGCCGATCTGGTCACGATCTCCCACGACGACCCCAAGCATGCGAGCCTCCGGTCCGTCGGTGGTGAGCCGGTCGTGCTTCGGGGCCCCGGCGAGTACGAGGTCCAGGAGATCCTGGTGACCGGGATCGGGACCTTCCGGGACGACGATTCCGGCCGCCTGCGCGGCCGGAACACGGTCTACACGATCCGGCTCGACGACCTGGTCATCTGCCATCTCGGCGGGCTCGGCCATATCCTCCCGGCGGCGGACCTGGAGCGACTCGGCGACGTGGACGTGGTCCTGGTGCCGATCGGCGGCGGCGACGCGGACCTCACCGCGGCGCGGGCGGCCGAGGTCATCCACCAGCTCGAGCCGAAGGTCGTGGTGCCGATGTCGTACGACCCCGACGCCGAGAAGAAGGACTCTCCCTTCGAGCGTCTGCTGCACGAGCTCGGCGTGAAGGACCTCACCCCGGTCACCAAGCTCTCGGTGACCCGGAGCTCCCTTCCCGACAACATCCAGGTCGTCGCCCTGGACTCGCGCGCCCGGATCTAGCCCGGACCCGCCCCGGACCTGCCCCGGTCCGAGCCATTGCGTTCGCCTGACCGGCGGACAGACAATCTGTCGGGCGTCCCGTTCGCACGGGGCGTCGGAGGGACGGAAGGCATGGAAGGCACCCGCTTCGCGACCGAGATCCGCTGGCTCCTGCAGACCGCGCTCGTCGTCTTCATCGCGACCCCGGTCATCGGCATCCTGAACGGGACCAAGGCGCTCGGCGAGCTGAGCCGAGCCACCATCCTCACCCACGTGCACGCCGGGACCCTGGGGTGGATCACCCTGGGGGCGTTCGCGATGGTCCTGTGGCTCTTCGGACCGGTGGTGCCGGCAGCCAAGGAGAAGAACACCCGCACGCTGGCCCTGCTGTCCGCGGTCGCGATCCCGGTGTACGTCCTCGCCTTCTTCAGCGGCAACCTGCCCGCACGTGCGATCACCGGTACCGCCCTGCTCCTCGTCATCCTGATGTGGGCGGTGTTCGCCATCGCCGCGGCGAGCGGGATCGGCTTTGGCAAGCTGTCGGTGCCGCAGCTCGCGGTGACCTTCGCGCTCATCACGTTCGTCATCGGCTCGACCCTCGGCGTGCTCATCCAGATCCAGCTCGCGACGGGCACCAAGATCTTCACGGAAGACGCCGTCGGGGCGCACGCCGTCGCTCAGGTGAGCGGCTATCTGGCCCTCATGGCCGTCGGCCTCATCGATTGGCGCCTGCTGGGTGAGGCGTCGCGGCGGACCATCGCCTCCACGATCATGATCTTTTCGCTGTTCGTCGCCGGTCTGGGCGTGGCGACCGGCCTACTGCTCGGCGTCATCCCGCTCGCCGGGCTGGCCACCCCGCTTCAGGCCATCGCCGTCGGCATCCTGCTGGTGCGGGTCGGCCGGCCGGCGCTCGCGGGCCTCGGATCGCCGGCCACCCGCCACTTCGCGATCGCGGTGCCCTTTCTCATCCTGAACATCGTCCTGACGATCATCCTCATCGTGCGGGTCGTCACCGCGGGCAACACCGACGATCTGCCGTTCGGACTCATCATCGCGCTCGACCATGCGATGTTCGTCGGCACGATGACCAACGTCCTCTTCGGTGTGCTCTTCGTCGCCACCGCCGGGCATCGGGTCTGGCCCTGGGCCGACGATCTCGTGTTCTGGGGCATGAATCTCGGGGTCGCCGCGTTCATCGCGGTGCTGCTGGTCGATGCGCGGGACCTCGAGCGCTTCACCGCACCGGTCATGGGGGCGGCGGTGCTCTTGGCGATCGCGACCTTCACCCTGCGCCTCTTGGCCGGCCGGCCCGCCGTGACGGCGCCGCTGCCGGCCTGACCGGGTTCCGGCACCACGCCTGCCGGATGAACGCTCCCGGACCACCTGAGCTCCGGGAGCGTTCATTGACCGGTCTGTACGCGGAGCGGTACAATCCGAGCACGTCGTTGCCGGGCGGCAAGGCGATTTTTCATGTAACGGATGGTCCACCCCTTGTACGCAGTCGTCCGCAGCGGAGGCAAGCAGTACCGCGTCGAAGAAGGCGCGCTCATCACCGTCGGCAACCTCGAAGGAGAGCCCGGGAAGAGCGTGGACCTCGGCGAGGTTCTCATGGTGGCGGACGGTGACGCGGTGAAGGCGGTGGGCAACGCCAAGGTGACTGCGGAGATCGTCTCCCACGGCAAGGGCGAGAAGATCGTCGTCTTCCGGTACAAGAACAAGACCCGGTCGCGCAAGCGAACCGGCCACCGGGCGATGAACACCACCGTTCGCATCACGAAGATCGAGGTCTAGAGGAAAAACCGATGGCACATAAAAAAGGCGCGGGCTCGACCCGCAACGGGCGCGATTCCGCCGGACAGCGGCTCGGGGTCAAGGAGTACGCCGGCTCGAATGTCGACGCCGGCGCGGTCCTCGTCCGTCAACGCGGCACGAAGGTCCTCCCGGGGGTCAACGTCGGCGTCGGCAAGGATCACACTCTGTTCGCGCTCATCGCGGGCACCGTCAAATACACCCCGGCTCGGGACGACCGCAAGCGCGTCAACGTCCAGCCGATCGCCAGCTAAGGAGCATCAATCCCAATGAAAGCCAAGATCCACCCCGGCTACATCGCCTCCACCGTCACCTGCGCGTGCGGCAATACCTTCGTGACCGGCTCGACCAAGCCGGACCTGCACGTCGAGGCCTGCGCGAAGTGCCATCCCTTCTACACCGGTAAGCAGCACCTCATGGACATCCAGGGCCGCGTGGACCGCTTCAACAAGCGCTACGCGAAGAAGGCAGAGCAGCCGGCCGCCGAGGCGGAGGCCGCTCCCTCGCGTTAGCGCCCGCGTGACCGGCGGCCGCGCCAATCCCGAGGTCCGCGCCAGTCCCGAGGTCCGCTCCGGTCACCGGGGCGGCCTGGAGGTCATCGTCGGCAGCATGTTCAGCGGGAAGAGCGAAGAGCTCATCCGCCGGGTGAAGCGATCGATCATCGCCCGTCGCTCGGTCCAGGTCTTCAAGCCGGCGATCGACCACCGGTTCGGCACGCTCCAGGTGCGCTCCCACGACGGCGATTCCTTCGTCGCGATCCCGGCGCGCTCGAGCGCCGAGATCCTGCCGCTGGTGGGCGACAACACCTCGGTTATCGGTATCGACGAGGTCCAATTCTTCGATCCCGGGATCGTCGCGGTCTGCCGGCAGCTCGTCGACGACCGCCGGCGCGTCATCTGCGCCGGGCTCGATCTCGATTTCCGGGCCGAGCCGTTCGGCCCGGTGCCGACGCTGCTGGCGATCGCCGAGCGGGTCGACAAGCTCGAGGCGATCTGCGTGATCTGCGGCGAAGCGGCGACGCGCACCCAGCGGATCGTGAACGGCGTCCCCGCCGACTACGACGAGCCGGTCATCGTGATCGGCGCCAAGGAGGCCTACGAGGCACGCTGCCGCGACTGCCACGAGGTCCCCCGGCGGGCCGGCCGCGCCGGAGCGGCGCCGGCATGAGCGACCCGACCGCGTACGGCGGACAGGCCGTCATCGAGGGCGTCGTCATCCGGGGGCGGCGGACCATCGCGCTCGCCTGCCGTCGTCCGAACGGCGAGATCTACCGCTATCGCGAGGCGATCGACTCGCCGCTGCAGCGCTCGCGCCTGGTGAAGCTGCCGTTCGTCCGCGGCGTCGTCGTGCTCTGGGAATCGCTCTCGTACGGGATGCGGATGCTGATGCGCTCGGCCGACATCCAGCTCGAGGAGCCCCAGGGCGGCGGCGAGAACGAGAAGCTCGGGACCGCCGGGAGCTCGGCGCTGATGCTTGTCGGGGTCGTCGCCGCGCTCCTGATCTTCATCGGGCTTCCCTACCTGCTCACCCAGCTCCTCCACGCATTCATCGGATCGAGCCTGGTGCTGAACATCGCGGAGGGCATCGTCCGGCTCGGGCTGTTCGTCGGGTATCTCTTCGCGATCTCGTTCATGCCGGACATCCGGCGGGTGTTCGCGTACCACGGGGCCGAGCACATGACGATCCACGCATTCGAGAACGGCGAGCCGCTCGACACGGCCCACATCGAGCCGTATCCGACCGCCCATCCGCGCTGCGGCACGGCATTCCTCCTGTTCGTCGTCGTCATCGCGATCATCCTGTTCGCCTTCATCCCGCGGGCGAATCTCATCGTCGACCTCGCATCCCGGCTCCTGCTCGTCGTTCCGGTCGCGGCGATCGCCTACGAGGTCCTGAAGCTCGGCGCGCGGCACGAGCGCAATCCGTTCATGCGGCTCGCCGTCGCGCCCGGCCTGCTGCTGCAGGCGATCACCACCCGTCGCCCCGATCGCGCGATGATCGAGGTCGCGGTGGCATCGCTCGAGGAAGCGCTGGCCGGCGATGCCGCGGCGCCGGCCGCGTGACCGAGCTCACCGCCGGGCTGCGGCATCGCCTCGAGCAGGTCGAGGCCCGGTACGACGAGCTCGGCCGGCTGATGAGCGATCCGGAGACGACGTCCGACCGGGCGCGGCTGCGCGCGGTGGGCCAGGAATACGCGGCGCTCGAGCCGATCGTCGCCACGGTACGCGATCTTCGTGGCGCCGAGCAGCGTCTGGCCGACGCGCAGGAGCTGGTGAACGCCGACGATGAGGAGCTGCGCGACCTCGCCCGCGAGGACGAGGGGCTCGCCGCGCTCGCGGTGGAGGGTCTCGTCGCGCAGCTTCGGACCCAGCTCGTCCCGCGCGATCCGCTCGACGACAAGAACGTCATCGTCGAGATCCGCGGCGGCGAGGGCGGAGAGGAGGCCGCGCTCTTCGCCGGCGACCTCTACCGGATGTACCTCCGCTACGCGGAGCGGCATCGCTGGAAGGTGGAAGAGCTCTCGGCCAGCCGATCGGAGAAGGGCGGCTTCAAGGAGGTCATCTTCCGCATCGCTGGGCAGGAGGCTTACAGCCGGCTGAAGTTCGAGTCCGGCGTCCACCGGGTGCAACGGGTGCCATCGACCGAGGCCCAGGGGCGGATCCACACCTCGACCGCGACGGTCGCCGTGCTCCCGGAGGCCGAGGAGGCCGATGTGGGGATCGACGAAGCCGACCTGAAGGTCGATGTCTACCGCGCCGGTGGGCACGGCGGTCAGGGCGTGAACACGACCGACTCGGCCGTGCGCATCACCCATCTGCCGACAGGGATCGTCGTCACCTGCCAGGACGAGCGCTCACAGCTGAAGAACAAGGCCAAGGCGATGACCGTGCTGCGGGCGCGGCTTCTCGCGTATCAGGAAGAGAAGCGTGCGACCGAGCAGGGCGATGCGCGGCGCGCCCAGATCGGCCGAGGCGAGCGCGCGGAGAAGATGCGCACCTACAACTTCCCGCAGGACCGGCTCACCGACAAGCGGGTCGGCCATAACCTCTCTGGCCTCGACCGCCGTCTCGACGGCGAGATCGACGACCTGATCGAAGAGCTCATGGGGCAGGATCAGGCCGACCGCCTCGCGCAGCTCGAGGCCGGCGACGCGTGAGCGAGGGACCGAGCCTGCAGGAGCGGTACGCCCCGCAGAACCGGTGCTTTGGCTGCGGACCGGCGAATGACAAGGGCCTGCGCATCCGCAGCTTCCGGGACGCGGACACGGTCGTCTGCGAGTGGCAGCCTCGTCCCGAGCATGAGGCCTGGGACGGCGTGCTGAACGGCGGCGTCATCGGCGCGCTCTTCGACTGCCACTCGAACTGGACCGCGGCCGAGCACCTCATGCGCACTGGCGGGACCGAGACTCTGCCGCCGACGGTGACCGCGGAGTTCGCGGTGAAGCTCCGGCGCCCGACGCCGAGCACCGGACCGGTCCGGATCGTGGCCCGGGTGGTCGAGGCGAGCAGCGAACGCGCCACCGTCGAAGCGACCCTCGAGGCCGGCGGCCGGATCTGCGCGACCTGCCGGGGCGTCTTCGTCGCTGTTCCCCCCGGCCATCCCGCGTACCACCGCTGGTAGCCGGCGGGCCGGACGTCGGGCGCGGCCGGGCCGGGGTGAATTGAGCGACAATCGGCCGGTGACCGACCTGAGCTACGACGAGGACGCCGCCTTCAGGCTTGCGGACGACGCTGCGACCGTCTCGGCGATCGTGCGGCGCACGCCGGACGAGCAGCTCCGGGCGGTCCGATTCGGCGAATGGAATGCCAAGCAGGTGATCGGGCATCTTGCCGCCTCCGCCGAGGTCTTCGCCGAACGCGTCCGGCGCTGTATCGAGGAGGAGCGGCCCAGCCTGCCGGGTTGGGACCAGGACGCCGCTGACGCCGCGGCCGACCACACCGATGCCGACGCGATGACGCTCGCACGGCGCCTCCAGGTGGCGCATGCGAAGATCGTCCAGCTGCTCGCGACCGCCAGTACCACCGGGCGGGTCGGCGTCCATGCCGAGCGCGGGCCGGTGACCGCCGGCTGGCTCGGCGCGTACCAGGCCCAACACGCGCACGAGCACGCGGTCGAGCTCGGGAAGGCGTTCCCGCCCGTTCCCTGACGCAAGTCATAGCCGGGGTGTAGTACATCCCGCCCGCAACGAGGACGCGGCCGGAGCGCAGGCGCCGAAGGATGGCAGGATGCAGAGGCTGCGCTCGGTCTGGATGGCCACCTGCGTCCTCGCGATCGCCGCGAGCCTCATGGTCGTCGTTCGGGGAGCCGAGCTCGTGGACGCGACGGCCGAGGATCGCGGTCCGCGGACCGCCACCGCCGATGACCCCGCCGCCCTCCGCGAGCTGGCGGGCCGGGCGCTGGGCGACGGCGCGCTCAGCGAGGTCACGTTCTTCCCCGGACGGGTCGGCCCCTTCCCCGCGGCCGGTCCGGATGGGAAGGCTCCGGTGCCGGTGCTCTTCCCCCTGCCGCCCGGCGGACGGCTTGTCGGCAGCGTCGCCCGGCGGTCGCGCGAGTCCGGCGTCGGCGGCGACTCGCTCGAGGTCATCCAGGACGCGCCAGGCACGCCGGCCCAGATCCTGGCGTTCTACCAAGTGGCGCTTGGTGCCGCCGGCTGGCGCGCGCTGGCGCTCGGACCGGGGCCCGAGACCGCCGGGTCCCCCGATCAGGTTGGGCAGACGGCGCCGATCCCCGCCGATCTTCGGTTCGCCGCGTTCTGCCGCACCGCGGCGCCGAGCTGGCTCAGCCTGACGATCACCGCGAATGGCCCGCTCGCCGACATCCATCTGCAGAGCGCCCAGAGCGCGGCGCCCTGCGCCGGGCTGCCGTAGGCGCCGGCCGCGCCGGCAGCAGGCCGGGGGCGCCGGTCGAACCGAACTCGTACCGATGGCGTACTACATACACGATGGCCTCCACGATCCGCGAGCAGGCGCTGGCCCCGCTGTCCCGCAGCGATGCGGAGCGGCTGTTCCCCGGCCTCTCGACCGGCCGGCTGACGATCGAGCGCCGGGTCCTGCGGGCGCGCTGCCTCAAATATCTCGAGTCGTTCGATGTGGCCTGGGCCGAGCTATCCCAGCTGCTTCCCCAGGTCAAGGACCCGCTGATGGGAGCGCGCATCGCCGTCGATCTGGTGCATCTGGCGTACTACCTGGTGCGCGGCGGCGAGGTCGCTCGGCTGGAGCAGCGGGCCGAGCGTCATGCCGCAAGCGATCCGCTCATGCTCGCCGAGCTCCGGCTGGGGAAGTCGATCAACAAGACCGCGGCCAACGAGATCACCGATGCGCTCCGGGATGCGCGCTGGGCCGAGGACGCGTTGTCCGCCGCGCCACGGGGACGCGGCCGTGACCTCGTCACGACCCGGGTGCAGCGGCAGCTCGCCCACCTCCTCGCGCACGCCGGCGACCATGTCGGCGCGATCGCCGCGGCCGAAGCGACGGCGAAAGCCGCGGCCCGGGTCGGGGATCCCTGGGAGATCGCCTGGGCGACGTACACCGGCGGTTTCGCGCATTGGTACGCCGGCGATCCCGACCGCGCGATCGAGGCGTTCACTCGGGCCGAAGAGGGGCTGCGGTCGTACGGCACGTCCGCCTGGCGGTACACCCTCCTCTGCCTCGCGCGGGCGCGCATGGAACGTGGGGAGATCGCCGACGGCGACCGCCTGGCGCGGCAATCGGCCACCGGCGCCCCCGAGGATCTCGCCCACATCGCGCTCCTTCGAGGAGAGGCCGATGTCGCCGAGCGCATCCTGACCCGCGCGCCGAAGGGGTTCCCGGCGGACGAGCAGTTCCGCGACTTCGTGCGCGGTATCGCCCGCGCGCAGCGCGGCGATCCGCGGGCCGGGGTGCGAATGCTCGATGAGGTATCGAAGGAATTCGAGGCGCGAGGCATGAGCCATTGGGCGCTGGGGGCGGCCGTCCATGCGGCCTACTGGCGCGAATCCCTCGTGCGGGGCGGTGGCGTGTCGCGCGCGCCGCACTTGGTCCGCGATATTGGCAGCCGGGGCTCCGAGGGCTTCGCCTACTACCTGCCGGAGGTGGCCGCGTGGCTGGGCCGTGCGGCCGAGCGCGATCCCGAAGCCCGGTCGTTGGCGCGCACGATCCGCGCGCGGGGCGACGCAGCGGTGCGGCGCGCGAAGACCGACGCGGCGTCGGGGGTGGCCGTTTCGGCGCTCGACGAGGCGACGTTCTATCTGCGGGCCAGCGGCCTCACCTGGCGCGAGATCGGGATCCTGCACGAGATGGAGACCCTGCGCCGTGACGAGCGTCCGCTCGGCCGTGAGGCCCTCGCCGGCCGCCTCGGGCTCTCCCCGAACACCCTTCGCGTGCACCTCACCCGGATCCGCGCAAAGCTCGACGTCGGCGACAAACGTGGGGACGAGGTCCTGCTGGAGGCGGCGCTCGCGCGCCGACCGGCCACCTAGGCTTACGCCAGCTCGACCGTCTCCCGCCAATGCGGGATCTTCGTCTGGAACCCGAGCGCCGCGACCTTGGTCTGCAGCGCGGCCTGGGCCGCCGGCTCGCCGTGGACGATGAACACGGTCTTTGGCTTGGTGGTGAATCCGCCGAGCCAGGCAAGCAGCTCCGGCTCATCGGCGTGTGCCGAGAATCCGTCGATCGAGCGGATCCGGCAGTGGACCTCCAGCACCTGTCCGTCGATGCGGACGGTCCCGGCGCCGGCCTGAAGCTGAGCGCCGAGCGTCCCCTGACCCTGGTAGCCCACGAACAGCAGGGTCATCCCCGGATCGCCGATCAACTCCTTCACGTGCTGCACGATGCGGCCTCCGGAGATCATTCCGTTGGACGCGATGACCAGGAACGGGCGTGGCGCGCGATGGATCGCCGCCGATTCCTTCCCGCTCGCGGTCACCGTCGCGCCTGGGTAATCGAGCGGCGGGTCGTGGGCCGCGATGAGTGCCCGCGTCTCGGCGTCGTAATATGCCGGGTAGCGGCGGTAGATGTCGGTCGCCTTCTGGGCCATCGGGGAGTCGAGATACATCGGCAGGTGCGGGATCTGGTGCGCGGCGAGGAGCCGGTCCAGCTCGAACACGACCTCCTGGGTGCGGCCGATCGCGAAGGACGGGATGAGGAGCACACCCTTCGCCGCCGCGGTCTCGCGTACGGCCTCCCCCAGCAGGCGGATCGCCTCCGCCGCCGGCTCGTGCTCTCGGCCCCCGTAGGTCGACTCGATCAGCAGGTAGTCGGCGTCAGCGACCCGCGTCGGATCGCGGATGATCGGCGTGTCCGGGCGACCAAGGTCACCGCTGAAGACGATGACGCGCTCGCCGGCTCCATCGCTGACGCGCACCCGGATGATCGCCGAGCCGAGAATATGGCCGGCATCGAGGAACGTCGCGTGCACGCCTGGCGCGATCGCGATCTCGACCTCATACGCGACGGCCTTGAACAGGGCAATCGCCGCATTCGCGTCATCGGTCGTGTACAGCGGGGCATTCAGGTCCGTGACGGTCGGAGCCGCCGCGGCGCGGAGAGCGGCCTCGGGATCGAGCTCCATCGCCGCCGCGAGGGTGGTCTCCTCATCGGCATCCTCGGCCGCGGCACGATCCGGATGCTTGCGGGCGAACCGGTCGTGCCGCGCAGCGAACTCCTCCTGCAATTTGGCCGAGTCAAGGAGCACCAGGCTCGCGAGCTCGACCGTCCCGGCCGTCGCGTGGATCGCGCCACGGAAGCCGGCGGCAACGACGTGCGGAATGAGCCCGCAGTGGTCGAGGTGGGCGTGGGTCAACAGCATCGCATCGATCGCTGGCGCGTCGTAGGCGAGCGGCACGTGATTGCGGATGGCGTCGTTCGGAGCGCCCTGGAACATCCCGCAGTCGATGAGCACCTTTGCCTGGGACGTTTCGAGCAGGAACTGGGAGCCGGTCACGGTGTTGGCCCCGCCGAGGAAGTGGATTCGCACGGCCCCATGATGCGCCGCTAGCATCGGCGGTGCTGATGTACGGGCCGGTGCTCAAGGGGACCAACGTCACGCTGCGGCCGCCCGAGGACGCCGACGCGGCGCGCTTCGTGGAATGGTTCGCCGACACCGAGGTCACGCGTTACCTCGGCCGGCTCTTCGTGCCGGCGCTGTTCCAGGAGGAGGAGTTCCTGAAGCGCGTGGGGGAGTCGAAGACCGATGTCTTCTGGATGATCGAGGCCGACGGTCGCGCGATCGGCGCATCCGGCATCCATCAGATCGATCGGGTGAACGCCCACGGCACCACCGGAACGGTGATCGGCGACAAGTCGATGTGGCGCAAGGGACTGGGCTCCGAATCGATGGCTCTGCGCACGGCCTACGCCTTCGAGCAGCTCAACCTCCACAAGCTCATGACGCAGGTGTTCCTTGAGAACGAGCCAAGCAAGCGTGGCCTCGAACGGGCGGGCTACCGGGAGGTCGGCATCGAGCGGGAGCACTTCTTCCGCGAGGGCCGCTGGCACGACCATTGGCTGGCCGAGCTCCTCCGCTCCGACTGGGAGCAGCTGAGCCGCCGCTGAGCCGCCGCTGAGCCAGACGGGCGGCGGGCGTTACGGGGCGTTCCCGGCCGATACGCCAGACGGGCCGGTCTTTCGTCCTGATCGATCCGTCACCCTGTGCGCACGATCCGGCAGGCGGATGATGAACGCATGAACGGACCCGGCACGGTCTCGGGGGTATCCGGCGGACCTCTCGTGCTGGTCATCGACGACGACCCCGATCTTTGCGCGCTGATCGTGGAGATCCTGGCGCTCGAAGGCCTTCGCTGTGTCGTGGCCCACGATGGGCGCACCGCGATCGAGCGTGCGTTGCGCCTGCGGCCGGACCTCATCATCCTCGACCTCCTCCTTCCGGAGATGACCGGCGACCTTGTCCTGAAGCGCCTGCAGGCCGACCACCGCACGCGGTACACCCCGGTCGTCCTGGTGACCGCGAGCACCTCGATCGCCGAGAAGGTCCGGCATCTGCGGGCCGGCGCGGATGACTACATCACCAAGCCATTCGATCTCGACGAGCTCAGTGCGCGGGTGCTCACGGCATTGCGGCGTGCCCGGACCCTCGGTGGGCTGAACCCGCTGTCCGGCCTTCCCGGAAACACCGCGATCTTCGACGAGATCGCGCGCCGGCTGGCCCGCCGGGAGCCCTTCGCATGCCTGTACGTCGATCTTGATCACTTCAAGAGCTTCAACGACCGCTATGGCTTCACCCGGGGCGACGAGCTCATTGGGGCGCTCGCCGGCTCGATCTTCGACACCGTCGCGGAGCTCCGCTGTGAAGACTGTTTCCTCGGTCACGTGGGCGGCGACGACTTCGTCGTCCTGGCCGGCCTTGAGGGGGCGCCCGCCCTGGCCGAGGGGATCGTGGCCCGCTTCCGGGAGCGCTCGCACCAGCTCCACGACGAGGGCGACCGGGTGTCCGGCGGCTACGAGGCCGTCGATCGCCGAGGCCGCCAGATCCGCTGGTCGCTCGCGACCGTCTCCATCGGGATCGCGATCGCGGAGCCGGGCCGCTTCGCGTCGCCTGCGGCGCTCGCGCAGGTCGCGGCGGAGCTGAAGATCGCGGCGAAGCGGCGTCCCGGGAGCGTCGTTGTGGAGCGACGTGGAATGGGGAAGGCGGCCCACTAGACTCGGCGTTCGTGGACACCCTCGAGCGCCCCGCGGGGGTCACCGCCGGGCAGCAGGCCGAGATCGACGCCCAGCGCGCAGCGGAGGCGCCGACGCGTCGCGCGACGGTGCCGGCGATCGAGGCGCTCCTCTACCAACCGATCCCGGTGCTCGATCATGGCTTCATCCGGGTCATCGACTACATGGGAGATGACGCGTCGATCGTGCAGGCGGCGCGAGTGTCCTATGGGCCTGGCACGAAGAAGGTCCGCGAGGACGCCGGACTCATCAACTACCTCATGCGCCACCGCCATACCTCGCCGTTCGAGATGTGCGAGATCAAGCTGCACGTGAAGCTGCCTATCTTCGTGGCGAGGCAGTGGGTACGTCATCGCGTGGCCAATTTGAACGAAATCAGTGGGCGGTACTCCATCCTCGACCGGGAGTTCTACGTCCCCGATCCCGCGAATGTCGCCACGCAGTCCGCTTCGAACCGTCAGGGTCGCGGGGCGGTCCTCGCTCCGGCAGAAGCGGACCGGGTGCTCGCGCTGCTGCGGGACGACGCGGCCCGCTCGTACGAGCACTACGAGGAGATGCTGAACGAGGACGCGACCGGCCAGGTGATCCATGCCGAGCGGACCGGCCTCGCGCGCGAGCTAGCTCGGATGAATCTCCCGCTGAGCCTCTACACCCAGTGGTACTGGAAGATCGACCTGCACAACTTCCTGCACTTCCTCAATCTGCGTGGCGATGCGCATGCGCAGTACGAGATCCGCGTCTACGCGGAGGCGCTCGTCGAGGTCGTGAAGCAGTGGGTCCCCCTCACCCATGCCGCCTTCGTGGACTATCGGCAGGGTGCCTACGAGCTCTCATCGAAGGGCCTCGCAGTAGTGCAGCGAATGCTCCGCGGCGAAGCGGTCGATCAGCGGGCGAGCGGGATGTCCCTGGGCGAGTGGCGAGAGCTCATGGCGACCCTCAAGCGCTGAGCTCCGATCGGGCGGCGTTCGTCTGGGATCCCGCGCTCGCCGCCCACGTCTATCGCGCCGATCATCCCCTGAAGCCACAGCGGCTCACCGGGGTCCATGACACCCTGGCCGCCCTCGGCGCGTTCGATCGGCCCAACAGTGCGGTGCTGGCGCCGCGGCCGGCGACGATGGCCGAGATCGGGCGCGTTCACGATGAGGGCTACATCGACGCGGTGCGGCAGGCGTCGGCGGACCCCGCTCGGGACTACCGGCGCTGGGGCCTCGAGCCGAACGGCGACACGCCGCCATTCGCCGGGATGCACGAAGCCTCCCTGCTGACGACCGGCGGATCGCTCCGTGCGATGGAGGAGGTGCTCGCCGGCCGGACGCGGGTCGCCTTCAACGGTGCCGGGGGGCTGCATCACGCGATGCGGGCCCAGGCGAAGGGCTTCTGCATCTACAACGATCCGGCGATCGTCTGCGGCCTTCTCGCGGACCGCGGTCTGCGGGTCGCGTACGTGGATATCGATGCGCACCACGGTGACGGTGTGCAGGCCGCGTTCTACGACACCGATCAGGTCCTCACGATCTCGCTGCACGAGAGCGGCCGAACGCTGTTCCCCGGGACAGGTTTCGCCGACGAGCGCGGGACCGGCCGAGGTGCGGGGTACAGCATCAACGTGGCGTTGCCCGCGTTCACCGACGACCTTGCCTACGGCCGGGCCTTCACCGAGGTCGTGCCCCCGCTCATCGAGCGCTACCGTCCCGACGTGCTCGTGACCCAGCAGGGGATCGACTCGCACTTCAACGACCCGCTGACCCATCTGCTGGTCTCCACCCGCGCACGGGCGGCGGTGGTCACGACGTTCCGCGACTTCGCACTGCCCTGGATCGTGATGGGAGGCGGCGGCTACGACGAGGATGCGGTGCGGCGGGCCTGGTCGATCGAGTACCTCATCATGCTCGGCGCGCCGGTCCCGCCGTCGCTCCATGACCCCGATCCGCCGACGCTCCCACGCGAGCAGCGCATGGCGATCGATGTCGGCACCGATCGCGCGCTCGCGGCCGCGCTGGCGGCCAGCTTCCGTTGAACCTCCTCGCCCAGCTGGCGCAGCTGGCGCGATCGCCCCGCATCGGGGCCGCCGCGATCCTGGTGAGCGGACGCCTCCGCAGCGCGGCGATCCTGGTTGCCCTCGCGACGGCGATCGCGACGGTGAACACCCTCCGGGTGGCGGCGGACGCGCCGCTCGCTCCGATCCTCTACGGGGACCGGCGAAGCCCCGCCGTCACCATGCTCCTGGACGCGCTCGGACGGGACCGCACCGCCGTGGTGCTCTATCTGGTCGAGCGCTCATGGGACGCGGCCCTGACCCTGACCGCCGTTGCCCCGGCGTTCTATTGGCTGCTCGGATCGACCGCGATCCACGCCGCCGCGCGGCTCCGGGGCCGCCGGCGGCCCTACCGCCCGATGCTCGTGGTCCTCGGGTACGCCGTGGGGCTCACCGCCCTCCCGGCCGCCGCCGCCGCCCTGACGCTCGGGAGCCGTCCCGGGCCCGGCCTCCAGATCGCGGAGCTCATCGGGATCGCGTCGCTCATCTTCCTTGGGGTGATCGCCTGGCGCGCGATCCAGGCCCACTACGGGCTCTCCCGCGGCCCCGCGCTCGCGGTGCTCGCCACCGCGGCGCTGCTCTTCTACGCGGTGCCGCTGCTGGTCATCGTGCTCGTGGTGATCGCGCTGGTCATCGCCGCGGTCGCGCTCGGCTACATCCCGGCGCCCTGACGCCTCCTACCCTTCGTCGCTCGACACCGCGGCGACGAGGGCGAGGTCACCTGGCCGGACCGAGCGTGGCTCGAACTTGCGCGCGGCCGCGGCCATGCGGGTGAGGGCCTCGGCCATGGTCATCGGCGGGGGCGCACCCTTGCGCTGTGGGATCCAGCGGACCGGATTGCACCGCGCGACGACAAGGGTGCGGAGATACGGGCTCTTGAACCCGATGCTCTGCAGCACCGCGATGTGCGCCGTGATCCGGTCGTCGATGTCGAGGAGGCGCCGCGCCCACTGATCGCGCTGGCGGAGCGATGCCGCAAGCGTGCCGTCCAGGAATCCATCCACCCGCCGGAGCATCGGCTGATAGGACGATCCGGCGAACCGCGATCGCTCCTCGTACGCCGCCCCGAGGGTGAGCAGGAACGGCGCCTCGAACGACGCGGCGTGATCCCGCTCGCGCGTGCGCGGCTGCTCCTTGGCGATGCTCCGGGCCATCCGGACGACCTCGAGGCTGCGGTCGCGGAGGTTGTGCGCCTTCTCAGTGTTCAGCGGGAGGATCCGGTACGCGAGCGCCGGGTCGGCGACGACGAGGGCGGTGACAGCGCGCAGGCCGAGCTTCTTGGCGGCGGCGAGCCGATGGCGCCCGTTCGGCGACGAGAACCCGGCCGTCGTCGGTACCGCGATGACCGGATCGAGGAAGATGCCGACAGCGCCGATGGCGACCGAGAGGCGATCGGCGTGGACGCGCGAGAGGTCGCGCTGGAACGGTGTCGGCTCGATGGCCCCCAGCGGCAGGCTGGCCAGGATGACCGCGGAGCCGGCGTAGGGATCGCGGTAGGCGGCAAGGGCGGCGCCGCCGCCGGCACGGATCCGTGCCTCGAGCGGCGCGATGTCGGGGTGGTCGAGCGCCAGCGCGCTGTCCCCCGGCTCCGGTCCACGAGGACCGGCCGGACCGCGCCGGGTCGCCCGGCGCTTCGCCACGGCCTTCGTGGCGGTCTTCGGTGTCGGAGGCACGGCGGCCCGCTTCTTCGGCATGGGACGAGGATAGATAGCATTCCGGCGGTGAGCCCGGCCTGGACCCCGAGCGCGGCCTATCTCGAGCGCAGCCGCCTCCGCCGGTTCGCCGCGGCGCAGGGGCTCGCCGATCAACCGGCGCTCCTCCGCTGGGCGACCGACGACCTCGAACGCTTCTGGCGGGCGGTCGACGCGGATCTCGGCCTGGTCTGGTCCAGGCGCTACGAGCGTGCGATGGACACCGCACGCGGTATCCCCTGGACGACCTGGTGGACCGGCGGTCGGTTGAACTACGTCGAGACGGCGCTGCGGCGAGACCGTGATCCCGCGGCGATCGCGCTCATCGCCGAGCGTGAGGACGGCTCGGTCGAGCGGCTCACCTTCGCCGCGCTCCGGACCGAGGTCACCCGGTTCGCCGCCGGCCTCCGCGCGTCCGGCGTTGCCGCCGGGGATCGTGTCGCCGTCTTCCTCCCGCTCGGGGTGGAATGCGTCGTCGCGGTCCTGGCCTGTGGCGCGATGGGCGCGGTCTACACGCCGATCTTCTCCGGCTACGGCGCCGAGGCGATCGCGGGACGGCTGCGCGATTGCGAGGCTTCGGTGCTCATCTGCGCCGACGGGTTCCATCGCCGGGGCGCGGTCGTGCCGATGAAGGAGACCGCGGATGCCGCGGCCGACGGCGCGCCCTTGGTCCGCACGCTCATCGTCGCCGAGCGTCTTGGCCGCAGGTATCCGAAGCGCGACCGCGACGTCACCTGGGACACGGTCATGCGCCGGGGGGACGCCGACGCGCCCTGGGCCGACACCGCGGCCGAGGACCCGTTCATGATCATCTACACCTCGGGCACGACCGGTCGGCCGAAGGGCGCGCTGCACGTGCACGGCGGCTTCCCGGTGAAGGCCGCGCAGGATCTGGCCCACTGCTTCGACCTGCGGGCCGGCGACGTGATGTTCTGGTTCACCGACATCGGTTGGATGATGGGGCCGTGGCTCATCGCCGGCGCGCTCATCCTCGGCGCGACGATCGTCACCTACGACGGCACCCCGGATTTCCCGGATGCCTCGCGTATCTGGTCGATGGTCGAGCGGCATCGGGTTACTCATCTCGGCATCTCGCCGACGGCGATCCGCGGCCTCATGCGCGCGGGCGAGGCACCGGTCCTTGCGCACGATCGCTCGAGCCTGCGGGTCCTCGGCAGCACCGGCGAGCCGTGGAATCCGGATCCCTGGTGGTGGTACTTCCGCGTCGCCGGTGAGGGCCGCTGCCCGATCATCAATTACTCCGGCGGGACCGAGATCTCCGGCGGAATCCTGGGCTGCACCACCTGGAGCGACATCGAGCCAGGCTCGTTCAGCGGGCCGGTGCCGGGCATGGACGTCGATGTCGTGGACGAGGCCGGCCGCAGCGTCCGTGGCGCCGTCGGTGAGCTGGTGATCCGGCAGCCCTGGCCGGGCATGACCCGGGGCTTCTGGCGCGATCCGGAGCGCTACCTCGAGACGTATTGGTCCCGGCTCCCGGGGATCTGGGTGCACGGCGACTGGGCACGGGTCGACGATGCGGGCTTCTGGTTCATCGAAGGCCGCAGCGACGACACCCTGAAGATCGCCGGAAAGCGCGTCGGTCCGGCGGAGGTCGAATCCGCGGCGGTCGCCCATCCGGCGGTCGGCGAGGCCGCGGCGATCGGCGTGCCCGACGAGCTGAAGGGCGAGGCCATCGTCGTATTCGCCGTGCTCCGTCCGGGGTACGCGGGCTCGGCGGAGCAGGCCGGCGCGGTCTCCGATCACATCGCGGAGCAGCTCGGGAAGCCGCTGCGTCCGAAGGTGGTGCGGTTCGTCGATCAGCTGCCGAAGACGCGCAACGGGAAGATCCTTCGCCGGCTGATCCGCGGGGCCTACCTCGGGTCGGCGGACCTGGGCGACACCTCGTCGCTCGATGACCCGCGCGCGCTCGATGCCATCCGCGCGGCGGTGTCGGCGGGCGGCTAGGCGGAGCTGCGCCCCGCGATCGCCCGCACGAGAGCGACGATGAGCGCCGCGATCCCGAACAGGAACAGGATCGCCAGGAGCGCCGGGATGTCGACGACCACCGGCGAGGTAACCGCCGGGAAGATCCCCTGGAAGGGACGCACGAGCGGCTCGGTGATCCCGTAGAGCGCGGACACGAGCGGCTGGTCCGGGTTCGCCGCGGCGAATTTGAGGATGAACCGCACCAGGAGGATGACCTCGAGGACGGTGAACAGGAGCACGACGACGCGCGTCACCGTCCAGACCGGCTCGGTCCGTCCCGCGTTCACGTTCACCTGTCCGGTCGGCACCGCCGCGGGCGTGGTGACCCGCTCGACGCGTTCGACACGTTCGACGCGCGCGGGTCGATCGAGGCGCTCGGTCTCCGTTGTCGTCGGGGCACGGCCGTCTGGTGTTCTCATGCCGGGTTGTGGAGCAGGGCGTGTGCCAGACCTCCTAGGCTCTGCCCAATGGACCATCCGTTCGCTCCGTTCGCCTACCGCCAGCGGGTGCGCTTTGGCGAGACCGACCTCCAGGGTGTCGTGTACTACGCGAACTACCTCGTATTCGCCGAGGTCGGACGGGTGGCGTATCTGCGCGCGCTCGGTATCGAGTACGGGCGCGATCTCATTGCCCGGGGCGTCGACTTCACGATCGGTGAGGCGAGCGTGCGCTACCAGACGCCGCTGCGGTTCGACGACGAGTACGACATCCGGGTGCGGGTCGGTGAGATCCGGAGCTCGTCATGGGCCTTCGAGTACGCGTTCGAGCGTGCCGACGGACTCCGCTGCGCCGAAGCGCGCACGATCCAGGTGATGCTGGACCATGCGACGAAGCGGCCGATGCGGATCCCGGCCGCGATCCGGGAGCTGCTCGAGCGGGCCCGGGCGGCCCGAGCGGCGGACGAGGCGACGGCGTAATGCAGCCGACCCTTCCTTCCGAGCTGCTGTTGCTGCAGCAGAGCGTCCGCGCGTTCGTGATGGAGCAGCTCGCTCCGCGGGCCGAGGAGATCGAGCGCACCGACCGGATTGGGACCGACATCATCGCCGCTCTCGCCGGGATGGGCCTGTTCGGGATCGGGTTCCCCCAGGAGCTGGGCGGGCAGGGCTTCGGCAAGCTCGGGTATTGCGTCGCCGTCGAGGAGCTCGCCTGGGCGAACGCTTCGCTCTGGAACGTCATCGGTGGATCGGCAGGCCTTTGCGGGACGGCGATCGACATCGGCGGACCCGACGGGCTGCGGACGCGGTATCTCCCCGATCTCCTTGCTGGAAGAAGGATCGGTGCGTATGCGCTCTCCGAGCCCGGTGCGGGGAGCGACGCCGGAGCGCTCCGAACGACGGCGCGCCGGGACGGCGATGCCTACGTCATCGACGGCGCGAAGACGTTCATCACCAATGCGCCGATCGCCGATCTCTTCACCGTATTTGCGACGGTCGATCGCGCCGCCGGGACCAAGGGCATCACCGCTTTCGTCGTCGAGCGCGACGCGACCGGCCTCGAGATCGGACCGAACGACGAGAAGATGGGGCTGCACGGATCGACGACCGCGCAGCTCTTCTTCCACGAGCTGCGGGTCCCGGCGGCGCAACGGGTCGGCGCGGAGGGCACCGGCTTCGGCATCGCGCTCCGGACCCTCGATCACGGGCGTCTCGGCCTCGCCGCCCACGCCGTCGGGGCGGCGCAGCATCTCCTCGACGCGTCGGTCGCCTATGCGCGATCGCGCGAGCAGTTCGGTGCTCCGATCGCGGTGCATCAGGCGATCCAGTGGATGCTGGCCGACGCCGCGATCGGCATCCACGCCGCGCGGCTGATGGTGCACGACGCCGCAGCTCGTCTGGATCGCGGCGAGCGGATCACCCACCGCGCCGCCATGGCGAAGCTGTTCGCGACCGAGCATCTGGGCCGGGTGGCCGATGCGGCGGTGCAGATCCACGGGGGGATGGGATACATGCGTGAGCTCTGGATCGAGCGTGCCTACCGCGATGCCCGGATCTACCGGATCTACGAGGGAACGAGCGAGATCCAGCGTGTCGTGATCGCCGCGGGCCTCCTCGCCGACGCCTGAAACGGATGCACGTTCATCGGACAGCAGGGGCGCCCGGAGACGACCCCGCCTGTGGATAACCGGCTGAATACGGTGGATAAGCGGCCTCCCAGGGGCCGAACGATGCGGTTTGTGTGGAAAAGCCCGCTGTGCTGAGACCGTCCACTCCGGGCGGTCACCCGGTCATCGGTGCCGTCTGGCTGTCTGCCACCGGAGTGCTCATGATCGGCGCGGTGCTGTACGCGCTCCGTACCCCGCTGGCCGGGCCGCTGGCCACCGCGGCAGCGGCGCTGTTCGGTTCGGGAACCGTCGCGTACGCCATCCGTCATGCCCGCTTCGTGCGATCGCTCGGGCGGGCGGAGACCGCCCTGGCAGGCGGCGAGCTGGGGGAGGCACGAGACATCCTCGCCCCGCTCCTTGACCGGTTCCCGGCCCTTCCGGCGATCGCCCGTGCGTCCGGCCGGCTGCTGTACGCAGCC
>DATCNH010000064.1:0-3606 GCA_036565345.1 Candidatus Limnocylindria bacterium | reverse complement strand
GGGGCAGGTGCGTGCGTCGGTGGCTGGCGGGCGCCTCGTTCGCTTGCGCGTCCCGTGCGTCCACTGGGCCGGCGCGTCCCTGACGGACGCGGCTGCGCTCGCGAAGCACCCGCCAGCCCCCGACGCACGCACCTGCCCTGTCGTTCCGACGAAGGAGCTCGGCGAAGCCGGCAGCCGAAAGTACTGTCTTTGCGCAGGGACAGCGAACCGGAGTGTCTTTGCGCAGGGACAGTCGGGCGGCGGGTCCTAACCCCCGCGGGTGACGCGACGTGCGGCGAAGGAGTCCGGGCAGATCTGGTTGTAGGGACACTCGGCGCAGGTGCGGGCCTCGGGGCGGGCGGGGGCGGCGGCGAACTGTCGGGCCCGGATCTTCGCCGCGGTGGTGGTGATCAACGTGGCGACGGCGGAGAGCGCATCGGGGTTCGGGATCATTTCGCCACGCTCGCCGGTCTCGAGGAAGTGGAGGATTCCCTTGGCCGGGCGGACGCCGTAGGTGCGCTCGTGGGCCAGCGCGTAGAGCTGAAGCTGGAGATCCTGGTTCGCCCGACGCTGGGGGGTGCCGCCGCCGGGCTCGACCGCGGACGACTTGTAGTCGACGACCACCGGGCCATCCGGCGATTCGTCGACGCGATCCCACCGCCCGACGACCCGGTCATTCCCCAAGAGGAACGAGAAGCGCTGCTCGACGAGATCCGGTGGCGGCGCCCCGGCGTCGCTCTCGAAGAACCGGCGGAGGGCGGCGAGGCCGGCCTCGAACCGCTCGCTCTCGTGCTCCGGGGAGATGAAGCCCTCGGCCAGCCAGGCCGCGCGGAAGGTCGACTCGAGCTGAGCGAGCGTGGGGTGCTCGCCGTCCCGCCGGCGGCGAAGGTGGTCGGCAACGGCCTGGTGCAGCGCGTTTCCGTAGATCATCGGCGGGGTCGGGAGCACCGGGATCCGCAGGACGTGGGCGAACCGGTAGCGGAGCGGGCAGCGCCGGTAGTCGTCAACCTGGCTGTAGGAGATCGTCAGGATGTTGTCCTCGCCCAGGGCGGGCAGCGGCGCATCGACCGCGTCGGGCGGGGCGGCGAACCGCTGGAGCTCGTCATAGGCCGCCAGACGCGCCGACAGCCGCTCCGGGCGCCGGCCGAGCGCCTCTTCGACGAAGCGGCTCGGCCGGTGCGGGCGGGTGCCGCCGTAGTCGCTTGCGCTGGTGAAGTAGAAGGCGTCCTTGGCCCGGGTGACGGCGACGTAGGCGAGACGGCGCTCCTCGGCGATGTGCCGGTCGCGGTCGGGCGGTGGCGTGTGGGCCAGGCCCGCCGGGAGCGGGAGCTCCGCTGGACGGAGGCTGCCCGGCAGCCGCTCCTCCGTCGCGACGATCAGGTACACGACTCCGAATTCAAGGCCCTTGGCCTTGTGGATCGAGAGGACGTTGACCGCGTTCTCCGATTGCTCGAAGTCCGCGGCAGCCGGGTCATCACCGGCATCACGCAGGAGCTCGAGGTGCGGGACGAGGAACGCCGCCCGGTCCGACGGGACCGCCCGGCCGGCACCCTGGACCAGACGAAGGAACTTCGCGACATTTCGGCCCTGCTCCTCGGCCAGCGCGGACTCCGGGTCGCGATAGCGCTCAAGGAGCCTGGAACGCTCGAGGAACTCGAACACGAGCTCGGCGGTCGAGAGGACCGCGGCGCGCTCGGCGTAGTGCTCCAGATCGGCGACCAGGGTCTGCGCGGCGGTGACCGCCTCGGCGGTGAAGCCGGTCCCCTCCCCCCGCGCGAGCTCGTCGAAGAGTTCCCGGAGCGGCCGCTGACGGCGACCCTGCTGTTCCGCGAGCCGCGCGAGCTCGGCCGGAGGGAACGCGTAGAGCGACGAGGTCGCGAGGAAATAGACGTGGCGCGAGTCGGACGGGGCGGCGACGGAGGACAGGAACGAGACGAGGAGCCGGATCTCGTCCCGGTCGTAGAGCTGGCCGCCGCCGGAGAAGTGGGCCGGCAGCCCGCGACGGGCGAGGGCGTTGAGCACCCGCGTCGCGTCGGAGTTGTAGCGGACGAGGACCGCGAAGTCCCCGAGCCGGCGCTGGGTCCGGACGGCGTCCTCGGCGATCCGGTCGGCGACGGCCTCGGCCTCCTCGGCCGCGCTCGCGTAGGCCAGGTGGTCGATCTCCGGATCGGGCGGCGCCGGGCGCCCCTGCAGGTGCTTGTCGATCCCGAGCCGGTCCTCGAGCCGTTCGGGGTTGTGCCGGATCAGGCGGTAGGCCGCGTCGAGGATCCCCTGCGTGGAGCGGCGATTTTCCACCAGGGTCACGACGGTCGCGTCCGGATAGCTCTCCCGGAACGCGTCGAAGTTCGCGAGCGTTGCGCCACGCCAGGCGAAGATGGACTGGTCGTCGTCGCCGACGACGGTCAGGTTGCGGTGCGGAGCGACGAGCTTCTGCACGAGCTTGAATTGCGCCTCGTTGGTGTCCTGGAACTCGTCGACGAGGACATAACGGTAGCGCTCGGCGAGCCGGCGAGCAGCCGCCGGATGATCGCGGACCACGCGCAGCGAGAGCGCGATCTGATCGCCGAAGTCGACCACCGCGTGCGCCTCCTTCAGCGCGGTGTACGCGGCGTAGACCGCGGCGAGCTCCTCTTGCGCGGCCGCCTCGTCCGCCGCCGCATCGGGATCGTCGGCGGCGCCGGCCGCCGCACGCAGCCGGGCGGCGAAGGCGGCGTACTCGGCCGGATCGATGTCGTCGTCGCGCGCGCGCCCGAAGAGGTCCAGCAGTGCCCGGACGTGACGAAGCGGATCGCCGGTCGGCCGGTAGCGCCGAAGCGGAAGGTCGAAGAGATGCTCGCGCACGAAGATCACCTGCTCCGCGGGTGACAGGACGCGCAGCTCCCCCGCCCGGCCGAGCTCGAGCGCGAACTCCCGGAAGACCTCGTCGCCGAATGCGTGGAAGGTCCGGATCGCCGCGTCGTTCAGTCCGAGCGGCGTGTTCAGGTCGACTCGCTCCTGCATCGTGGCGGCGGCCTTCTCGGTGAAGGTGAGGGCCAGGATCTGATGGGGTCGCGCCAGGCCGGCGGCGATGAGGTGGACGATCCGTGCGGTGAGCACATGCGTCTTGCCGGTCCCCGCACCGGCGACGATGAGGAGCGGCCCGTCGCCGTGCTCGGCGGCGCGGCGCTGCTCGGCGGTCAGGCTGCGAAGGATGTCCGGCTTCTCTTCGCCCAGCCGGAAGCTCAGCTGCTCGGGCACCGCTACACCGCCGCGGGAGTGGCGGGCTCGCGCGCCGGATCCTCGGGGAAGGGTCCGGCGTCCAGGAGTGGACTCCCCGCGGCGAACGCCGAGAGCGAGGACCGCGCACGAGCGAGATGGGCCCGCGCGCGCGCCCGTTTGTCCCTCCGGACATCGGGGTCGGGCAGCGGCGGGAACAGCCCCCAGGTCGCATTCATCGGCGCGAAGGTGGCCTGGGGCGTGGTGATGTACCGCACCAAGGAGCCGATCGCGGTGTCCGCGGGGAACTCGATCGCCTCTGCCCCGCGGAGCGCGGCGGCGACATTCACCGCGGCGACCAGGCCGCTCATCGCGGACTCGAGGTAGCCCTCGACGCCGACGAGCTGGCCGGCGAGGTAGGTACGCTCCTGG
>DATCNH010000063.1:0-35161 GCA_036565345.1 Candidatus Limnocylindria bacterium | reverse complement strand
GGTGAGGTCATTTCGACCTACCGCCAGCATGACCAGGACACCGGATCGCCGGAGGTCCAGATCGCGCTCCTCACCGAACGGATCAAGCACCTGACCGAACATCTCCGGAGCGCAAAGCACGACAACCACAGTCGTCGCGGGCTCCTCATGATGGTCGGCCGGCGTCGGCGGCTGCTCGCATACCTGCACCGTATGAGCCCGGAGCGCTACCAGGAGATCATCGGGCGACTCGGTCTGCGCCGGTAAGCGGAGCGGCCTGCTGGCGATGGACCCCCCACCTCGGTGGCGGGGTCCTGTCATTGCGACGGGGATGCCCGAGAAAAAGGACACATGGCGATCACTCGCTCCCAAGCGACCATCAGCGATAAGCCCCTGACTTTCGAGACCGGTAAATTCGCGGCGCAGGCCGGCGGCGCGGTCACCGTTCGGTACGGCGACACCGTCGTCTTCGCCGCAGGCACGGTCTCGAAGTCGACCCGCCCGGGCATCGACTTCTTCCCGCTCACCGTGGACTTCGAAGAGCGACTCTACGCCGCCGGAAAGATCCCCGGCTCGTTCCCTCGCCGCGAAGGTCGCCCCTCCGAGGAGGGCATCCTCACCGCACGGCTCGTGGACCGCCCGATCCGGCCGCTGTGGCCCAAGGGCTTCCGGAACGATGTCCAGGTCGTCGTCTCGGCCTGGTCGAGCGACCAGGAGAACGACTACGACGTCCTCGCGGTGAACGCCGCATCGGCCGCGCTCCACATCTCGAACGCGCCGTTCGAAGGCCCGATCGGCTGCGTCCGGGTCGGGACGGTGGACGGAAAGCTGTTCCTCAACCCGACGATCCAGCAGCTCCTCGAGAGCGACCTGAACCTCGTGGTCGCGGGGACCAAGGACTCGATCATGATGGTCGAGGCCGGGGCCAAGCAGATCACCGAGGACCGGCTCGTGGAGGCGCTCGCGCTTGCCCAGCAGGGCATCGCGAAGCTCTGTGAGGCCCAGGAGGAGCTTCGGCGGGCCAGCGGCAAGCCCAAGCTCACGCCCGCGCCGGCAGCGCGCGACGAGTCCAAGCTCGGCCCGGTCCACCAGTTCTTCGCCGATCGCCTCCGCTCTGCGCTCCGTAACCCGGACAAGGCCCTGCGCGAAGCCGGCATGGACGAGGTCCGTGACGACGCGCTCGCGAAGTTCTGCGTCGAAGGCGCGTCGATCACGCCCGACGAGGTCAAGGCCGAGTGGGAGGGCGTGCTCGAGCACGAGTTCCGCACCGCCGTCGTCGACGAGAACCTGCGGCCGGATGGCCGCGGCACCAAGGACATCCGTCCGCTCACGATCGAGGTCGGCGTGCTTCCGCGCACGCACGGCACCGGCCTCTTCCGCCGCGGGCAGACGCAGGTCCTTTCGGTCTGCACCCTCGGCCCGTCGGGCGACGAGCAGATCATCGACACGCTCTCCCCGGTGGACAGCAAGCGCTATATGCATCACTACAACTTCCCGCCCTACTCGGTCGGCGAGGTCCGGATGATGCGCGGCGCCGGTCGTCGCGAGATCGGCCACGGCGCGCTCGCCGAGCGTGCGCTCTTCGCGGTCATCCCGACGAAAGAGGAGTTCCCGTACACGATCCGCGTGGTGAGCGAGACCCTTGAGTCGAACGGCTCGTCGTCGATGGCGTCCACCTGCGGATCGACCCTGGCGCTCATGGACGCCGGCGTGCCGATCAAGACGATGATCGCCGGGATCGCGATGGGCCTCGTCCTTCAGGACGGGAAGTACACCGTCCTCACCGACATCCAGGGCCTCGAGGACCACTACGGCGACATGGACTTCAAAGTCTGCGGCTCCGACACCGGCATCACCGCGCTCCAGATGGATATCAAGGTGAAGGGCATCACGCTCGACATCATGCGTGACGCGCTCGGCCAGGCCCGCGAGGCCCGGCTGTTCATCCTTCAGGAGATGCGCCAGGTCCTGGACAAGCCCCGGGCCGAGCTGAACAAGTACGCACCGCGCATCGACACGGTGAAGATCAATCCGGACAAGATCCGCGACATCATCGGACCCGGTGGGAAGATGATCCGCGCGATCCAGAGCGAGTCCGGGACGAACATCGAGGTCGAGGACGACGGCACGATCCGGATCACCGGCGCCAAGCCGGAAGGTCGGGAGAAGGCCCGTCAGATGATCGAAGGCCTCACCAAAGAGGTCGAGGTCGGCGAAGTCTTCGACGGCAAGGTCACCCGGATCATGTCGATCGGCGCGTTCGTCGAGTACCTTCCGGGTAAGGAGGGCCTCGTCCGCGTGTCCGAGATCTCCTCCGAGCGGATCGGCCGCATCGAAGACGCCCTCACCGTCGGCGACAAGGTCAAGGTGAAGGTCGCCGAGGTCGACCGCCAGGGCCGCGTGAACCTCTCGATCCGCGCGGTGACCGAGCAGGGCAGCGAATTCGAGGAGCGCTCGCGCGCGGAGCGTGCCCGCTTCGCCGAGCGCGGCGACAACGGAGGCGATCGCGGCGGGTTCCGCCGCGGGCCCGGCGGTCCGGGTGGCGGCACCGGCGGGCCGGGCGGCTTCCGCCGGAGCGGACCGCCGAGGTAGGGCCGTCCTCACACTGATCCTGCCGGCATATAACGAGGCTCGCCGCTTGCCGGCGAGCCTCGCTCGCTGCGCGGAGTTCTTCCTCGCCCGGGCGGTGGCGGCGGAAATGATCGTCTGCGACGATGGCTCCACCGACGGCACCGGTGCGGCCTTCGCGCGTGCGGCCGAGACCCTGCCGCGCGGGCATCTTCGCTATCGCTACCTCGAACTGCCGCATCGGGGGAAGGGCGCCGCGGTCCGCGCAGGCGTCGCGGCCGCGGCGGGGGAGCCGATCGTCTTCCTCGACGCCGACCTCACGATCCCGGTCGAGCTCCTCGACCGCTTCATCGCCGCGCTCGCCGACGGCGCGGACATCGCGATCGCGTCCCGCTACGTCCCCGGATCGATCGTTGACCGGCCGTGGTGGCGGACGCTCATGGGTCGCGTATTTCGCGCCTGTGTCCACCTCGTCGTGCCGATCGACGTTCGGGATACTCAGTGCGGCGGCAAGATGTACACCGCCGAGGCGGCGAAGGACCTCTTCGCCCGTTCCACCCTCGACGGGTTCGCGTTCGATGCGGAGATCCTGTTCCTCGCCCGGCGGCGCGGCTATCGCGTCGTCGAGATCCCGTTCGAGCTTCACCAGATCGGTCCGACGACGGTTGCGTTCCTCCGCGACTCTCCCCGGATGTTCCGCGACCTCTTCCTCATCCGCTGGAACGCCCTCCGGGGCAGATACGGCCCCGCCGCGGCCGATCGGCGGTGAGCGGCCTGGTCATCACCGCCGATGACCTCGGCATGTCCCCGGGGGTGACACGCGGGATCCTCGACGCCTGCCGTGACGGGGTGGTGCGCTCGGCATCGCTCCTCGTCACGTTCCCTGATGGGCCGGAGGCCGCCGCGCTTGCGCGCGAAGAGCGACGGCTCGAGGTCGGCCTGCACCTGGATCTCGTGGGCGGCCATCCGGTCTCCGATCCCGCGCGGGTCCGGTCCCTCGTGGACGCCCACGGCCGGTTCCACCGTCTCGGGCCCTTCACCGCCCGCCTCATCGCCGGCCGGATCCGCGCAGGCGAGGTCGCCCTGGAGTTGCGGGCGCAGGCGGACCGCGCGGCCGCGCTCGGGGTGCCGGCCGCGGCCTGGGACTCGCACCGGCACGTGCACCTGCTACCGCCGCTGCTCCGCATCGTCGCGCCGCTCGCCCGGGAGCGCGGCGTGCGCTGGCTCCGCCGGGCCACGCCGCCGCGCGCGGGCGCGGCGCTCAAGGCCCAGCTCCTCGGCCTCGCCACGGCGATCGGCGCCCCGTTCGCGTGGGGGATCCCGGGGAACGATTGGTTCATCGACCTTTCGACCCTGCGCGAGCGGCCGGAGGCCGCGGGGGTGGCGCTCTTCGCGACCTACGGTGGAGTCGGGGAGATCGCCGCGCACCCCGCACACCCCGACCCCGCACTCGAGGCGACTGGCGACGGCCTGGTGCTCCGCCGGCACGACGATCTTGTCGTCTTGACCGATCCGCGTCTTCGCGCGGCCCTGGGGGATGACACGGTGCGCCCGCGGGTGCCGGAGGGTGGCGGCTGATGCCCGGATCGAGGACGACCGCGGCCCTTGAACGCTCGGTCCACCGGTATCGGAGCGCCCCCCTCGTCGCGCGATGGTTCGTGCACGGCCGAGCGTTTCTCTCGGACCTGGCGTTCGTCGAGCGATTCGTCCCGCGCCACGGGTTCATCGTGGACCTCGGCTCAGGCCACGGGCTGTTCGCGAACGTGCTCGCGGAGGCCGGGCCGGGCCGGCGGGTCCTCGGGATCGACATCGACGAGCGCAAGATCGATATCGCCCGCGCGACGATCGGCGGCCGCGAGGGGCTCCGCTTCGAGGTCGGCGACATCATCCACGAGCTCCCGCCGCGGTGCGACGCGATCACGATCGTCGACGTCCTCTACCTGCTGACCGCGGCCGATCAGGAGGCCGTCCTGCGCAAGGCCGCGCAGGCTCTCGCGCCGAACGCCCCGCTGGTGGTGAAGGCCCAGGAGCGCGCGGCGAGCACCCGCTACGCGCTCACCTACGGCCAGGAGCTTCTCACCGTCGGGCTCGGCTTCACCCGGCAGAGCGCCCGGCGCTTCCACTTCCCCTCGCGGAGCGAGGCCCTCGCGATGTTCGGACGCGCGGGCTTCCTGGTCGACGTGGTCGAGATGCCGCGACGGCCCTACTCCGACGTGCTGTATCTCGCCCGGAAAGCGCCCGCGCCCTGATAATCAACGCGTGACCGACCCGCTTGAGGATCTCGCGACCGAGATCCGCGCCTGCACCGCCTGCCCGCTCCACCGGAGCGCGCGCCAGGCCGTCCCGGGGGAGGGGAGCGCCGAGTCACGGATCCTCTTCCTGGGCGAAGCGCCCGGCTACAACGAGGACCTCCGGGGCCGGCCGTTCGTCGGGGCCGCGGGCCAGCTGCTCGATCAGCTGCTCGCCGGCATCGGCCTGGACCGCACGAAGGTGTTCATTACGAACGTGGTCCGCCACCGCCCTCCGGAGAACCGGGACCCGCTCCCGGACGAGGTCGCGGCCTGCCACATCTGGTTCGAGCGCCACCTCGCGGTCCTCCGGCCGGCGGTGATCGTCACTCTCGGCCGCCACGCGATGTACAAGTTCTTTCCCGGCGAATCCATCACGCGCGTGCACGGTAAGCCACGCCGAAAGGACGGACTCATGATCTTCCCGGTCTTCCACCCCGCAGCGGCACTCCACCAGCCGTCGCTCCGCGCAAACCTGGTCGCCGACTTCGCCGCGCTCGCGGCGTTCCTCGCGACGGTATCGCCCCCGCCACCCGTGGCGGCCGCGATGGAGGGCCAGCCGGCCCGTACGACTCCGGCCGAGCAGATGACGCTCCTTGGCTAAGCCGGGGGCGCGATCCTCCCGATCCGAGCCCGCCAGGTCGGGCGCAACCGCCGTCGCGCCGGTACCGCCAGGCACGGTGCGGGTCATCCCGCTGGGCGGCGTCGGCGAGATCGGCAAGAACATGATGGCGATCGAGCAGGGCGATGACATCGTCATGATCGACTCGGGCCTCATGTTCCCCGACGAGGAGATGCTGGGGATCGATCTGGTGATCCCGGACATCACCTACCTGGTCCAGCGCAAGCAGAAGATCCGCGGGATCCTCATCACCCACGCCCACGAAGACCACATCGGTGCGCTCCCGTACGTGCTCCGCGAGCTGGGCGACATCCCGCTCTACGGCACCAGGCTGACCCTGGGACTCATCCGCACGAAGCTCCGGGAGCACAAGCTCGCCGAGCGCACGACCTACCGTGAGATCACGCCGGGGACGCCGTTCGCGGTCGGCGCGTTCAGCTGCGACTCGTACAACGTCTGCCACTCGATCCCCGACGCGGTCGGCATGACCATCGAGACCGCGCGCGGCACGATCGTCCACTCGGGCGACTGGAAGTTCGACCACACCCCGGTGGACGGCCGGCAGACCGACTTCGCCCGGCTGGCCGAGATCGCGGCGAAGGGGGTATTGCTACTCCTCTCGGACTCCACCCGCGCCGAGGTCCCCGGCTACACCCCGTCGGAGCGCCACGTCGGCGAGCTCCTGGACGCGATCTTCGCGCGCGCCTCGGGTCGCGTGATCACCACCACCTTCGCCTCGAACATCTCCCGGATCAAGCAGATCGTCGACATCGCCTCGGCCTGGGGCCGCAAGACCGCGATCATCGGCCGATCGATGGAGAACTACACCCGCACCGCCAAGGAGCTCGGCTACCTGGACTTCCCCGAGGACGCCATCGTGTATCCCGGCGACATCGGCAAGCACGCCGACCACGAGATCTGCATCATCACCACCGGAAGCCAGGGCGAGCCGACGAGCGCACTCTCACGGATGGCCCTGGGCGACCATCGTCACGTGGCGGTGAAGGAGGGCGACACGGTCGTCATGTCCTCGAACCCGATCCCCGGCAACGAGGAGCTGGTGAGCCGCACGATCGACAACCTCTTCAAGCTTGGCGCCGACGTCGTGTACGACGTGTCGAACCGCCCGCACGTCTCCGGGCACGCGAGCCAGGAGGAGCTGAAGCTGCTGCTCAACATCCTACGGCCGGAGCATTTCGTCCCGATCCACGGCGAGTACCGGATGCTCGTCCGCCACGCGAAAATGGCGGTCGACGTGGGCGTTCCGCAGGAGAACGCGTTCATCCTCACCAACGGCGATGTCCTTGAATTCAGCGCGAAGGGCGCGCGGGTCGCCGAGCGGGTCCACGCCGGTCAGGTCTATGTCGACGGCCTGGGGGTAGGCGACGTGAGCCAGTCGGTCATGCGAGACCGGTGGTCGATCGGGAGCGACGGGGTGCTCATCGTCGTGGTGACGATCGAGCACCAGACCGGCGCGGTCGTCGCCGGGCCGGACATCATCACCAAGGGATTCGTCCCCGAGCAAGAGGCGACCGGGATCCTCGAGGAGGCGAAGCAGAAGGTCCTCGACGGCCTCGCGGCGGCGCAGACCGGTCCGCACCTCGCCGAGACCTCGGCGCTGAAGACGGCGATCCACGAGAGCCTGGCGTCATTCCTGTACAACAAGACCAAGCGCCGGCCGATGGTCCTCCCCGTCATCATGCAGGTCTAGGGTGGCCCGTAAGACCACCGCCCGGCGCGGCAGTCCCGCGGCGATGCAGAGCCGGATCCGAGCGGAGATCGGCGCGATCGCCCTTGGACTCCTTGGGGTCTTGTCGATCATCGCGCTGGTGACCGGCCAGGGCGCGCTCCTCCAGTGGTGGCACGGATCGCTCCTCTGGCTGCTCGGATGGGGCGCGATCCTCGTCCCGCTGTTCCTGTTCGTCGCGGCCGCGGTGATCTGGGAGCGGGCGATCCTCCAGCGGCTCGTCCTGCCCGGAAGCGGCGCGCTCCTCGTCATCGTCGCCCTGCTCGGTCTGGTGCACGTCTGGTCGGCGAACGGCGGCGTCGTCGGCCGCGGGATCGGCGGCACCGTGACCGGCGCGCTGGGGCCGGTCGGCGGGCTCATCGTCCTGTTCACGCTTTTGGGGATCGGAGTCGTCATCGCCGCCAATCGCACGGTCGCCGAGCTTGCCCGGCCGGCGCTCGACCGCCGACCGCAGTTCCCACTCCGGCCGGGCGCGGCCCTGCCCGGAGGGACCGCGCCGCGCTTCGAACCGGCCGACGTGCCGGCCGCGGCGGCGCGCATGCCCGGCCGGCCTGGCGCGGCGGTCGCCGCGGCGGCGATCGACGACGACCCGGTCGTCGTTCGCATCAATCTGCCGGAGGAGCGTCCTGGACGGCGGCCGCCCAAGGTCGCGGCGGAGCAGGAGACCCTGCCGCTCGTGGTCCCCGCCGCGCCGGCCGTCCCCCCCGGGCTCGAGGGCCTGCCGTCGGCGATGATCGCCGCCGAGGGCGTCCTCCACGCGCTGGCCGACCGGACTTGGACGATCCCCTCGATCGAGATCCTCGAGGCCGGCGACGACGCCCAGCACGGCGGCAAGGGCGAGATCGAGCGGAGCGCCCGCGTCATCGAGGAGACCCTCGCGCACTTCAACATCTCGGCGAAGGTCGTCGAGGCGACCGTCGGTCCGGTGGTCACACGCTATGAGATCAAGCCGGCGCCCGGGGTCAAGCTGTCGCGGATCGAGGCCCTGAACGACGACCTCGCTCTGGCACTCGCCGCGCGGACCCTCCGAATCGAGGCACCCGTGCCGGGAAAGAGCGTCGTCGGGATCGAGGTCCCGAACCTGGCGGTCGGTGTGGTCTCGCTGCGTGACGTCGTCGAGACCCCACCGTTCCGCGACGCGCGATCGAAGCTCATCGTCGCGCTCGGTCGCGATGTCTCCGGCTCGCCGATCGTCCTGGACCTCGCAGCGATGCCGCACCTCCTCGTCGCCGGCCAGACCGGATCGGGAAAGAGCGTGTCGATCAGCTCGATCCTCTGCAGCCTGCTCCTCAAGGCCACGCCCGATGAGGTACGGCTGCTCATCGGCGACCTGAAACGCGTCGACTTCGCGGGGTTCGCCGCGATCCCGCACCTCATCGCACCGGTCATGACCGACGGCGAGAAGATCCTCAACGCCCTGTACTGGGTCACCGGCGAGATGGATCGACGGTATCGGCTCTTCGCTCGCGCAAGTGCGCGGAACATCGCCGGGTACAACGAGACTCGGGTGGGGCCGGATCGGATCCCGTACATCGTGTTCGTGATCGACGAGCTTGCCGATCTCATGCTCCAGGCGCCGATCCAGGTGGAGAAGCAGATCACCCGCGTCGCGCAGCTCGCGCGGGCGACCGGCATCCACCTCGTCTTGGGGACCCAGCGCCCCTCGGTCGACGTCATCACCGGCCTCATCAAGGCGAACATCCCTGCCCGGATCGCGTTCGCCACGGCATCGGCGGTCGACTCCCGGACGATCCTCGACATGATCGGTGCGGAGAAGCTCCTCGGCCGCGGGGACATGCTGGTGCTCCGGCCGGATCTCGCGAAGCCCATCCGCGCGCAGGGCGTATTCATCTCCGACAAGGAGATCGCCGGCATCACCGGCCACTGGGTCAAGCAGGCAGGCAGTGGCTACGACCGGCACAACGAGGTCCTCGAAGGCGAGGACAAGCTCGTGCGTCACGACGGGAGCAGTGGCGACGAGATCGATGACGACCGCTACGACGAGGCGGTCGAGATCGTCAAGCGCGCCGGTCAGGCATCGGTCTCGATGCTGCAGCGGAAGATGACCGTCGGCTTCGCCCGCGCCGGGCGGCTCATCGACGTGATGGAGCAGCACGGCGTGATCGGGCCGGCGATGGGCCCGGGCAAGATGCGCGAGGTCTACGGGACCCGGTCCGCTCCGCTCAGCCAGATCGGCCCACCCGACCGGAGCGACCTGGACCGCTGATGGCACGCCTGGGGGAACAGCTACGGCAACAGCGCGAGCGCATGGGCCTCACCCTCGAGCAGGCCGCCGAGGACACCCGGATCCGCGAGAAGTTCCTGATCGCGCTCGAGAACGGCGACTATCAGTCATTGCCCGGGGCGGTCTACACGAAGGGGTTCCTCCGGAACTATGCCGAATACCTGAACCTCGACGCCGGCGAGCAGATCGCCCTGTTCCAAGGTGAGCGCGTCGCGCCCGAGCCGCTTCGCACCTTCGATCCGCTGCGCCCGCTCGTCAAGCGCAGCTTCATCTTCACCCCGGCGGTCCTCGTGCCGATCGCGCTCCTGGCCGGGGTCGCGCTGTTCGCCGCCTACCTCTTCTATCAATTCTCGAACTTCGCGGTCCCCCCGCGGATCGAGATCAGCGACCCGGCGTCCGACACGGTCGCGCAGTCCGCCGAGTACATCGTGAAGGGACGCACCGTTGCCGACGGCCGCGTGACCGTCCGGGTGTCGCCGGGACAGGAAACGATCAATGACATCCGGCCGGCGGCGGACGGCACGTTCAGCGTTCCGGTGACGCTGAAGCCGGGGCCCAACCACATCGAGGTCCAGGTCCTCGATCCCGCGGGGAAGCTGAATCAGGCCTCGCGAACGATCCAGTACACCGCGGTCGCGGCCAACGACGCGCAGGCGCCCCAGCTCATCGTCGAGCAGCCGGCGAACGGCGGGACCTATACCAATGCGCCGGTCACGGTGTCCGGGCGCGTCGACAAGTCGGTGGCCAGCGTGCTGGTGAACGGGGCGGCGGTCACCGTCGGCGCCGACGGCAAGTTCGTGGTGACCCTGAACTTCGCGCAGGGCGCGCAGACCGTGCGGGTCGTGGCCAGGACCGCCACCGGCGGGGAGGTGCAGGAGACCCGCACCGTCGCGGTCTCCTACACCGCGGCGCTCGTCACCGTCCGCATCGTGGGCGGCGAGGCCTGGATCCTGGCGACCGTCGACGGCGCACAGGCGCCGAGCACGAACAAGGTGTTCGCCGCAGGTCAGACGCTGACCTTCAGCGGGAAGACGGTGGTCGTGCGCAGCGGGAACGGTGGGGTCACCTACCTGAGCTACAACGGCCAGGATCTGGGGAAGATGGGGGAGGCCGGCCAGGTCGCGGAGCGGCAGTTCGCGTCTCCGTGATCCTCAATGCGCCGCTCGTGCTCGTGTATCTGCGGATGCTCGCGGCCGGCCCGATCGTCGTGCTCCTGGCCGGCCCGGGGACCGCGGGCGCGGCGCCGGCCTTCGCGATCTTCGTGGTCGCGGCGCTCACTGACGCGGTCGACGGGCGCCTCGCCCGCCATCTGGGTCAGGTGACCCGGCTCGGGACGTTCCTCGACCCGCTCGCGGACAAGATCCTCATCGTCGGGACGCTCATCGGCCTCCAGGCCAAGGGCCTCGTGCCGGCCTGGATCGTTGTCCTTATCGTCGCGCGAGAGCTCGCGGTGACCAATCTGCGCGCCATCGCCGCGGCGCGCGGCTACAGCGTGGGCGCGAGCCCCTACGGGAAGGCGAAGACGATCGTCCAGTCCGCCGCGACGGCGGGCCTTCTGCTGCTCCTCGCGGCACCGTCCGCGCCCCTCGCCGATCTCGCCTACTCCCTGCTTGCCGCCGCGGTCGCGCTGACCGTGCTCTCCGGGGCGGACTATCTCTGGAAGGCGTCGTACGCCATCGCCGGGCGCGGCGTCCCCGAGCCCTGGCGGGCGGAGCGGTCGGCCCGCGCGGCCCAGACCGCCCCGAAGGCCCCCGAGGCACCGGGCCGTGCCCGCTAGCGCCGGCCCGCGCAGACGGACCGCCCGCCCCGCACCGACCTATGCGGATCTGGTCGAGCGGATGGACGCGATCATCGCCCGGCTGCGGAGCGCGAAGCTCACCGTCGCGTCGGCCGAGTCCTGCACCGGCGGCCTGCTTGGCGCGGTCCTGTCCGAGCGGCCCGGATCGAGCGCCATCTTCGCCGGCGGAGCGGTGGTCTATTCGGATGAGGCGAAAGCGACCCTCGCCGACGTGCCGCCGCAGCTCATCCATGGCCATGGCGCGGTGTCCTCGGTCGTCGCGGCGGCGCTCGCGCGCGGGATCCGCGAGCGTCTGGGCGCGACGATCGGCCTCGGCATCACCGGCATCGCCGGTCCCGGCGGGGCGACCCCCGGGAAGCCGGTCGGCCTGGTGTACGTAGCGGTCGAGGCGCCGGAGGCCCACCGCGTGAAGAGCCTCCACTGGACGCACGACCGCGCCGGGAATCGCCTGGCCAGCGTCGGCGTAGCCCTCGACCTCCTCGAGGAGGCGATCGGATGAGCCTCGGATCGGTCTTTCGAGACGCCGATGTGGCCCGGGCCTACCGTCAGCGCGCACCGTATCCCGAGGAGACCTTCGCGATCCTCGCCGAGCTCATCGTCGAGCCAAGAACCGTCCTTGACGCTGGCACCGGCACGGGCGCACTCGCGCGCCCAATGCTCCAGTTCGCGGAACGTGTCGATGCCGTCGATCCCTCGGCCGCCATGATCGATGCGGGCCGACGGCTGCCGGGTGGCGACGATCACCGACTTCGATGGATCGCCGGGACCGCCGAGGACGCTCCCCTCGACCCACCCTACGGACTCATCACTGCCGGTTCAAGCGTCCACTGGATGGACACGGAGCGGGTGATGGGGCGATTCGAAACGGCGCTCGCACGCGGTGCCCAGCTCGCTCTCGTCGAGACCGACGACGGCGAGCATCCACTGCCTGAGATGCTGGAGATCATCCGGCGCTACTCCGAGCTGGACCACCATGCAGACCTTGGCGACACGGTCGCCACGCTCGAGGCGAGTGGGCGGTTCGAACGCAGAGGCGAACGCCGCACTGCGCCGGTCCCACTGCGGCGCAGCGTGGAGGACTATCTTGACTTCCTGCACAGCACGAGCACGCTGGCGCGAGTTCGCCTGGGCCCTCGCGCGACGCAGTTCGACGCCGAGGTACGAGCCTTGTTCCTGCGAAATGGCCTGTCGTTCATCGAGCGTCAGGTCGTTGGGGTCGTCATCTGGGGCAGGCCGGTGGGCCGATGAGCAGGCCGCCGCTCGGCATCGGGCTGCTCGGCCTCGGCACGGTCGGCAGCGCGGTCGGCCGGGCCTTCGCCGACCGGCAACAGCGCATCGACGCCGCCGCCGGCCGGCCGGTCCGGCTGGTCGCCGCGGCGGTCCGCGATCCGGCGAAAGCCCGCGATGCCGGCGGCGTGGCGGTCGTGAGCGATCCGTTCGCGATCCTCGATGACCCGGCGGTGGCGATCGTCGTCGAGATGATCGGCGGCCACCGGCCGGCGGTGGATCTGCTCAACGCGGCGTTCGAGCGCGGCAAGCACGTCGTCACCGCGAACAAGGAAGCCGTCGCGAAGGACTGGAACGCCCTTCATGAGACCGCCCGCCTGGCGAAGCGGGAGCTGCGGTTCGAGGCCGCCGTCGGCGGCGCCGTGCCGGTCGTCCGAGGGATCCGCGACCTCGGCGCGGTCCGGCCGCGCGTGCTCCGCGGCATGCTGAACGGGACGACCACGTACATCTGCTCGCGACTCGATGCCGGGATCGGCTTCGCCGAAGCGCTGGCCGAGGCACAGGCCAAGGGCTACGCCGAGCCGGACCCGACGGATGACATCGACGGACTCGACGCCGCCTATAAGCTCGCCATCCTGGTGAGCCTGCTCGACGGGCGACACGTCCATCCCGACCAGGTGCGCCGGACCTCGCTGCGCACCGCGAGCCCGGCGGACGCCGCTGCGGCAGCGGCCCGTGGCATGCGGCTGCGCTACATCGCGGTGGCCGATTTCGGCGCGAAGGCGACGAAATGCCGGGTCGGCCCCGAAGAGGTGGCCGCCGACTCTCCGGAGGGCCAGGCCATCGGCCCGACGAACGTCATCCGGCTCGAATCGGACCTCGCGGCGACCCTCACCTGGAGCGGACCGGGCGCCGGTGGCGACGCCACCGCTTCCGCGATCCTCGCCGACGTCATCGCGATCGCCCGGTCCGTCCGATGAGCGGCACGTCCGACGCGCCCTCCGACGGCCCCCCCAACGGCTCCCTGGTCTTCAAGTTCGGCGGCACCTCGGTCGCGTCGCCGGCCGCGGTCGAAGCCCTGGCGAAGATCGTCGGTGCGGCGATCGGCCAGCGGGTCGTGGTGGTGTCGGCCACGGCCGGGACGACCGATGCCCTGATGCAGGCGGCGCAGCAGGCGACGGTCGGCAACGCCGCGGGCGCCACGCAGACCATCCAACGACTCTCCGAGCAGCACAAGAACCTCGCCGCCGATCTGATCGGCATCGAGGCCGCCGACGCGCTCACCGAGATCAGCGAGCTCACTGAGCGGACGATCGCGCTCCTGCGAAGCGTCGCGCTCCTCCACGAATGCAGCCCCCGATCGATGGATGCGATCCTGTCCTACGGAGAGCGCGTATCGGCGCCGATCGTCGCCGCGCTGCTGTCGAAACGCGGCATCGCCTCGGAGGCGCTCTCGGCGGAAGGCCTGATCATCACCGACGACGCCTTCGGTCACGCGAATCCGCTGATGGAGCTCACCCGCGAGCGTGTCGCGACCCAGCTCCTGCCGCGGATGCGCTACGGGACGGTGCCGGTCGTCACCGGATTCGTCGCATCGACGGCCGACGGCGTGACGACGACCCTCGGGCGGGGCGGGTCGGACTATTCGGCGGCGATCCTCGCAGCGGCGCTCGGAGCACGGGAGTGCCGCATCTTCACCGATGTGAGCGGCGTGATGAGCGCCGACCCGCGGATCGTTCCCGACGCGAAGCCGCTACCGGAGCTCAGCTACGCCGAAGCGGCGGAACTCTCGTATTTCGGCGCGAAGGTCATCCATCCGCGCACGGTCCTGCCGGCGATCGAGGCGGGTATCCCGGTGCGGATCCTCAACACCTTCGCCCCGGAGGATCAGGGCACCACGATCGCGTCGCGGACGCCGCGCGACACCGTCGTGAAAGCCACCACCTCGCTTGCCGGGCTCGGTCTGGTGACCGTCCAGGGCGCAGGCATGAGCGGCGTCCCAGGCTTCGCCGCGCGGGTCTTCGACACGACCGCGGCCGAGGGGATCTCGGTGCTCATGATCAGCCAGGCCTCGAGCGAGAACTCGATCTGCCTCGTCGTGCCGAACGGCTCGGTGAAGCGGCTCGAGAGCGCGCTGCGCAAGATGTTCTCGCACGAGCTCGCGCGCCACGATGTCGAAGAGGTGCGCGTTGAAGCGCCGGTGGCGATCGTCTCCGCGGTGGGGGAAGGCATGCGCGGCACAAAGGGCGTCGCGGCTCGCCTGTTCTCAGCGATCGCCAAGGCCGACGTGAACGTCGTTGCGATCGCGCAGGGATCGAGCGAACTGAATATCTCGCTCGTGGTCCATGAGCGGGACCGTGAGACCGCGGTCAGGGCGATCCATCGGGAGTTCCACGCGCCATAGCCGCCATAGGCCTGGACCCCGCGGCGAACGCGATGCGTCACACTAGAGCGATGCCGAAGAAGCGGACCGTCGCGGTCCTTGGGGCCACCGGGACGGTCGGCCAGCGGTTCATCACCCTGCTCGCCGAACATCCCTGGTTCGACCTGGTGGCCCTCACGACGTCCGAGCGCAGCTCCGGAAAGCGCTACGCGGACGCCGTGCATTGGCACCTGCCGGAGCCGATGCCGGAGTCGGTCGCGGACGCCGTCCTCGAGCCCACCCGGCCCGAGCTCGGCGCGGACCTCTGCTTCAGCGCGCTCCCCGGCGAGGCGGCACTGCAGCACGAGGCGACGCTCGCGGCGGCCGGCCATCACGTCTTTTCGAACGCGTCGACCCACCGGATGGATGCCGACGTGCCGAACCTCCTGGCCGAGGTGAACTTCGATCATGCGAAGGTCCTGGTCCAGCAACGGGAAGCCCGCGGATGGTCAGGGTCGATCGTGACGAACGGCAACTGCACCGCGATCCACCTGACGCTGGCCCTTGCGCCGCTCCACCGCGACTTCGGGATCGAGCAGCTCGTCGTGACGACGATGCAGTCGATCTCCGGCGCCGGCTATCCCGGCGTGTCAGCCCTCGACGCCCTCGACAACGTCATCCCGTACATCGGCGGCGAGGAGGACAAGGTCGTCGAGGAGACCCAGCGGTTCCTCGGAAGGTGGGACGCGGCGGCGGGCTTCGTCCCGGCGCGCTTCCCGATGTCGGTCCACTGCAACCGGGTGCTCGTCCGCGACGGCCACACCGAGACCGTCAGTCTGCGGCTGGCCGGTGCGCCGGGAGTCGCGGCGGTGACGCAGAGCTTTCGCGCGTTCCGCGGGCGGCCCCAGGAGCTCGGGCTCCCGTCGGCACCCCAGCGCCCGATCGTCGTGAGCGACGCGCCGGACCGGCCGCAGCCGCTCCTTGATCGCGACAACGAGCGGGGCATGGCGACGACCGTGGGGCGCATCCGCCTGGACCCGGTCCTCGGCCTCAAGTTCGTGCTCGTCGGTCACAACACCCTGCGCGGTGCCGCCGGCGCCTCGGTGCTGAACGCCGAGCTCCTGGTCGCCGAAGGCTGCGTGTGAGCGCGGAGACCTTCCTCGCGCGTCTAGACAATGCGCCGCTGAACCGCTTCCACTGGCGGCTGTTGGGGGTGAGCGGCGTCGGCTGGATGTTCGACGCGATGGACGTACTGCTCATCGGATTCCTGCTGGCCCCGATCCGCGGTGAGTTCGGCCTCGACGCCGTGCGCACCGGACTGGTCGCGAGCGCGGGCTTTGCCGGCATGTTCCTCGGCGCGGCGGTGTCCGGGCGCCTCGCGGACCGGTACGGCCGCCGTGGCGTGATCCAGGGCACCCTCGTGCTGTTCTCAGTCGGCAGCCTCCTGTCCGCCGCGGCGCCGTCGTTCGAGCTGCTCCTGGTCGCGCGCGCGGTGGCCGGCCTTGGCCTCGGCGGCGAGCTGCCGGTCATCTCGACCCTCGTGTCGGAGTTCGCTCCCCGCGCCTCCCGCGGCCGGTTCATCGTGCTCCTCGAATCCTTCTGGGCCTATGGCACGATCGTCGCCGGGCTCATCGCCGTCTTTGCCCTGCCGCTCATCGGCTGGCGCGGCGCCTTCGCGCTCGGCGCGCTTCCGGCGCTCTACGTCGCCTACCTCCGCCGCGCGCTCCCGGAATCGCCACGCTACCTGGCCGAGCACGGCCGCTCGGCGGAGGCGGATGCGATCGTCCGCCGCGTCGAGCGCGAGGGTGGGGGAGCGCTCATCACCGTCGGCCGCCCGGTCGCCCCACCGCGGTCGAGCGCCACCAGCCTCGGAGCGCTGTTCGCCGGACGCTACCTTCGGCGGACGGTGATGCTCTGGATCCTCTGGTTCGGGGTCGTCCTCACGTACTACGGGATGTTCGTGTTCGTACCGACGCTCCTCGTGGAGCGAGGGCTTTCGGTGGTGCGGAGCAACGAGTTCTTCTTCCTCTCCACCCTCGCGCAGGTGCCCGGCTATTTCACCGCGGCCTGGCTCGTGGAGCGGATCGGGCGGAAGCCGACGCTCGTCGCGTTCCTCGTCGGCACCGCGGTCGCCGCCTTCGGATTCGGCAACACCGGTCTTGGTCCCGATGCGAGCGCGGTCGGGCCGGCGTTCATTTGGGCGGCGCTGCTCTCGTTCTTCGACCTCGGGGTCTGGGGCATCGTGTACACCTACGGGCCGGAGCTCTATCCCACCGCGCTGCGCGCCACCGGCACCGGTGCCGCCGCGGCGGTGGGTCGCATCGGGGGGATCGCCGGACCGTTCCTCACGCCGGTCCTCGTCCTCGCGTCGGGCCAGGGCGCGGTCTTCGCGTTGTTCACCGGCATCCTCCTCCTGACCGCCGGCGCGGTCCTTTTCCTCGCCGAGGAAACGCGCGGACGGTCGCTCGAGGAGATCGCTCCCGCGGTGTAGCAGGGCTCAACCCGGTGCTACGCTCTCGAAGCGCGAGAGACGAGCGCGCGGGGGTACGGCGTGATCGAACGCGAGCGCAAATATCGCCTGGCCGCCGAGCAGGTGGAACAGCTCCGCGAGCATCTCTCCCGCGAGGGACGATGGGTCCGCGGTGGCGCCGAGGGCGATGTGTTCTTCGATCACCCGGCGATCCACCTCCAGCGGGACGACCGGCGGCTCCGCCTGCGCTTCCGGGATCAGGGTGGCGTCCAGGAGCTCACCTACAAGTCCTCCCGCGAGCTCCACGGGGTGGACAAGGTCCGGCGCGAGCTCACCGCGGTCCTCGTGTCCGGGCCGATCGAGGAGCTCCTGGGCGAGCTCGGCTTCAAGCGGATCCGCAAGATCGTGAAGCTGCGCGAAGTCTACGTCTGGGGGAACCGCGAGATCTCGCTCGACTACCTCGAGGGCGCGGGATGGTTCTGCGAGATCGAGGCCCTCGAGGACGACGCCGACATCGACGGCCTTGCGTACGAACTCGGGCTCGCCCCGCGGCAGCTCGAGCCACGGACCTACTCCGAGCTGGTCGACGAGATGGCCGACGCGATGCCCGCCTCCACCGCCTGAGTCCTAGCGGGCCGGCGCGAATCGGTCGCGCGCCGCGAGCGGAGCGAGCTCCACACCGATGTCGCAGGTCGCGACCCGCGGGCCGCAGATCTGATCGCGTCCCCGCGTGGCATCGCTGATCGCAAAGGCCGCGCGGTCGCCGGACCGGAGCCGATCGGCCTCCCAGATCTCGACGTACTGCGGTGCGTGGACCGCGGTGTTGCCCGGCGGGGCGGCCCAGCGGGCGATGCGGTGGGCATTCCATTGCGCGGCGATCGCGATCCGGTCGTCGGTGCCCCAGAAGTCGTCCACGACGTGGTCCGAGATGACCAGGTAGTCGACGGTCGACCAGGTGCCGGCGAAGACCGCCGCACGGATCGCCGGGTCGTGGGCGACCTTCCAGTGGACGGTGTAGTTGGGGAACGCCGGTCCCCCAACCGGTTCCCGGAGCAGGGGGAAGAGATCGTCCCGCCCGATGATCCGCGCATCCGCCGGGACGTGGGCCTTCATCCAGGCGGCCGCGGTGCGTGCCGGGTCGCTCGGCTGCTCGGTGTACAGCGGCTGCAGCGTCCCCGACCACCAGGCGACGCCGAGGAACAGCACGAGCGCAGAAGCCGCAAGGCGCAGCGCCGCGGGGCGGGGGAAGCGGCGCAGCACCGGGTCGAAGAGCAGCGCCAGATTCAGGGCGAGGAACGGGACGAGGAGCACGACGTAGAACGAGAACACGATGCCGCCGCGAGCGAGGTAGCCGGCGGTCACCAGTCCGAGGGCGGCCGCGACGATGAGCCGGCGGTCGCCGCGCAGACCGCGAAGGGCGTTCGCGAGCATCGCGGCGGTGCCCACGGCGAGCAGCGTCGCGTCGCGCCAGAGCCAGTCGTGCCGGAGGTACCAGAAGAAGTTGTTGTCGAAGCTCCAGAATTCGCCACCGTAGCGCGTGAGCTGCCAGCCGAGCGTGCTCAGGAGCGACGGCCGGGCGAGGGCATCGTTCCCGATGACGTATGGCAGATACGGGTCGCTGACCGGCCAGAGCTCCCCCCGGAGGAGTGCGTAGAGCGGATAGGGAAGGCAGGTGAGCGCCACGGCGCCGGCCCAGAGCCCCGCCTGCCGCCAGCCGGCGTGGCGGACGAGCAGGGCGAGGTAGACCGGCGCCGCGATGAGCGAGGTCTCCTTGGAGAGCAGCGCGAGGCCAAAGGCGACGCCGGCGCCGATCGTCGCCGCCCGGGACGGCGGCCGCAGCAGGAGCACCAGCGCGGCGAGCAGCCAGAACACCATGACGTTGTCGAGCAGCACCATGCGCTGGAAGAACACCGCGATCGGCGAGAGCGAGAAAAGCAGCACCGCAACGGCGGCCGCGATCGGGCCGGCCCCCAGGCGGCGCGCGACCCGGAACAGCAGGAACGCGCTGCCAAGATGCAGGAGGAGCATGAGCACGCGGCCGCCGTCGATCGGCGTGCCGAAGGTCGACGGGCCGCCGGTCCCGAGGTACCAGAGCGCCAGCTGCAGCCAGCCACCCGGGGCGTGGTCGTAGGTATAGGTGTACGGCGCCAGGCCCTGGCCATTCAGGACGGCGAGCGCCTGGCTGACGTAGATGCCCTCGTCGTCGGCGAGGCTGAACGCCGGATAGCCGCCCATGTTCAGCCCGTGGGCGAGTGCCGCGATGCCCAGCGAGCCGCCGAGGAGCAGCGTTTCCTGGCGGATCGCCGCCAGACCGACGAGCCAGCGTGGCACCGCCAGGGACAAGCCGCGGCGCGGAGAGATGACCCCAGGAATGGTCGCCATACGGCTGCGGGTGCAAGGTCGGTGCCGATGCTGCCCGCATTCCGGCCTGATCCCATCCGGGGGAGGCCCTCCCGGCCCAAAGCCATACTTGTGTCCAAGAAGGATTATCAACTAGATTAGGGGAGTGGTGACCATCTCGGACCTGAAGGAGCACTACCTGCAGCACCTCGTGCTGAAGGGCCGTTCCGAGCGGACGATCGAGGGATACCGCGCCTACCTCGAGGAATTCCTGGCGTTCGCCGAGGCCCACGGACGGCCGCCGACCGCTCCGGCGACGACCCTTGAGCGCGAGCTGTTGACCGCGTTCCAGGTCCGGCTGGCGACGCGCAACGGCCCGAGCGGCAAACGGCTGTCACTGGCGACCCGAAACCTGTTCGCCTCCGCGGTCCGCGGGATGCTCCGGCATGGCGTGACCGTCCTCGACCTCAGCCTCCCCGCGCCGGATACGGTGGTCTTGGCGAAGGTCGGCGACCGCGGGACCCGCCGGATGGATACCGCCGACTTCGAGCGTCTGGTCGACGCGATCGCAGCGAGCTCGCCGCACGCCCTTCGCGATCGCGCCCTGGTCGAGGTGCTGTTCGCGACCGGCTGCCGACTGTCGGAGCTGTGCGGACTGACACGGCGAAGGGTGAACCTCAAGACCCGCGAGGTCGAGGTCATGGGCAAAGGCAAGAAGGTCCGCGGCACCTTCCTGACCGATTCCGCCGCGGACTGGCTCCAGCGGTATTTGAACACGCGCCGCGACGACAGCCCGTTCCTCTTCATCTCTCGCCAGACCATTCGGAATGTCCCCGATCCGAGCAACGGTGGCCGCACGCCGAAGAAGGACACCTATCCGCTCCACCCCAACACGGTCGAGCACATCGTGAAGCAGCTGGCGCTGCGGGCCGGCCTGCCTGACGAATTTTCTCCGCACTGGTTTCGGCACGGACGCCTCACCATCGTCGCACGGCACGCCGGGCTGCTTGCCGCGCAGGAGCTCGCCGGGCATGCGAGCCCGGAAACGACCAAGCGGTACACGAAGATCACCGGCAGCGAGCTGAAGCGGCATTTCGACGACGCCGATCGGCGCGAGCAGCGACCCGATTGACGCCGCGCGGCGGCGGCTCAGGCGGGCTCAACCGGTGCCGACGGAGTCCCCGCGGGACGCCGACCAGCGAGCCACGATCGCGGGCACTTCGCCGACCTGATCGATGACCGCGTCGGGATGGATGTCGTCCCGGACCGGCGTCTCGGCGTTGCGCTTCCAGATCCCGCGCATCCCGGCGGACTGGGCGCCCGAGACGTCGTCGATCATCCGGTCGCCGACCATGACGCAGTCCTGAGGCGCGACGCCGAGCCGCCGAGCGGCTTCCGCGAACGCCGAGGGATGCGGCTTCGCATGCGGCAGCTCGCTCGTGTAGAGCACCTCGTCGAGCAGGCCGCCGAGGCCGTGGGTCGCCAGATCGGCGTTATGCCAGGCCGCCGCCCACCAGGTGTTCGAGAGCAGCCCGAGGCGGTGGCCGGCGGTGCGCAGCGCGCGGATCGTCGCGACGCTGTCCTCGTAGATCCGGCACCAGCCGCTCACCGCGGCGGCGTATCCGTCGACCACCGCGAGCGCGGCCGCGTCGTCCTGCGGCAGGCCCAGACGCGCGAAGCCGTTCCCGACCAGCGACCCCGGATCGCCGGTAGTGTGCTCGGGACCCTCGACGCCGGCCCAATGCTCCAGCTCGGCGGCCCGCATCGCCGCGACGAACGGCGCAACCTCGGGCCAGCGGCCCGGCCGCATCGCCACGAGCCGCGCATGTCCGGCGCTCCATTTGGCCGCCGCCGCCTCGGTCCAGTCCGGCCACCACATCAGCGTCCCGCCCAGATCGAAGATCACCGCCCGCACCGGCCCGGTCACTCCCCCGCTCCGCGACGGTCCCGCAGCCAGCGCAGGAGGACCGCGTCGGTGATCCCCGCCGCGTCAAGCTCCTCGCCGCCCGCGACGACCACCGGCACGCGGAGGGTATAGCGGTGCATGAGGGCTTCGTCGGCGTCGATGTCGATCCGCTGGACCTCCAGCGGCAGATCCAAGCCGGCGCGGCGCAGCGCCCGGTGGACCTCGTCGCACAGCTGACAGCCGGCCCGCTCGTACAGCCGGACCGCGAGCGGCACGCCACGATGCGTGCGGCGGCGTACGAGCGCCAGGCCCCGTCGAAAATTACCGCGCAACACCGCTAGATTGTCACGGTGAGCGGCTTCGCGCGCCCGGACCTGTTCTGGAGCACCGAGCGGCTCGCCGAGCACGCGAGCGATCCGTTGCTCCGGGTCGTCGACTGCCGGTTCTCGTTCGACCACGATGCCCGAGCCGACTATCTCGCCGGGCACCTGCCCGGGGCGGTGCACTGCAGCTGGGCCGACGACCTGTCGGCAGCGCCGCCGCCGTCCGGGCACCCGCGCTGGATGCTCCAGGACCCCGCGGCGTTCGCCGCGACGATGTCCCGCCTTGGGATCGGCGACGACACGATGGTCGTGGGCTACGACGCCGAAGGCGGCCACCACGCGGCGCGGCTCTGGCTCGCGCTCCGGCGCTACGGGCACGACCGGATGGCCGTGCTCGAGGGCGGCATGACGAAATGGCTGGCCGAAGGCCGGCCCGCGGAGCCAGGCGATGTCCGGGCCGAGCCGGCGCAGTTCACTCCGCGCCCGCGGGAGGGGGTCGTCGCGAGCAAGGCCGATGTGCTTGCCGCGGTCCACCGGGGCGACCCCTGGCTCCTCGATGTCCGACGCGAGGCCGAATACCTCGGCACCGAGCCCCGTGCGGCGCGCGGCGGCCACATCCCCGGTGCGGTGCACATTCCCTGGCAGGCCGCGCTGAAGGATGACTGGACGCTCCGCGATCCGGACGCGATCGAATCGCAGTATGCCGACTCCGGCTTCACCGCCGACACCGCAACGATCACCTACTGCCTCGGTGGGGTCCGCGCAGCGTTCACGCAGCTCGTCCTCACCGCGCTCGGCCACGACGACGTCCGGACCTACGACGGCTCATGGGAAGACTGGGGCAACGATCCCACCGTCCCGGTGGTCCAGGGCCGGAGCTGACCGCAGTCGAGCTACGACCCGCGGCCGCTCGACGGCACCAGGACGAAGGTGAGTCCGGCGGCGACCAGGGCGAACACGACGGACGCACCCAGGGCGAATGGCAGGGACACCGCGAGCAGCGGACCCGACAGCGCCGAGCCGACCGGAAGCCCCGAATAGTTCAGGTGCATCGACACCGCGAAGGCGCGACCGAACCAGGCCGGGTCGGTGACCCGCTGACGCAACGAGAACAGCGCGACGTCGAGCCCGCCCTGTGCCGCGCCCACGAGCACCACCCCGGCGATCACCAGCGGCAGGCTGGCCGCGCCGAGCAGGACCGCGCAGCCCGCGGCGACGCCGAGTGTCGCGGCGACCAGCTGGGCGCGCTCGCGGCCTGCGGTCCCCCACCGTCCGACGAGCAGTCCGGCAACCACACCGGCCACGCCGATGATCGCCCAGAGGATCCCGACCTGCGATGCATCCCCGCCGAGACGGGTGAAGACCAGGACGGGGAGCGCGACGACGAGAATGCCCATCGCGAGATTCATCACCGAAAGGCCGAGAGCCAGTCCTCGGAGCGCCGGATGGCGCAGGACGTACAGGAGCCCGGCCCGCGCCTCGACGAGGACGCTTCCCGGTGTCTCCTGGCGGTCGGAGACGTCCGGCACGCCCGCGAGCGCGAGGGCGCCACCGAGGTACACGAACGCGGTCACGAGGATCGCGACCTCCGGCGCGGTGAACGCGACGATCGCGCCGGCCAGCGGCGGCCCGATGACCGTCGTGAGGGTGTATCCGACGCTGTCGAGCGCGTTCGAACGGTCCCACAGGTGGCGCGGCACCACGAGCGGGAAGAGCGAGCGCGCCCCGGCGGTGCCGAGCGGATTGGTGAGGGACGCGACGGCGATGAGGATCAGCAGCACCGGGAGCGGAAGGTCGAAGCGTGACAGGAGGACCAGCAGCGCGAGCGCGAGCGCCGACACGACGTAATCGGCGACCATGAGCCGGATGCGGCCGTGGCGATCGAGGAGCGCGCCCGCGAGCGGACTCACCAGCACCCCCGGCGCGATGCTGAGGAACACCGCCAGTCCGGCAAGGCCCGGTGAGCCGTAGCGCACGAGGACGAACAGCACGAGAGCGAGCTGCCACATCGACGCCGCCGCGCGAACGAGGAGCGTCGCGCCGGCCAACCGGGCGAACCGAGGGACGTCGAGGAGCGCGCGGTAGCTCGTGTCCTCGGCCCGCAGGCCGGAGGTCACGACGTGGTCCCCGCCTCGTGGAGGAGCGCCGCGAGCGCGGCGGGGACCTCGGCCTCGATCCGGATGCCCCCTTCGCCGTAGTCCGCGCGGCGCAACGCACCGCCCTCTCGGATCCGCTGCACGAGCGCGCCACCGGTGTCATACGGGAGCGTCACCGTCACCGTCTTCCAGCCGGCCCGCGCGGCCCGCGCGAGCCGCTCACGCAGCTCCTGGGTCCCCGCACCGGTGCGGGCGGAGAGGAAGAGCGCCTCGGGGAATTCGGCGCCAAGGGCCTCGCGCAACGCCTCCCCCTCCCCGGCCCGGAGCCCGTCCGTCTTGTTCAGGACGATGAGCCGAGGTCGGGAACCGAGGCCCAGTCCGGCGAGGGTGTCGTTCACCACGGTGATGCGCTCGTGCAGATTCGGATGCGCCGCGTCCACGACGTGCACGAGCAGGTCCGCGTCTTCCAGCTCCTCGAGCGTCGCCTTGAACGCCGCGACGAGGGCGGTGGGGAGCTTGTTCACGAAGCCGACCGTGTCCGAAAGCAGGACGATCGCGCCACCGACATCCGCCCGGCGGGTCGTGGGGTCGAGCGTCGCGAACGGCCGGTCGGCCACGAGGACCTCGGCGCCGGCGAGGAGGTTGAGGAGCGTGGATTTTCCCGCGTTCGTGTACCCGACGAGCGCGGCGAGGAACAGACCATCCTGCTTGCGTGCGCGGCGCGACCGCTCCCGCTGCGCGGCGACCTCGCCGATCGCTGCACGGAGCTCCCCGATCCGCTTGCGGATGATCTGACGATCGCTCTCGAGCTTCGTCTCGCCTGGGCCGCGGGTGTTGATCCCGCCGCCCTGCCGCGACAGCTCTCGCCCGGTGTTCGAAAGGCGCGGGAGCCGGTACTCCATCTGGGCCAGCTCGACCTGCAGCTGGCCTTCCCGCGAACGCGCGCGCTTGGCGAAGATGTCGAGAATGACCGCCGAGCGGTCGATGACCCGCGCGTCCAGGAGCTTCTCGAGGTTGCGCTGTTGGGTCGGTGACAGCTCCTCATCGCAGACGATGAGGTCCGCGGCGAGCCGCGCCCGCTCGAGGGCGAGCTCCTCGGCCTTGCCTTTCCCCACCCAGGTGTTCCGATCGGGCGTCCGGCGATGCTGCGAGGTGCGGCCGACAACCGTCGCGCCGGCGGCGACCACGAGCGTGGCCAGCTCGTCGAGCGAGTCCGCGGTCTCGATCTTCGCGCCGGGCTGCTCGAGCCCGACGAGGTAGGCGCGCTCGGCCGGATCGGCCGTGTCGATGGTCATCGCTCTCCCTGGAAGACGTACTCGGCGGGGCCGGCCAGCAGGTAGCGGAGACCCCGGGGACGGACCTCGAGTGTGCCACCTCGGAGTCGAACGTGGACCGTATCCCCGGTCACATCGCCCCGCGCCACGGCGACGGCGACCGCGGCGCAGGATCCGGTCCCACAGGCCAGCGTCTCCCCGACCCCTCGCTCATGGACCCGCAGGGTCAGCTCGGACGGGCCGCTTCGCGCGACGGCCACGACGTTCGCCGGACCCGCGGCCGCCGCGGCGGCGACCGCCAGGGCCGGGAGATCGAGATCCGCGGGACGGTCGACGAAGACGACGACGTTCGGATTGCCCGCCCGCACGAGCTGCGCGTCCAGCCGCGATCCGCCGAGGTCGAACGCCAGCCGAACGCCGACCTCGGGTGCGGCGAGCTCGATCGAGATCCCCACCGGATCGCGCCATGCGGGGACGATGCCGCTCGCGGTATCCAGCTCGAGCGAGTCACCGCCGTGGCGGTCGAGCAGATACCGCGCGACGCAACGCGACCCGTTGCCGCAGGCATCGGCGAGCGAGCCGTCGGCATTGTGGATCTCCAGCGACCAGCGGCGGCCCCCGGCCGTCGCGGCGACGCCGATGACCAGGACCCCGTCGGCGCCGATCCCGGTCCGGCGGTCGCAGAGCGCGCGCGCGTCGTCCGGACCGATCGCCACCAGGCCGTCGGCGCGGTCGACGAGGATGAAGTCGTTCCCACAGCCATGCATCTTCGTGAACCTCACGACGTACCCATCCGTCGGAGCGCACCGAGCGGGTCCTCGCGCGAGGGATCGATCCACACGATCCCGGGATCCCGCCGGAACCAGGTCATCTGTCGGCGGGCGTAGGCCCGCACATCCTTCGCCGTCGCCAGGATCGCCGCCTCGAGGTCCCGCTCACCCCGCAGATGCGCGGCCCAGTGCACGTACCCGTGAGCGCTCAGGCTCGGGAGTCGCGGATCGAGGCCTCCCGCGACGAGCGCGCGGGTCTCCTCAAGCACGCCATCGTCGACCATCCGTCGCACCCGGGCGAGGATCTGGGCATCGAGGCGATCGCGGGGCGGATCGAGGCCGACCCGCTCCGCCACTACGCCGACCGTCCGTGCCAATGGCACGCTGCCGGCAAGGGTCGCGATCTCGAGATACCGGATGACCCGGCGCACGTTGCGCGGATCGACCCGGCTCGCCGCCGCCGGATCGATCCGGGCGAGGTCGCGGTGGAGGCCCGTGCCGCCCTCGGCGGCGCCGCGCGCCTCGAGGTCGGACCGCAGCCGCGTATCCGTGGGCAGCGCGGCCAGCCGGAGGCCATCGAGCAGCACGCGCAGGTAGAGGCCGGTTCCCCCAACGACGTACGCGCGGGTACGGCGCCCGGCGATGTCGGCGAGCGCGGCCAGCGCGTCGCGTTGGTACCGCGCGGCGTCGTATCGCGTGCCCGGATCCACGACATCGATGCAGTGGTGTCGCACCCGCGCCTGCTCGGCCCTGGTCGGCTTCGCCGTCCCGATGTCCATCCGGCGATAGACCTGCCGCGAGTCGGCCGACACGATCTCGCCACCGAAGGCTTCGGCGGCGCGGAGCGCGACCGCGCTCTTCCCCGACGCGGTCGGGCCGACGATCGCGATCACCCCGGTCACCGCGCTACGAGATCGGCCAGCGCCGCCCGCGCGGCAGCGATCGTCTCGTCGTCCGGGCCGGACTCGCCGTAGCGGAGCGTCTCGAAGGCCCGGACCAGCGGGCCCGCGCCCGCGACCCGCGGATCGGCGCGTACCGATCGCTCGAGATGCTCGCCCGGCGTCTCGCCGACCGCCCGCCACCCGATGCCGCGGCGCTCGGTCTCCGCGAGGAACCGCCAATACAGGAGCCGCAGCGCGCCCGAGCGCGTCCCGTCCTCCCGCGGCGGGTGGACCCGCCGACGGCGCGCGGGGCGCAGACCACCGAGGAGCGCGACGAGCCCGATGCCCGAGACGGCCTCGCGATCGAGCGTCGCACCCTCCGGCAGCGTCGATCGCCGCTCGCGGGTCATGCGCTCGACGAGCACGAGCAGGACCAGGACCGCGATCGCGGCCACGAGAAGCTCGACCACCCCCACGACGTACGGACGGGCCGCCTCGATCTGGCGGATCGCCTCGGCCTCCTCCTCCGGAGAGAGACGGGAGAGCGTCGGCGGCGGCGCGAACCGGGCCAGGCGCAGCGCACCGAAGAGCGCGGCAAAGACCCCCACGAGCCACGCGGCGAGGTAGCCGAACGGGAGGAGCGCCGCGAACAGCAGGCGGTCGAAGTACGGACCGGCGGCGATACCGATGCGGCCAAGGACGTCGGTCAGCGCCGGGGTGGCCGCGCCGCCACCGATCGCGATGAGCCCGAGCAGCAGCGCCGCGCCTGGAGCGGTCGCTCCGCCGGCATCGCCGCGCGCGTCGCGCCCGGCGAGCGCCAGCTCCTCGGCCGACCGGGCGAGCGCGAGCCCAATGGCCGTCGCGGCGATCGCGGCGATCGCGCAGGCGGCGATCGCGCCGCGGTCGATCGGGCCCGGGGCGACCGCCGCGATGCCGAGGATCGCGATCGCGGCCGCCCCGGCGTTGCGCACGGCGCCCCAGCGGCCGAGCCCGCGCGCGATATCCAGGACGCGCCAGAGGAAGGCGATCCCGACGATCCCGAAGCCGACCGCGCGCCCCAGGAGCACCACACCCTCCGCTCCGGCCGGAGCCTGGGCGAGGCCCCATCCCGCCGCCGCGGCCACGACCGCGGCGGCCAGGCCGCCGCTCGGGCGCGCGCTCCGCGTCTCGGCGAGCACGGCGGCCAGACCGAGTGCCGCTCCGGCGAGTGCCAGGACGAGGGCGAACGCGGGGACCGGCGTAGCACCCCCGAGGGCAATATGGAGCACCGCGCAGGCCGCGGCGAAGATCGTTCCCTCGAGACTGCAGCGCGCCGCCTGCAGGGCGAGGGCGACCGCGCGTCTACCCCGCGGCACGACGGTCGCTCGGCCGCAGCACATCGAGATGGACGTCGGCGGCGATCAGGCGGGCGCGGACGGCGTCGTCCGGCGAGCGGAGGACGACGATCAGGACACGGTGGTGCGCCCGTCGGAGCGCCAGGGCCGCTGCGGCGAGCGGCGCCGCGAGCGCCGGAGTCACCACCACGAGGGTCGCGCCCCAAGGAAGCCGACCTCGCTCGCGGAGGAACACGCGCTCGGCCGGCGCCGCGGCGTACGGCCCAAGGCGCGCCAGGATCTCCAGGCTCCGAGCGAGCGGACGAGGACCGCGGCCGAGCGCCGAGCGCGGTCGCTCGTGAGTCACGTTGTCCAAGCCGTTGGTCACCAGGCCGATCTGGCGGCCCGCGACCGCGGCAAGGCGGATGAGCTCGGCCGTCGCGGAGATCACCAGCTCGGTCTCGGCCGGGTCGGCCTGGATCCAGAACTGCTCGTGGGTCGCGACGTTCAGCAGAAAGATCGCGTCGAGGCTCGTCGCCGGCTCGTACAGCTTGGTCTGGAGCGCGCCGAGACGCGCCGACGCCTTCCAGTGGATCTCCTTGGTCGGATCTCCCGGAACATGGAGACGCACGCCGCGGAATCGGAGCGGATCGGGAAGGAGTCCGCGGCGCGTGGCCGTCTCCGAGAGTGGGCGGAGCGAGGGTCGATGCCGGTCCGCGACGGCCAGGGGGACCGGATAGGCGATCACCGCCAGCGGTCCTGCCGCCGTGCCCTCGACGCTCACGAATCCCAGCCAGTCGCCACTCCGCACCTGCACCGGGCCGAGCAGGTAGGCGCCCCGCTGCTCCGCCCGCAGCGTGAAGCGAAGCGTCACCCGCTCGTGCGCGCGCGGGGCGAATCCGGCGCTCACCGCGCTCCGCGGCGCCCCGGGCGGCGTTGCCTCAGGGGCGACGCCCTCGGGGAGCGCGATCCGCAGCTCGAGCCAGGGCACCGGAAGCGGCTTGCGGTTGGTGATGACCAGCTCGACGATGAACACCTCGCCCGCGACCATCCGATCCGGCGTGACCGTCGCCCGGACCTCCAGCTGCGTCAGCGCCGCGTGGGCGGTGAGCTCGGTCACCGCCCACGCGGCGAGCGAAGCGATCGCGAGGATGAGCACTGCCGGACTGCGGGTGACCGCCGCAGCGGCGAGCAGCGCGCCGCAGGCGGGCCAAGGGAAGCGGCCGGTGCGCACGGTCAGGCGACGCTCACCGCTTCTTCGGCCGTGGTGCGAGGGCAGCCTCGATCTGCCGCACGTGGGTCCGCTCATGGCGCGCCAGCCCAGACGCGTATGACCGGACACTCCGCTCAAAGGACAGCTGCCCGTACGAGATGACGGCCGCGGTACGCTCCCAGTCCTGGGGCGCCAGAACGCTCAGGGTGCGCAGCAGCGCCCGCCGCTGCGCCGAGAACGCGCGTACTGCCTTCTCGAACGGCCACTCCGGATAATCGGTGCGCCGTAGCCAGGTTCGCGGATTGACGCCCTGGAACGTCGCGTGCTCCTCGGCAAGGATCTTCTCGATGTTCCCGCCCCACACGTCACAACACGCGCGGATGTGCGCCAGGACGTCGTTCGGCGACCATTCGTCCGGCTGCGGCGAGCGCGCGAGCGATCGTGCCGGCTGGTCCCTGGTCAGCGAGACGAGGTGTGACGCATTTTCGCGAAGCAGGGCCAGTGACCGTTCGGCGGTGAGCTGCACGTTCACCTGCCCGGGCGCTCCCCGATCATCGGGGAGACTGCTCCTCCGCCGGCACGGGGACCCCGCTCAGCACCTCGGCGATGACCGCCTGCGTGGTGCGACCGCGCATCTGCGCATCGGCGTCGAGGAACAGCCGGTGCCGGAGCACCGCAGGGGCCTGCGCCTTCACGTCATCGGGAAGGACGTGGGTCCGGCCGCGGATGGCCGCGCGCGCCTGCGCCGCGCGAAAGAGCGCCACCGCGGCACGTGGGCTGGCACCCAGCTCGACCCCCGGCCGGCCACGCGTCGCCCGCGCGATCGCCACGACATAGCCGCGCACCGCATCGCCGACGTGGATCGCCCTGACGACCTCGCGGAGCGCCGCGATCGCGCTGCGATCGAGGATCGGGGTCGCGCGGTCGGCATCTCGCACGGTCGCTCCGTGGAGCCGCAGGATCCGGTCTTCCCCTTCGGCATCCGGATACCCGAGCTGCAGAAGGAACAGGAACCGGTCGAGCTGCGCCTCGGGAAGCGGAAAGGTACCTTCCAGCTCGATCGGATTCTGCGTCGCGATGAGGAAGAACGGATCCGGTAGCCGGTGGGTCGTTTCGTCGACCGTGATCTGCCTCTCCTGCATCGCCTCGAGCAGGCTCGACTGTGCGCGCGGGGTCGCGCGATTGATCTCGTCGACGAGCACCACATTCGCCATGAGCGGACCGGGCCGGTACTCGAAGCGGCCGCTGCGCTCGTCGTAGATCGACACTCCGGTCACATCCGAGGGGACCAGATCCGGCGTGCATTGGATCCGCCGGAAGTCCAGATCGAGCCGGCCGGCGATCGCGCGGGCGAGGGTCGTCTTCCCCACCCCCGGAACGTCGTCGAGAAGCACGTGCCCGCCGACGAGCAGCGCGGCGAACAGCTGCTCGGTCACGGTCTCCGCGCCTACGACGACCTCGGCGACCCCGGCGACCAGCCGCGCCGCCGCGTCGGCAACGGTCGCGGTCACAGGGGCGGTGAGCTGGCCGCGTGCCCGCCCGGTCGACCGGAGCCGCGGATCGCGCTCGCCGTGGCCAAGGCCAGGGCGAGCGCGAGGAACACGGCCAGCCCGTGCAGCAGGAGCGAGACCGGGTCGAGGACGCGCAGCGCAACGGGGCTGAACGCGCGCTCGATGAAGAACAGGAGCGCCGCGGCAAGCAGCAGACGCAGCGCAAGGCCCCCGCCGTGCACCGCCCGCGTCGCCACGCTGAGGAGGACCACGGCGAAGACATACGCCAGCCAGCCGGACGCGTCCCCGGTCACCCCCCATTCGCGTCCCCCGGGCACGAAACCGAGCCGGATCCCGTCGCCGACCAAGCTCCCGGCGAGTGCCAGGCTCAGCAGCCCGAGGAGCCAGGATGTCGCCTGGCGGATCGGCTCCCGGCCGGCAGCGGTCGGGTCGACCGGATCAGGGTCCCGCCGGATCGCCGCGGCCGCGGGCGATCCATCGATGGCGAAGAGTGCGTCGAGGTCGCCGGCGCTGTAGCTGCGCCCCAGCTGCCATACCCGGAAGGCCCCGACCAGGATCACCAGCTCGACGCAGGCGGTGGCCAGGTGCACCGCGACCGACGCGGCCGATTTAGGTCCGAGCAGGAACACCGACAGCGTCCGTTCGACGACGAAGAAGAGCGACAGGCCGATCCGGCCGACGAGGGACCACTCGCTGCCGCGCGCGATGACCAGGGCGAAGGCGAGGTTCACGAGTGCGAAGAGGTAGGACGACGCCGCCAGGGTCGGACCGGCGGTCCAGCCGGTGCCGCCGGGATAGGCCCCATCGAGCACGCCCGCGGCAACGAACAAGATCGTCGCGAGCAGCATGAGGGCCACGACCGGACGGAGCGCGCGCGCCACGCTCCAGACCTGCGCTTCCACGAGGCTCAGATGGTAGCGGGCAAGGAAGCAGCCCGGCGCGCTTCCAGAGCGGGGATCGTCTCCGGCGGCACGAACGTCCCGCCCAGATCGGTCCCGTGATCGCCTCGCCCGTGGAAATCGCTCCCGCCGGTCGGGACGAGATCGTGCGCGGCCGCGAGCCGGAGGCAGCGAACCGTCCAGGCCGGCGAATGTGAGCCGTAGTACGTCTCGATGCCGGCCAGCCCCGCGGCGACGAGCTGCGGCAGCAGCTCGTCCAGGCCGATGACGGTGAACGGGTGTGCGAGCGACGGAACGCCGCCGTGGGCCACGACCAGCGCGACCGCCTCGCGCGGCGTGAGCCCGACGCGCGCGACGTAGGCCGGCGCGTCCTTGCTGATCAGTGTGTCGAACGCGGCGTCGTAGCTCGGAACGTGCCCGGCCTCGAACAGCGCCTGAGCCAGATGCGGCCGTCCGAGCGCGCCGCCATCGGCGATCTCGAGGACCCGGGCCAGCGCCACGGGGTGACCCTGGTCGTTCAGCCGCTCGACCATCAGCTCGATCCGGCGGCCGCGGTTGCCGCGCAGCCAACGGAGCCGGTCCTCGAGGGCGGCGTCCGCCGGATCCATGAAGTATCCGAGGATGTGGACATCGCCCCACTCCGACTCGGTGTTCAGCTCGGTCGAGGGAATGATCCGGACCCCCGTCCGCTCCCCCGCGGCGACCGCCTCGGCGATCCCGGCGAGCGTGTCGTGGTCCGCGAGCGCCTGGATCGTCACGCCGCGCGCCGCCGCGCGCTCGACGAGCGCCGCCGGCTCGAGCGCGCCGTCCGAACGGAGCGAATGGGTGTGGAGATCGATCGCGTAGCCGGCGCCCATCGCTACTCCACGACGAGGTCGAGGCGCTCGATGGATCGCGCCGCGCCGGACTGAGCGTCGGCCTCGATGATCACGCTGTTGAAGACGACGGGTCCATCGGCGACCTCGAACCGCCGGGGCATACCGGTGCGGAAGCGCTCGACGATGATCTCCGGCCGCATCCCCAGAATGGAGTCCCGCGGGCCGACCATCCCAGTGTCGCAGACGAGCGCGGTCCCCCCGGGCAGGATCCGGGCGTCCGCGGTGGGCACGTGGGTGTGCGTCCCCACGACCGCGGTGAACCGGCCGGAGAGGTGCCAACCCATCGCGAGCTTCTCGCTCGTCGCCTCGGCGTGCCAATCCAGGATCCGCACCGGCGGCGCATCGTTGCCCAGCCGCTCGAGGAGCTCGTCCGTCGCACGGAACGGATCGTCGGCATTGCCCATGAACACCCGGCCGATCGCATTCACCACGAGCACGCCGTGGCTCACGACCCAGCCCTTGCCTGGGTTGTTCGGCGGAAGGTTCAGCGGGCGGATCGCGAACGGGAGGCCGTCGATCTCGTGCTGGAACTGCCGTTGATCCCAAACATGATTCCCGTTGGTGACGACGTCGGCGCCGGCCCCATGCAGCTCCTGCGCGATCTCCGCGGTCAGGCCGGCGCCGCCCGCGGCGTTCTCGCCGTTCACGATCGCGATGTCGATGCCACGTTGCGCGCGGATCCCGGGGAGCAGACGCGTGACCGCATCGCGGCCCGGCCGGCCGACGACGTCGCCGACGAACAGGATGCGCATCAGCTCATTTCGCGTAGTCGATGGAGCGGGTCTCCCGGATGACCGTTATCTTCACCTGGCCCGGGTACTGGAGGGTCTCCTGGATCTTCTGAGCCATGTCCCGCGCCAGACGCGCGGCGTGCAGATCGTCGATCTCGCCCGGCTTCACCATGACCCGCACCTCACGGCCGGCCTGGATCGCGAAGGACTTCTCCACACCGGGGAAGCTGTTCGCGACGGCCTCGAGCTCGGTGAGGCGTTGGATATAGTTGGACACGATCTCGCTCCGGGCCCCCGGCCGCGCGGCGCTGATCGCGTCCGCCGCGGAGATGAGCGTCCCGACCATCGTGATCGGTTCGACGTCGCCATGGTGGCCGACAACGCCGTCGATGACCGCCTGGGGGAAGCCGTAGCGCTTCAGCAGCTCGCCGCCGATGACGGTGTGGGCTCCCTCCACTTCGTGGTCGATCGCCTTGCCGATGTCGTGGAGCAGGCCGGCGCGCTTCATCGTCTGGACGTCGTAGCCGGTCTCGGACGCGAGCATCCCGGCGACGTGGGCCACCTCGACCGAATGCCGGAGCACGTTCTGGCCGAATGAGGTCCGGAAGTGGAGCCGGCCGAGGAACTTGATGAGGTCCGGATGGAGACCGGCGAGGCCGACCTCGTAGATCGCGGATTCGCCGGCCTCTTTGATCGCCTGGTCGATCTCGGTCCGCGCGCGGTTCACCGCCTCCTCGATCCGGGCGGGATGGATCCGGCCGTCCACCAGCAGCCGGTCGAGCGCCCGCTTGGCGACCTCACGACGGATCGGATCGAAGGCCGAGACCACCACGGTCTCGGGGGTGTCGTCGATGATCACGTCCACGCCGGTGAGGCTTTCCAAGGCCCGGATGTTCCGGCCCTCGCGGCCGATGATGCGGCCCTTCATGTCGTCGCTCGGGAGGGTCACCGCGGTCACCGAGTGCTCGGCGGTGTGCTCGGCGGCATACCGCTGCAGGGCCATCGTGATGATCCCGCGGGCCTTGTCGTCAGCGCCTTCGCGGGCCTCGGCCTCGAGGTCGCGGACCCGGCGGTTGGTGATGTCCCGCATCTCCTCCTCGACCCGCTCGAGGAGCAGCGCCCGGGCCTCGTCCTGGGTTAGCGCCGCGACGCGGGCCAGCTCGGTCTTCTGCTCGTCCTGGAGCTGTCCGACCTTCGCCCGCTCTACGTCGAGGGCGGCCTCCCGCTCGCCGAGGCGCCGGTCGCGTTCCTCGACCTGGGCGAGCTTGGTGTCGAGCTGCTCATCCTTTTTGTCGACCCGGGTCTCGTAGCGCTGAAGCTCGGCCCGCCGTTCCCGGTTCTCCAGCTCGGCGGTCTTGGCGACCGTGAGGGCCTCGTCCTTGGCCTCGAGGATGATCTCCTTCTGCTTCGCCCGGGCCTCGGCAAGCAGGCGGTCGGCGTTCGCCCGGGCGGTGGTCTCGCTGGAGAGGGCAACGCTGCGGCGAAGGACCAGCGCGATCGCGAAGCCGACGAGGGCCCCGACGACGAGGGCAAGCAGCCCTCCGACGAGGTTGTCCGGCATGGCCAGAGTTCCTTTCCGTGTCCCGTCCCTAGTCCCGCGTACGCGAAGCCGGCGCCGGTGCGAGGGCGCTGGCCCCCAGTCGCGGAAACGGCATCCGGAGCGGCGTGCCCCGGGCGCCGAGAGTTCACAGTGTTTAGGTGGGGGTCAGAATAGCACCTG
>DATCNH010000062.1:0-51857 GCA_036565345.1 Candidatus Limnocylindria bacterium | reverse complement strand
GGAAGCGATCACCGCGAGCCACTGCGGGTCGGACCAATCCAGCAGGCGCTCGGGATGGACGTTGACGTTCAGGGGCACGGTATCCCACCGCAGGTCGTACACCAGGGCCGCAGCGTTGAACAGAACGAGTGACCAGAGCGCGAGGACTCCGAACACGATCCGGTGCCAACGGGTGGACACCAGGCCGGCCCGGCCGATGCCCCAGGCCAGGGCCGCGAACAGGATCGGTGCCTGGTCGTCGAGGAAGCGGGGACCGAACACCCGGCCGCCCCACCACTCGGCGTAGCTTGCGTAGAGCACCAGGCTCGCGATCCACACCAGCCCCAGCACGCGAAGTCGCCGCGCCACCTGACCGTCTCGACGCCAGGCCAGCCCCAGCGCCACGAGCGCGAAGGCGGCATAGGGCTCATACACGAGCAGGCCGCGGCTCGGAGAGGCGATCAGCCCATAGAGGCCGATGGTGATCGGCGCGTCGAACGGCTTCGCGCCGTATCCCTGTTCGAACGCGTTGCCGAACGCGACCGCGTTGTACACCAGCAACGGGGCGAGGCCCACACCCGCCGCGAGGGCGACCAGCGGAAGGCGGCGGAGTCCGGCGAGCCCGACGACCGCGAGCGCAGCCGTTTGCCTGACCACGCCGGCGAGACCCAGGGCGAGCCCGGCGACGAGTTGGCGGGCCAGGGATACCGGCTCCTCGCGAAGGACCAGCCAGAGGGCCAGGGAAAGGAAGAGATGCACCCCGGCGTGCTGCCAGAGCGCCTGCGAGGCCACCGTCCGGACGCTGGTGCCCAGCGCATACAGCAGTGCGAGCAGGAACGCGGATCGTCGTCCGACGAAGCGGCGCATGATCGAAAGCAGAAGGAGCGTGGCGATCGCTTCGACGATCGCGGCGGCAAGGTGGCCGAGGTAGAAGAGCGTCGGCGTGTCGCTCGGGGGCACTCCCGCGAGGACCGCCGGCGCGAACACCGGAAGCGCCAGGAACGCCATGCCCGGTGGGAAGATCGAGCAGATGTGGTCGTTCGGGCCCGCTGCCGGCGGACCGCCGGCGCTCCGCGGCACCTTCGGCGCCTCGCTCGCGGTGGAACGCCCGCAGGCGCGAAAGAAATAGGTCTCGCGGTCGAGCTGATCGGCGCGCTCCGGACCCGGTGACCGGCTGGGGCTCGTACCAGCGGCGACGGTGAATTCGTCGAAATTGAGATCTCCGGAGCGAAGCAGTGTCCACGCCAGGAGCGTGTTCGGCAGGACATCCGGCGACCAAATGAGCTGCAGGTTCGCGAACGACAGAAGGACGAGCAGGAAGCCACGCACGATCACGGCGAGACGAGCCTAGCGGCGCTCACCGCGGTCGATAGACGAACAGGCCGCCGGTCAGGCGTGCGTCGAGACGATACCGAAGGTCGATCGCGCGAAGCAGCGATGGCTCCCAGCGGGCCCGCTCGTAAGCCGGTGCCTCGGCGAGCCGGCCGAGGTCGACCTCGGTCACGATCGCGCTGTAGCGCGCCCGGCGCACGGCGTCCAACACCGGCCCAGGGTCGATCGTCCCGTGCGCGACGAGCCGGCTCCAGAGGAAGAGGTCGTCGACGCTTACGGGGTGACCGGTCGCGACGAGCAGACCGCTGTCCTCCGCGAGCACGAGCGTGTCGTCCGCGAGCGCTGCCCGTGCGGACGCGAGCCGCGCCGGATCGCCCCACGCCCCGGTCGTCGCCGTCCGGCCGGGGACGAGCCCGAGCGGGTCGAGGAGGACCGCCGCGAGGCTGAGAGCGACGACCGCCCCGATCGGATAGAGCGGCGACCGCCGGAGCGAGGGCGCCACCGCAGCCAGGGCGAGCGCCCCGGCTGCGGCGAGGTCAAGCAGGTAGTTGATCGTCGCTCCCTCGCGACCGCCGAGCAGCACGATGACGACCGCGGCTGCGGCGTATGCCCCGATCGGGCCGCGGAATGCGCGCGCGAGCAGGCCCGCGCCGAGGAGCGCCGCGAAGATGACGATCCCCAGGGCGGCGAGCAGCGCGGCGGATTCGGCGCTCCAAGGCAGGGCATTCCAGCTGATTACGTGCCGCCAGAGACCGGCGTACCCGAACGGAAGCAGCGCGAGTGCCGCGGCGCCGAGCGCGATCGCGCCGGATCCGACCAGACGCACGAGCAGTGCGCGATCGCGCCAGGCTGTCCAGGCTATGAGCGCGATCGCCACGACGACCGCCGTCGGCTTCGCGATGATCGCCAGGATCAGCAGCGCCGCGCCCAGGCCCGCGCGGCGCCGCTCGAGCGCAAGCACCGCTCCCGCGGTGAGGGCCAGGGCCAGCGGGTCGGGCTTTACCGCGGCGCCCCAGATCAGGACCGGCGCGAGGGCGAGCCACCCCAGCCCGAGCGCGGCCCCCACCAGCCGGCCGCCGGACCGCGCCCGCCACACGATGATCCCGGCCACGGTCAGCGTTGCCGCGATGCTGAGCAGGCGGCCCGACACGAAGGGGTCGCCGGCGGCGGCGACGACGAAGTACAGCGGCGGGTAGTTCGCCGCGGTGAACCGCGCGTCGCCCGCGTCGGCGTAGGTCGCGAGGGTGCGCGCGAGGATCGCCGCGTGCGCGACCGCGCCCTCGCCGTAGAGGACTGGGCCGGCCAGCACGAGCGCGCGGCCCCAGGCGATCAGCCCGAAGAGCGCCAGGAACCCAGCGGCCACCGCGTACCCGGCCCACGCGAGGGTCGCCACACGGTTTTGGCTCACTGCCGCGCGCCGAACGGAGCGAGCATGAACGTGGTCCGCGCCGGATAGAGCCACGCCCGGGTCTGGGCGAGGTTCCGAATGGCCGCGCTCATCACGAGCCGCAGGGACGGGTCCGTACGCAACGGCCGCGCATGCCGCGCAATCGTACGGCGATTGTGTCGACCGATGGACAGCAAACGCAACGACGCCAAGCGCGAGGGCGGAGAACTATCGGCTCATCCGGCACCCCGGACGTTGGACCGTACGGGCCAGCACAGCGCGCCGATCGCGATGACGAAGACGGTGGGGAGAATCGCGCTGTAGGTCTCGCGCCCGCGGGCGAGGGCGATGGCATAGAGCATGGGCGAGATGACCGCCAGCATGGCGGCGCCGCCAATGAGGAGCCAGCGTGCTCGAGCGGGTGCGACATCGCGGATCGCTCCGGCGGCGATGATCAGCGGCACAACGAGGAGCAGGTGGTCGTAGGACCAGATGTAGAGGGCCCCCGCAACAGACAGCGCGGACCACATCGCGAGTGCCGCGGAGCCCCGCGAGCCGAACGCGCGGGCCGTGGCGACCGCGGCCGCACCGATGAGGCCGAGTCCGACGGCTCGGCCAGCCGGGCCGACGAGATCAGCGAGAGCGCTCGGCACGGTCGCCGGACGATCGAGCCGGACCGGCGCCACGCCGGCTGACCAAGCAGGCCACCAGCCTGGCAGGGCGAGCGTCCCGAGCCCCACGATCGCGAGGCCCAGGACCATGGCGGTCGCGGCGAAACGCGGTCGGCCCCAACCCCAGCCGAGCGCGGCGAATACGAACAGCTGCGGCTTCGCCAGCCAGAGCAGGGCGACCGCCGCCGCGAGTCGCGGCCGGGTCGCAAGCAACAGCGCCACGGTGGCGGTCGCGGCGACCAGGACGAACGTCCATTGGCCGTTCACGAGGGCGCGGTAGCCCGGCTGCGCCATGAACAGCGACGCGCCGATGATCCCGTGCTCGAGCGACCTGCCCGGAAGGCTCACCCGGAGCAACGCGCGCAGCGCGACCGCGGCGACCACGACACTCGCGGCCAGCCACAGGCCCGCTGCCGCCTGGAGCGGGAGCAGCGCGAGCGGCACGAGCGCGACAGCGACCCACGGTGGGTAGCCGTAGACCGGAGTGTCGGGAAGTTGCCCGCCGAGGCTCGCGGCGACGGTCCGCCACGTCGCGGCATCGTACGGATTGTCGCCCAGCAGGAGACCTCGTGCGCCACTCCAGATCCCGGAGAAGTCGCTCGTGAAGATCTCGCGGTCGTGTTCGGCGAGGGCGCCGCTTCCGACGAAGAATGCAACGCCTGCGGCCAGTCCGACCGCGTAGCTGATGTCCGTCCGGTGACGGAACCAGCGGTCGGTCACGACGAGCCTGATGGCGGTGGCCGCACGGCCGCAGTATCGCCTATCCCTCCTACGTTCCAGGCTGCGCCAGCGTGCCCACGAACGCGCGAGGCGCGTTGCGCACCTGACCGTGCCGTACTTGCCGATGGCGTGAGCCGGCGGCCATCGGCGCGCTGACCGGCGCGAGCGCGAACGCGACGTGACCGCGGTGTCGCTGGCGAGACTGAAGATGCCGTTCGCGCGAGCCCGCGAAGAGACCGCAACAAGGCTGCGGGGACGCGGCTACTCCGGGGGCCGGTCGCCGCCGAGACCGGACATGATCTCCTTGATCTGTCCGTAGTGCTCGTACTCGTGCTCGAGCAGCCGGCGCATCACCGTGCGGACGGTCCAGGTGCGTCCGTTCACGATGCGTCTCTTGGCCAGGTCGGCGGGGTCCATGACCGAAAGGCGCTGGAACACCAGGCGGTGGACCGCCTGCAGGGTGTTGAACGGATCGTCCGGCCAGCGCTCGATCCGGGCGAGGATGCTCACGTCGCCGGTCATGATGTGCTCCAGGGCCTGGCGCACGCTCCAGGTCGTCTCGGTCGGTCGCCGGTCCAGCTGGTCGGGCGAGAGGCCCTTCACCAGGCCGATCAGCGCGGCCCGCGACGCCTCGAGCTGATGCAGGAAGTCGCGGACCTCGTGCTCCTCCAGCAGCCGTTCGTCCTCGGCCAGTCCGGCGGCCGGGTAGTCCGCGACGGCGAACGTCTCCGGGTCGAGGTCCTTCCAGTGGTCGATGCTGACGCCGCGCGCGTCGAGCAGCTCGCGATACGCACGGAACGCCCGGCGCGCGTTCGCGATCGCCTGGTCGCGGCTGGTCCCCGAGGCGACGCAGCCGGGGAGGATCGGGACGTCGGCGAGCCAATCGCCCTCCCGGCCCTGCACGAAGATCGTCGGCTCGCTCATATCGACATCCAGACCTTCTGCCCGCAATCGGGCCGCAACGATCGCGCTCCGCCATCCACCTCGACCCGAAGTGTCGCCGGGCTCTGCTCCAGCAGGGTGACGGTGACACCCGGCTTCACCCCCTGCGAATCCAGATATTCGAGGAAGCCATCCTCGTGCTCGAACTGGTCCGGGATCCGCAGCACCGTGGCCCGCTCGCCGACCATCAGGGTCTCGAGCGGGCGGGTCGGAACCGCCGTGACGCCGGGCATCGGATTCCCATGGGGGCAGGTCTGCGGGTCACCGAGGACCGCGGTCATTCTGGTCTCCATCTCCGGCGACATCGCGTGCTCCAGGCGCTCGGCCTCCTCGTGGGTCTTCCACCATGCGAATCCGAGGACCTCCACCAGGAACCGCTCGGCGAGGCGATGGCGGCGGACGATCGAGTCGGCCGCGGTCTGGCCCGCGGCGGTGAGGTGGATCTCCTTGCGCGGATCAAGCGTGACCAGGCCCTCGCGCTCCAGGCGGTGGACCATCTCCGAGGTCGCCGGCGCCGAGATACCGAGGAAGGTGGCCAGACGGGCGGCAATGACGCTCCCGCTCTCGTCGGCGAGGGTGTAGATCGCCTGGAGATATTCCTCGATCGCGCTCGATGCCATTCTTGACCTGCCAGGTCGGAATAAGTTAGGCTCACCTAACACCGGTTCGTGAGCCCCATCGATGGGTTCCGACGGACCGAGTATCGCATCGGGAGCGGCAGACATGTCGTCAGGTGACCTCGGGGCCCTGATCATCGCCCTGCGCGAGGGCGTCGAGATGGCGATCATCACCGGCATCGTCCTCGCGTATCTGACCCAGATCGGAGCCACCCGGGCCCACCGTTGGGTCTGGCTTGGCGCCGGAGCGGCTGCGCTGGTGAGCCTGGGATTCCTGGCCGTGCTGAACGCGCTCAACGCGGAGTTCACCGGCGCCACCGAGAAGATCTTCGAGGGCGTCACGATGTTCCTCGCTGCCGGCTTCCTCACCTGGATGATCTTCTGGATGCTGCGCCAGTCGCGGCACCTCAAGGGCGAGCTCCAGCGCGGCGTCCAGGAGGCGCTGGCGCGTGGCGGTGCGGCCTGGGGGATCTTCGCCCTCGTCTTCTTCGCGGTCGTGCGCGAAGGCGTCGAGACCGCGCTCCTGCTCTTCGCCGCGCCCGGAGAGGGCAAGCTCTTCGGCACGATCGTGGGCTTGGCGATCGCGCTCGGGATCGGCGTCCTCATCTACGCATTCGGCCGCCGCATCAACTTGGCGACGTTCTTCCGGGTCACCGGGATCGTCCTCGTCCTGTTCGCGGCCGGTCTGGTCACTCATGGCGTCCACGAATTCGTCGAGGCCGGGCTGGTCGGCGGGGGCCCGACGATCTTCGATCTCTCCGCCACGCTTCCGGATCGCGAGGGCGTTGGCGCGATCCTCCGATCGCTGCTTGGCTACTCGGCGGACCCCACGGTCCTCGAGGGTGTCGCCTACGTCGCCTACTTCCTCGTGGCGCTCGTGCTCTGGAGGAGCCGTCTCATCCGTCGCGACCCAGCCAAGCGACCCGTCGCGCGGAGCGCATAGCCGCTAGGCTGAAGGCGTGTTCGCACGCCAGATCGGCATCGACCTCGGCACGGCCAACGTCATCGTCTACGTCCGCGGCAAGGGGATCGTGCTCACCGAGCCGTCGGTCGTCGCCATCGCGCAGGGCGAAGGCAATGGGAACCGGCCCCGCATCGTCGCCGTGGGCGAGGAGGCCCGGCTCATGCTCGGCCGGACGCCCGGGAACATCACCGCGATCCGGCCGATGCGCGACGGCGTGATCGCCGACTACGTCATCACCGAAAAGATGCTCGAGTACTTCATCAACAAGGTGAGCGGCCGTATCCGGGTCTTCCACCCGGAGCTCATGATCTGTGTGCCGTCCGGGGTCACGAGCGTCGAGCGGCGGGCGGTCAAGGATGCGGCGCTGCGTGCCGGCGCACGTGAGGCCTACCTCATCGAGGAGCCGCTCGCAGCAGCCATCGGCGCGAATCTGCCGATCTCCGGCCCGAGCGGCAACCTCATCATCGGGATCGGCGGCGGTACCGCCGAGATCGCGGTCATCTCCCTCGGCGGGATCGTCGTGTCGAAGAGCGTGCGTGCCGCAGGGAACAAGATCGACGAGGCGATCGCGAACTTCGTACGCAAGCGGTACAACCTCATGATCGGCGAGCGGACCGCCGAGGACGTCAAGATCCAGATCGGCTCGGCGCTTCCGATGGATCCGGAGCTCACGATGGAGGTGCGCGGGCGGGACCTCATCGCCGGTCTGCCGCGCACGATCACCGTCGGCAGCAACGAGGTGACCGAGGCGATGGAGCCAGTGCTGCAGCAGATCGTGACGGCAGTGAAGAGCGTGCTCGAGCAGACCCCTCCCGAGCTCGCGTCCGACGTCATCGACAAGGGCATGGTGCTTTCGGGTGGGGGCGCCCTCCTGCGCAACATGGACAAGCTGCTCACCCAGGTCACCGGCGTGGCCTGCTACGCCGCCGAGAACCCGCTCTATTGCGTGGCGAAGGGGACGGGCCTGGCGCTCGAGCACTTCGACTTCTTCAAGAAGAGTCTTGTTCCCGTCCAGTAGGTGAGACCGCGCGTCGACATCCTGGGCGTCGAGTTCGACCGGGTCGCGCTGCTGGGCGCGACCGAGGAGATCCTGCAGCGCCTCGACGCCGGCCGGCGCACATTCGTCATCACCGCCAATCCCGAGTTCGTCATGCTCTGCCGCCGCGACCCGGAGATCGCCGCCATCGCCGCCGGCGCCGACCTGGTCATCCCTGACGGCACCGGTGCGCTGCTCGCCTCGCGGCTCCTCGGGGACCCGCTCCCCGGCCGGGCGCCAGGCCGGCTCCTGGTCGAACGGATCGCCGCGGTGGGGCGCGAGCGCGATCTGTCGCTCTATCTCCTCGGCGCGGCGCCGGGAATCGCCGAGCGGGCCGCCGCGGCCCTGGTCGCGCGGCACCCGGGACTGCGGATCGCCGGGACGCACGACGGCGACGCGGAGTCGGATGAGGCCGTCGCCGCGGTCGCCGCCGCTCGGCCGAACCTGCTGTTCGTCGCGTTCGGGATGCCGAAGCAGGAGCGCTGGATCGCCCGGCACCTCGCGGCGCTTCCGACGGTGAAGCTCGCGGTCGGGGTCGGTGGCTCGCTGGACTATCTCGCGGGCTCGGCCAAGCCGCCGCCGGCCCTGATCCACGCCGTCGGCCTGGAATGGCTCTGGCGCCTCGTGCGCGACCCCAAGCGGTGGCGGCGCCAGCGCGTGCTTCCCGTCTTCGTCGTACTGGTTCTCCTCGCGCGCCTCCGGTCGTCGCGGTGAGCCTGGCCCTCGCGCATGAGTTCTTTTCGGCCCGCGGCGGCGCCGAGCTGGTCGTCGACGTCCTCCACCGAATGTGGCCCGAGGCGCCGGTGTACACGTTCTTCCACGACCGTCGCGCCTATGGGCCGCTCGACGGATGGACCCTGCGCACCTCGTATCTCCAGCAGCTCCCGCTCGGTGGAGGGCTGCACCGCCTGCTGCTGCCGCTCTATCCGGACGCGGCGGCGCGGCTGCGCGTTCCCGCTGGGACGGAAACGGTCGTCACCTCGACCAGCGCGTTCATCAAGTGCCTTGGGCTGCCCGAGGAGACGGTGCACGTCGCGTACTGCCACTCGCCGACCAGATTCCTGTGGGATTGGAGCGAGCAGTACCTCGCCGAGGAGGTCCCGCGACCGTTGCACGGCGCCGTCCGCGAGATCCTCCGGCGACTGCGGGTCGCCGATCTCGCCGGAGCATCACGGGTCGACCGCTGGATCGCGAACTCCTCGGTCGTGCGTGATCGCATCCGGCGCTACTACGGACGCGAGAGCGAGATCCTTCACCCGCCGATCGATGTCGACTCGTTCACGTCGGCCGCGGAGCGCGGCGACTTCTGGGTCTGCATGCCCAGCCGGCTCGTCGCCTACAAGCGCGCCGATGTCGCGGTGCGGGCGTTCAATGAGGTCGGCCTTCGGCTTATCGTGGTCGGCGACGGGCGCGAGCGCGCGAGCCTCGAGGCGATCGCCCGGGACAACGTCACCTTCGCCGGCCGAGTCGACGACGCGACCGTGAGACAGCTCCTCGGGTCGGCGCGAGGCCTCGTCTTTCCCGCCGAGGATGACTTTGGCATCGTGAACGCCGAGGCCCTCGCGTCGGGCGCGCCGGTCGTCGCCCTCGGTCGGGGCGGCGCGCGCGACATCGTCCGCGACGGGATCGACGGCCGCCTCATCCCCGAGCCTGACCCCAGCCTCTTCGCCGCTGCGGTGCGCGATGTGGAGCGGTCCGGCGTGGACCGCGTCGCGCTGCGCGAGTCCGCGCGGCGTTTCGATGTGGCACGATTCGAGCAGCGGATACGCGAGATCGTCCGCGAGGCGACGACCCAAGGGAGAGCGATCTGACCGATCTGACCGTTTCCGCGCGCCGGATCAAGCTCGACATGCACACCCACTGCGAGTTCTCACCCGACAGCCGGACGCCGGTCGCCATCCAGGCGCTCGCGATGAAGGCCGCCGGGCTCGACGTCGTCTGCGCGACCGATCACAACACGATCGAGGGCGCCCTGCGGCTGCAGGAGAAGGCCGATGGGTTCCGCGTCATCGTCGGGGAGGAGGTCTCGACGCGGGACGGAGAGATCATCGGGCTGTTCCTCACCACGGCCGTCCCGCGCGACCTCTCCGGCGAGGAGACGATCGCCCGGATCCACGATCAGGGCGGTCTGGTCTCGGTACCGCACCCGTTCAGCCACAACCGCATCTATCACCTTCGCCGCGACGCGCTCGAGCGGCTCTGGTCCCAGATCGATGCGATCGAGATCTTCAATGCGCGCGAAGCGTTCGCGGCGGATAACCGCCGGGCCGAGGCGTATGCGAAGGAGCGGAACATCCCGGGCGCCGTCGGGAGCGACGCGCACCGGCCCTGGGAGATCGGTCGCGCCTGGCTCGAGGTGAACGACTTCAGCGGGCGGGACGACTTCGTCGCGGCGCTGCGCACCGGGGTGGTCCACGGGCGCCTCGCCGGCCACGGGATCCATTTCCAGACCCGCTACGACAAGCTGCGCAAGTGGCTGAGCCGTCGCACTGGAGGCGCGAGCGGGTCGTGAATCGGGCCAGACTGGCCGCGGTCGCGCTTGCGGCGATCCTGGCGGTGGCACTGCTCGCCCTCGTCGGGTGGCCAGGGCGCGAATATCGGAACGGCGACTTTTTCCAGTACTACGCCGGAGCCGTCGCAGTGGCCTCCGGCGCCTCCCCGTATGACCGGCGCTGGACCGCCGAGTTCGCCGCTCGGCAGGGAAGCGCCGCCCTGCATGTCCCGCCGCAGCCGGCCTCGGGCGATCCGAGCTGGACCACGCCGTACCCGCTCTATCTCTTCATCGCGATCCTCCCGATCGCGTTCCTGCCGCTCGACGCGGCCGCGGCGGCGTGGCTTGTGGCGCAGGCGCTGTGCGTCGTGGCCGGCCTGGCATTCGTTTCCCGGCCGCTGCGCAGCGCCACTCGGCGTGGTGGCTGGCTGATCGCCGGCATCGCGCTCGGTTTCCAGCCGCTCTGGCTCTTGCCGGGGAACGGGAACATCACGGGGTTCCTCTTCGGCGCGGTCGCCGGTGCCGTCGGGATGACCCTGCGCGGTCGGCCGATGGCGGCTGGGGCGTTCCTTGCCATCTGTGCCGTGAAGCCGCAGTCCCTTGTCCTCGTGGCGATCGCCCTCCTCATCGTGACACCCGCGGGTGAGCGGCGGCGGTTGATCGGCGGCGCCGCACTGGTCGGCCTCCCACTCCTCGTAAGCGCGTTTGCTTTCCAACCCGGGTGGATGTCCGCGTGGATCGACGCGGCCGCAGCGCTGCAGCGGACCCGATTCAGCAACGCGACCGGCTGGACCATCGATCGGATCGCCGCCGGCATCCCCCTGGTGGCGAGTCCCGTGGCGGTGGGCGTCGCGGCGGCCGCCCTCGCCCTCTGGTGGTGGCGGCTGCGCCCCGCGCCGGCCTGGGCGATCGCGGCCGCGATCCCGATCTCGGTCTTTGCGGCGCCCCATGGCTGGACCTATGAGCAGCTCTACCTCCTCTTTTCCGCCACCGTGGTCATCGGAGCCATCGGAGCCATGGGCTGCGCACATCCGGCGCGGCGGTTCCTGCTGCTCGGCGCCGTCGCCGTGGCCTTCGGGCCGATCCCATGGGGACTGTATGCCTGGGACCTGATGCGCAATGGAGAGGAGGCCAGCGCGATCGTGCCTCTCGTGGTATTCGCCGTGGTCGTCCTGGGGCAGCGGGTCACGGCCTCGCCGCCACAACGAGTGCCACATGCGGCGTCCGCCACGGCCCTCCACTAGACTCGACCGCATCCGACGATCGATGACCGTGCCGGGCGCCGTCTCGCCCGTCTCTCGCCAGTGAGACCGCACGCCGAAGACCGCACCATCGAACAGCTCGCCGTCGAGGCGGGCCATACCGACGAGGTCGCGGTCCGCCGTCAACTATTCGGCTGGCGGGAGCTCATCTCCACGCTGGTGCCATTGGCGCTGCTCGCGTTCTTCGCCCGGAACGTGGATTGGGGGAACGCGCTCACGACCATCCGGTCGAGCGATCCCAGGCTCGTCGCCGTGGCGCTGATCGTCTACTACGCGTCCTTCCCGGTCCGCGCCCGCCGCTGGGCCCGGCTGCTGCGCGAGGGCGGCACCATGATCCGTGGCCGCGATCTCCTCGAGATCGTGATGCTCGGGTGGTTCGTGAACTGCCTCGTCCCGGCGAAGCTCGGCGACCTGTACCGCTCGTACCTCGTCCGGCAGCGCTTCGGCATCTCGCTTTCGCGGACCGTCGGGGTGGTCGTCGCCGAGCGGCTCTTGGACCTGTTCGTGGTCTTCGGCCTGCTCATCGTCGGCGGCTACATCGCCTTCGGCCGGACGATCCTGCCGGACCTGCGGCTCGTCTACCTGTCGGCGATCGGGCTCGCAGTCCTCATCGTCGTCGGATTCCTGGCCGTATACGTCGTCGCTCCGCGTGTCGCGCGCTTCTTTCCCCAGGAGGTGCGCCGCATCGGCCGGCTGTTCCGCGAGGGGGTCCTCCATTCGTTCCGCGCGCTCCCGGAGGCCGGTCCCGAGACGCTCCTCATCTGGTTCGTGGAAGCCGCCCGACTGGCGTTCGTGCTCGCCGCGCTCGGGCTCGAGCTGCCGATCTCCGGGGTCGTCTTCGTCGCCGTCGCGTCCTCGCTCCTCACGACGGTGCCGCTCACGCCGGCGGGGTTCGGCTTCGTGGAGATCGCCATCGTGTACGTGCTCACCGCCGGGTTCGGCCTGCCGCAGCACTCCGCGGTGGCGGTCGCGGTCCTCGATCGCGCGGTGAGCGTCTTTTCGCTCATCGTCGTCGGTGGGGGCATCTACATCCGGCACCGGCGAACGGCGCAGCCGATGGCTGAGCCCGTTCCCTAGGTCCCCGAGCGGCGCCAATCCGCGGTCACGCAAGGTCAATAGACTGGCGGCGTTGAGCGACGCCGCCATCCGACGGATCGTGCTCCTCTCGGCCGCCCTCCTGCTCGTCCGCATCGCGTCGGCCGCGGTCGTGGGCCAGCCCGGATACACCGACGCCTACTACTACCACGACGTTGCGCGCCGGCTCGCGGCCGGCCAGGGTCTCACCGCCGACTTCGTGTGGAACCCACTCGAAGCGCAGCCTGGCACCGCGCTTCCGGTCCCCAGTCACCGCTTCTGGATGCCGCTCGCCACGGGTCTGCAGGCGCTCGGGATCGTGCTGTTCCCCTTCCTCGACAGCTTCCGCGCGTCGCAGGCCCTGACGATCGCGGTCGCCGCCTGCATCCCGGCGGTCGCCTACGCGGCCACCCGATCTCTCGGCGGCGGTCCACGCACCGCCCTGGTCGCCGCCGCGCTCGCCGGGCTTGGCGGCGCGTTCGCGCCGGGATGGGTGAGCCTCGACGCGTTCGCGCCGGCCGCGGTCCTTGGCACGCTGTTCTTCCTGGCCTACGGCCGCGCGGCACGCGGCCAGGTGCGTGCCGGCGCGATGGCCGGGCTCCTCGTCGGTCTTCTGTTCCTCGCCCGCGGGGAGGCCGCGCTCTTCGGCTTGGCCCTGCTCGCCCTCGTGTTGCCGCCGGCGAGCCGGCGCGCGGGGCTGGCCGCGAGCGGCGTCGCGCTCACGATCGGGATCGGCTGGCTGGTACGGGACCTCGCGATCGGACCGCCCGCCGGCCTCTTCGCGCGGACGGCGTTCCTGCTCCGGTACGAGGACTTCTTCGCCACGGGGCCGCCAGCCCTCGGCGCGGTGATCCAGGATCTTCCGACCTTCCTCGGTGCCAAGGCCGCAGCGCTGGCGACCAATTTTCTGACGCTGGCCGTCACGTTCGCGCTGATCCTGCTGCCGCCGATGGCGCTCGCGATCCGCGCGCGCGCCGGCCGCGCCGACGTGCGCGCGTTCGGGGCGCTGCTCGCGCTCGTGTATGTCGCCGAGAGCCTGTTCTGGACGCTCCATTCGACGCGCGGCTCATACTTCCATTCCCTTGCGGCGTTCTTCCCCTACGGGATCGCCCTCGGTGCCGTTGGCAGCGGTGCGCTGTTCAGGCAGCGGGCGTGGGACGCCCGCGCGGTGCAGGTCATTGCGCTGACCGGCATCATCGGCGCCGCGCTCGTCTCCGCCCTCGCGGTCGCGCAGTGGGATGCGAGCTTCAACACGGCCTACCGCACTCGTGTCGCCGCGCTCGACCGCATCCCGCCAGGCCCGTTCCTCGCGGTGGACGCCGCGGCTTGGCGCTGGATCAGCGGGCGCACGGTCATTGTCACCCCGGCGGATGGGCTCGCCGCGGCGTCCTGCTACGCACCGGCCATCGGGATCGGCTCCATCGTCCTCGAGCCGACGCACTTCACGGCCTACGACGACCTCTATCGCGGACGTGCGGCGACCGGGGCCGAACAGATCGGCGAGAACGGGCGATCCATCCGGGTGTATTCGCTCCCGCCGCCGCCTCGGGGTTGCGCCCCGTGATCCGCGCCCTCGGCGGCTGGGCGTTCCCGATCGGCGCGGCGGCGGTCGCGTTCTCGCTCGCCGCCGGATTCGCGCCGTCCGATCCGGACATGTACTGGCATCTCGCGAGCGGGCGCTGGATGCTCGAGCACCGCGAGATCCTTCGCGCGGACGTGTTCTCCTCGAGCATCGCCGGCCGGCCGTACGCACTCGGAGAGTGGCTCGGCGAGGTCGTGCTCGCGATCGCTGTCGCGACAGGGAGCTGGCCCGGCCTCGTTCTGCTGCGATCGGCCCTGGTGGGGGTGGCGGCATTCTGCGCCGCGCGCATCGCCCGACGCGGCGGCGCCTCCGTGGCGGCGGCGGCGCTCGTGCTCGCTGTCGGCTTCATCGCGACCCGATCGCGCTGGACCGACCGTCCGGCGCTCTTCACCTTCGTGTTGTTCCCGGTCGTCCTCGAGCTCCTGTTCGCCGCGCGCGCCGGATCGCGCCGGGCGCACCTCGCGATCCCGCCGCTCCTGCTGCTCTGGGCGAACCTCCACGGTGGCTACGTCATCGGGCTCGGGCTCATCGGCGCCTTCGCCGTCGAGGGTCTGCTGCTCCGACGGCCCGGGGCGCGGACCATGCTGGTCGTCCTGGCGCTCTCCGCGCTCGCCACGTTCGCCGACCCGGAGACCTTCGGGCTCGGGGGCGCCGCCGGCCATGCCCTCGCACCGCCGCGCTTCATCCGGGAGGAGGCCCCGCCGGATGTGCTCGAAGCGTCGGGCGCGGTCTTCGCCCTGTTCCTCACCGCCGCGCTCGGCGTCGCGATCGCGCGCGGTGCCGGTCCGCTGGACATCCTGTTGCTCGCCCCGCTCACCTGGCTCGCGCTCTCGGGACAGCGCCACCTCGCGTTCTACCTCATCGCCGCCCTCCCGCTGCTGGCCCGCGGGCTGACCGATCCCCTCCGTCAGGTCTGGCGCCGGGTGGCGCGGCGGCTCCCCGCGCGTGCCCGCCCACCGGCCGGCGCCCCGGCGCTCGTCGTGTTGGCCCTCGTGGCCGTTGCCCTGGTGAGCGCCGCCCTGGTGCCGTCCGGTCCGGACGAGCGGAGCTACCCGGTCGGAGCCCTGCCCGCGCTCGCGGCCGGGTCGGGGGTGGTGCTGAACGAGTACGACTGGGGCGGGTTCCTCATCCTCCGCTCGCCCGGCCGGCCGGTCTTCATCGACGGTCGACTCTTTCCGTTCGTGGCCGCGGGAGTCCTGGACGCCTACCGCGAGGCAGTGGAGCTTCGTCCCGGCTGGCGCGCGGTCCTGGACCGCTACGACGTTCGCGAGGCTCTCCTGCGACCGGATCGGCCGCTCGCCGCCGCGCTTCGCGAAGACGGATGGCAGGTCCGGGCCGAGGATCGCACCTTCGTTCTGCTGAGGCGGCCATGATCGCGCGGACCGCACGCCTCGGCGGCCGCGTCTCGCTCCTCGTGCCGATCATCGCCGGCACCGCCTTCGGCGCGGCGTCGGTGGCCTTCCCCCTCGGGGACAACGATGTGTTCTGGCAACTGGCGACGGCGCGCGAGACGATCGCCCACGGTCTGGTCCGGACCGACCTCTTCTCGTGGACCGTCGCCGGGCAGCCGGTCTCGACGGACCAGTGGCTCGGCCAGCTGCTCTGGTTCGGCGCGTATCTCGCCGCCGGGTGGTCCGGCATCCTCGGGCTCCGGGCCCTGGCGGTCGCGCTGCTCGGCGCCGCGATCGTGTGGAGTGCGCTGCGCGAGCGCCCGCGTGGCCCGCTCGTCGCGGTGATCGCCGCGCTCCCGGCCCTCGCGCTGTCGCGGCTGATCTCGGTCGAGCGGCCGGAGCTGTTCGGTTTCCTCTGCTTCGCCGTGCTCGTGCCGCTGCTCCGGTCGGCGCGTGAGGGCAGCACCCGGGCGCTCGTCGCCCTCCCGTTCCTCATCGCGGTGTGGGCCGAGCTGCATGGCTCGTTCGCGCTCGGCGCCGCGCTCGTGGTCGCGGTGTGCGCCGAGGGCGCGTTGTTCGATGCCCCCGCCCGGCGCCGCGGGTACGCGCTGACCGCCCTGACGGCGATCCTCGCGACCCTCCTCACGCCCGCCGGGCCGGGGGTGTGGTCCGCGCCGGGGTTCCACCTGCTGAGTCCGCCACGCCTGATCCAGGAATGGGCGGTGCCCGACGTTACGACGCTCCCGGGTCTGGTGTTCGCGACGGCGATCATCCTCACCTTCGCGGCCGCCGCGCTGACTCCCGATCGCGACCGCTCCGCTGCGGTCGTGCTCCTCCCGGTCCTGCTGATCTCGCTCATCGCGGTCCGCCAGACCCCGTTCTTCGCGATCGCCGCCGCGCCGTTCCTCGCCCGCCACGGATCCGAGGCCATCGCAGCCGTGCGCCGCGCGGAGAGGCGTGGTCGGACGGGTCGCGGGGTGGGGGCGGTCGCCCCGCCGCCGGGGCGACGCATCGACCTGGCCGCCGGGCTCGCCGGCCTCCTCCTGCTCGGCACCGCCGTCGCGACGAGCCCGACCGGACCCGACCTCGGCCGGTACCCGACGGCGGCCCTTCCGGTGCTCGCGCCGGGTCCCGGGCTCCTCAACGACTACGACTGGGGCGGCTTCCTCATCTGGTCGGCGCCGCGGACCCCGGTCTTCGTCGACGGCCGGCTCACGCCCTATCTGCCCGGGGTCGTCGCCGACTACACGACGATCCTGAATGTCCGGCCCGGCTGGCGGGAGGTGGTCGCCCGGCGCGGGGTCCGGGAGCTCCTCGTCCGCCCGGACGCGCCGGTCGCGGTCCGGGCCGCTGAGCTTGGTTGGCCGGTCCGCGCGCTCGGGAGTACCGCCGTCCTCATCACGGTCGGCCCCGGTCCCTAGCTGAAGTTCCCAGTGGTTTATGGCACTCGCTCAGGCCGCCTTCCGGACACCCGCGAGCCCGCTCTCGAGGCGCTGCAGCGCCGGGATGTTCTCGAAGCCGCGGTCGGTGAAGGGCGTCCCGTCGAAGCGCTCGCCGGGCGTGCACCAGCCGATCTCGCCATGCAGCCGGTGGTAGTTGTAGGAGCGGCTGAAGGGCTCGAGGGCCGCCTCAGCATCAGCGAGGGAACGGAAGATCTCGCGATCGAGGACCTCGCTCTTGAGCGTGGCCCAGAACGACTCGATCTTGCCGTTGGTCCAGGGCGAGTCGACCTGGGTCCGGATGTGGCGGACCTCGAGGTCACGCAGCTCCTTGCCGAAACGCGTGAGCACCCCGGGCATCCAGTGGACGAACGGCGTGCCGTTGTCGCTCATCAGGTCCAGGGGCTTGCCGGACAGCTCGACGCAGTCGGCAAGCCAGCGCAGGATGCCCTCGGTCTCCTGCTTCTCGGCGATGCGCAGCCCGAGCAGGTAGCGGGAGTCGACCAGGCCGATCAGCCACGTCTTGAGGTAGCGGCCGCGGGCCAGCTGGATGAACAACGGCCCCTTGATGTCGATGTGCCAGAGGGCATTGGGCGCCGAGCGCTCGTAGCGGGGTTCGCGCTCGCGGGCCGGCGAAGGCCGCGCCGTCCCGAGGTCGCTGAGGAGCTGGCTGATCCAGCCGTGACTGATCAGGGCGATCTCGCGCCGGCGCAGCTCGGAGCCGGCGGCGGTTCGGATCGCGTCACGCATACCAGGAAGGTCCCGGCTTTCGCGCTCGAGCGGTGCAGCCGGCGAAGTCTGTTCCGCTGGCAGGCCCTCGCGACCGCGGACTTTGTCGGAAGTGGCGTACAGCTCATCCATGCCGCGCAGGTTGGACGGGCCGGGAGCTCAGCGCCAACTACCACTGGGAACCTCACCTAGACTCAGAGCACGAACGAACGCACGCCCGCCCGGGTACCGCGTGACGACGACCTCGACGCACAGTTCGAAGGGATCGTCGACACGCTGCGGCGCGACGTCCGCCGCCTACGCGTACAGGTCGAGCGTTTCCAGCGGGCCTACCAACGGCACGCGGAGTCGCAGGCCCGCGTCAGCGGTGAGCCAGACGAGACGAGCCGGCTCGCCTTCCGCCGGCTGAAGCAGCTCGAGCTTGCGATCGGCCACATCGAGTCCAGTGCGGCCTTCCTGAGCGGAAGCGGGATGCCGCCGGACCCGGAGGGCCGTGACGAGGCGGTCGAGGTCGCCCAGCGGGTGCTCGAGAGCCTCGAGGCCGAGCGCGAGCGCCTCTACCGCGACGTCCACGATGGGCCGGCGCAGGTCCTCGCGAACGCCGTCTTCGAGGTGGAGTACCTCGAACGGATCGCCGAACGGGCGCCCGCGGACGTGCGGAGCACCCTGCGCACCGAGCTGGCGAACCTGAAGAGCCAGTTCCGCAGCTCCCTCGATTCGGTGCGGGGAATGATCTACGACCTCCGGCCGCCGGTCCTCTCCGAGCTCGGCCTCGCGGAGGCGATCCGCAACTACGCGAACGAGTATCAGAGCCGCTACGGCCTGCGCGTCGAGTGCCATCTCGACACGACGGACACCGGCCTCCTGCCGATGCAGGAGCTCGCGATCTACCGGGTGATGCAGGAGGCTCTCCAGAACGTGCACAAGCACGCTCAGGCAACGAGCGTCGGTATCGTCTGGCAATGCGCGAAGGACCAGGTCGTGCTCCATTGCACTGACGACGGGATCGGCTTCGACCTGGTGAAGGCCGCACGACGCGTCAAGTCGGTCGGGCTGCTTTCCATGCGTGAGCGCGCCGAGCTCATCGGCGGACGACTGCAGATCCAATCCACGCCCGGCGCGGGCACCGCCGTTACACTCCTGCTTCCGTTGGCGAAAGAAGGGGACACACGTGGCCGATAAGCCGGAGAAGGCGATCCGAATCGTGCTGGCCGACGCGAGCCGGCTCACGACGCTCGGCATCACCCAGGTGCTCGAGCGGGAGCCTGACATGGAGATCCTCGCGACCGTGACGGACGGCGAAGAGGCCGTCGCCAAGACGATCGAGCTCGAGCCGGACGTCCTGATCATCGAGGCGGATCTTCCACGCCTCACCGGCATCAAGGCGACCCAGCGGGTGCGGCGTGAGCTTCCGCATATCGCGGTCATCGTGCTCACCGCGCTCGAGGAGGAGCAGACGCTGTTCGACGCCATCCGCGCCGGGGCGGCCGCGTACCTGAAGAAAGATTGTGCCCCGGACGAGCTGGTCGATACGGTGCGTAAGGTCCGCGCCGGCCAATTCACGATCAACGAGAAGATCTTCGCCAAGCCGGCCGTCGCTTCGAAGGTGCTCGCAGAATTCCGCGAGCTGTCGGTGTACGGCCCGGGGTCTTCCCATGTGTTCGCGCCGCTGTCCCCACGAGAGGTCCAGATCCTGGACAACATCGCCCAGGGGATGACGAACAAGGAGGTCGCCTACGCGCTCGCGATCTCCGAGCAGACGGTGAAGAACCACATGTCCAGCATCCTCCGCAAGCTATCGGTGAACGATCGGACCCAGGCGGTCGTCTACGCGATCCGCCAGGGCTGGATCAAGGGGCCGGAGCTGGGAAACTAGCGTGTCCGGGGGCGGGCCGCCGGACATCATCGCGGCATTCGGCGCCGAGCAGAGCAAGGTCAACGCCGAGATCCGTGAGCTCGATTTGCTTGTCGGATCGACCCAGATCGAGGTGAGCCGTCTCCGTTCGCGCGAGGACACTGCGAAGGCGAAGCTCGAGGAGGCCCGGAGCGATCCCGGGAGCGTCGAGCGCGAAGAGATCTTCGCCGCCGCGGACGAGCACGCGAGCACGATGGGCAAGCGCGTGATGATGGAGGGTCAGCTCGGTGAGCTCCAGAGCAAGCGCAAGCTGCTCGACCGCGTGCACACGCTGCTCAGCTCCACCCGTGGCCAGATCGACGATCTCGCGGCCGCACCGGTGCCCCAAGATGCCGCTCCGATCCTGGATGAGAGCCGGCTGCTGCAGGCGATCGTCGACACGCAGGAGGAGGAGCGCCGTCGCATCGCGCGGCAGGTGCACGACGGTCCGGCACAGGCGATGGCGAACGTTGTCCTCCAGTCGGAGATCAGCGAGCGCCTGTACAGCGTCGACCCGCAGCGCTCACGCGACGAGTTGAAGGCCCTTCGGGTGATGGTGAACAAGACGCTCCAGGAGCTTCGCGGCTTCATCTTCGAGCTTCGGCCGATGATCCTCGATGACCTCGGCCTCGTGCCGACACTCCGGCGGTACATCCAGACCTTGGTCGACAAGCACGCGATCCGGATCGATTTCTCCAGCACCGGTCGGGATCGTCGCCTGCCGTCGGATGACGAGGTCGCGATCTTCCGGCTGATCCAGGACTCCCTGGTCGAGCGGATCGAGAAGGGTGAGGCGAAGGACGTCGTGCTCGGGATGTCCTGGAAGGACGCCTCCCTCGAGATCATGCTGCAGAGCGACGGGCGCGACATGCCCTCGGACGGCGAGCTGGCCTCGGGCCTCCGCCGCAGCGAGCGCCTGGATCTACTGAAGGGCGAATCGACCCACGAGACGCGTCCGGACGGCACCGTGGTCCTGAAGGTGAAGCTGCCGATCCGCCCGGCTGCCGCAATGGTCACCTAGCGCTCGACCGGGCGGGACGATCGCCGGTCAGTCGCCACCGACCGTGGTCACCGCGGTCCCACGGTAGTAGTAGGCCAGGATCTCCTCGGCCGACGACCCCTTCAAGGCCATCCCCTGAGCGCCCCACTGGGACATCCCCACGCCGTGCCCGAAGCCCTTCCCGGTGAAGACGAACGTCGCCGGGAGCTCGTACCGGTATGCGGTCGCCTGGAGGCCGATCTCGGTCCCCGTCGCGTCGCGGAGGACCTCGAACTCCGTCGCAGTCTGGCGGGCGTCCAGCCCGGCAAGCGCCCTCTGGCGGTCGACGTCCGCGGCCGGGACCCGCTCGGTCGCGCCGCGGTCCCGCACGCTCACCGCGAACAGCGAGCTGCGCAGGCCGAAGTAATAGCGGGCGCGGTCCTTGCCGATGTCCTTGGTCCCGGTGCTGCCGACGACCCGTGCGGTGAGCACGCGACCGGTCGGAGACACGCTGGTCAGCGCGATCTCGCGCGGCACGCCGACATCGAACCCGCGCGCGACCAGGTAGTCGCGCAGCTGCGTCGCGCTGATCTCCTTGGTCCACTCGTAGCTGGTCTTCCCCCACGAGGAATCCCGCGCCACCGCGTCGCCCGGCGACGTGACGCTGCGAAGGTAGGGAAGCGCGTTCCCAAAGACGTTCTCCGAATCCTCGGTGAGCCCACCCGCGTTGGCGGAGTACAGCGCTTCGATCGGCCTGCCGCCGAAGGTCGCGATCCGCCCGGCGGTCCGCTCGACCGCGCGCACCGTTCGCGCGTCCTCGTTCGCCGTGCCGTCGTACTCCTGATCGCGGGTGTCTCCCTCCAGGTCGTAGCTCCGGTGCCGGCCGAGGTGGGTGTACAGATACGTGCGGGCGGCCACCGCCTGCGCGGCCAGGGCCTCGTTCTCCCACGACGAGGGAACTTCCGAGCCGACCACCGACGCGAGGTAGTCGTGCGTCCGGACGGTGTTCACCACGATGAGGTCGCTCTCGTCGTCCAACGCGAGCTCCAGCCTGCCGCGGTAGAAGCGCCCGTTGTACTGGAGGATCCCGTCGTCGGTCGTGAAACGGATGAGCATCGGCCGATCCGCGGTGATCGCCTGCGACCCGATGTCGTCGTTCGGGCCCTGCAGCACCGAGAACTGGAACGGGATCGTGATGAGCGAGCGCGGGCCCGAGTCGGCCTGCGCCGCTCGCGCGCTTCGCAGCTCGGCGGAGCGGTCGGCGCGCTCGGATGGCGTGAGCGTGCCCTCCCGCCGCGGTGGGAGGACGAGGTCGGTTCCCGCTACCTTCCGGACGTTCGTGCGCGAGACGGTGCGGCCGCCCCCGCGGTAGAGCACCGAGCCGTCCGAAGCGGTCGCGGTCAGCGTGCCGGTGGAGGAGATGACGGCGTAGGAGGTCCCGAGGCCGGCGATGTTCACCCGGATCGTCGCTGGGAGCGCGGGGAGGTTCGTCGCCGCCCGCGCGGTCCCGCCGGCTCCGAGCACGGTCGCGACGACCAGGAGGGCGACGGCGATCTGGGTCACCCGGCTTCCGTGTACACCTCGGGCTTCAGCACGCCGATGAAGGGCAGGTTGCGGTACCGCTCGGCGTAGTCGAGCCCGTAGCCGACGACGAACTTGTCGGCGATCTCGAAGCCCCGGTACTCGACCTCGATCGGAACGACCCGGCGGGCCGGCTTGTCGAGCAGCGCGCAGAGACGGATCGAGGCGGGCTTCTTCGTTTCGAGGTGATCGAGGATATGCCCCAGGGTATGACCGGTGTCGAGGATGTCCTCGACGATGAGGACGTGCCGACCCTCGATCGGCTTGGCGAGATCCTTGAGGATGCGCACCACGCCGCTTGACGACGTCGCGTCCCCATACGAGGAGACCTCCATGAAGTCGAGTGAGAGGGGGAGCGGGATCTGGCGCATGAGATCGGCGAGGAAGGGGAGCGCGCCCTTGAGGATGCTTACCAGGACGAGGTCGCGGCCGGTGTAGTCCCGCGTCACCTGCGCGCCCAGCTCGGCGACCTTCGCGCGGATGGCGGCTTCGTTGACGAGGATCTCCGCGATGTCGTCCGCAAGGGTGGGAATGGCGGTGGGCATGTCGTCATTCTGGCAGATGCGCCGCCGTCGCCGGTGCCCCCTGGACTGTTCTAGCAGAGCCCGTGCACGTCCCCGCCGTACGCCCGCAAGACCTCGCGCGCCTGGGGACATGCCCGCGGTGTCCCGCGCCGATCGGGCTACCGCCGGCGGACGAGGAGCCAGCCCAGTCCGGCCAGCAGCGCCGCCGCAGCCAGCGCGACGGCGGCCAGCAGCGGCCCCGGCGCTTCCGGCATCGCCGGCGCGGCCCCTCGGGCGGCCGGCGCGCGCGGAGGACCGGTGGGGGCGAACGTCGGGACCGGGGAGGCCGCCGCCTGCGGGCTGGGGAGGCTCGCCGACGCGGAGGGGCTCGGGCTCGGACCGGCCGACGCGGTGACCGCCGGCGCCGCGGACGGCTCCGGGGTCGCCGCGGGCGGTGCGACCGTGGCCGTGGGGGGCGGCGTCGCGGTCGGCACCGGCGTCGGCACCGGCGTCGGCACCGGCGTCGGTGTCGCCGTCGCCGGGACCGCGGCAACAGCCACGACGCTCCCGGTCATCCCGGGGTGGATCGCGCAGTGATAGGGAAAGGTCCCGGCGACGTCCATGAGGACCGGCCGCGAGCTCGTCCCGCCGGCGATCGGGCGGGTGTCCCACTTCCCGCCGTCGGCCGTAGCGGTGTGCGCGGCGGCGTCGTTGTTCTGCCAGGTGATGGTGTCTCCGACCTGCACGATGACGGTCCGGGGCTGGAACGCGAACCCGCTGATCGTCACTCCGCGCGGCTGAGCCTGCGCCGCAGTGCCGGCCTGGAGGAGCAGGCCGCACAGGACCAGCGTCCCGACGATCCACCTGGACCGGCGGACCGTCCGCCTACGATAGCCGCCGTGCCCGGACCTCATGCCCCCTCGCCGGCGGCCGCATTCGCGCTGCTCGCGGAGCGCAGCGCGCGGCTCGGCCTCACCCTCGACGCCGCGCGCGTGGCGGTCTGCGAGCGCTTTGCGGCCGAGCTCATCGAACGGAATACGTCCGTCAACCTCACCGCGATCACTGATCCGGGCGACATCGCGGACAAGCACTTCCTGGATTCGTTCACCGCGGTCGCGGCGCGTACCTGGGAGGGCGATGAGCGCGTCGTGGACATCGGCAGCGGTGCCGGCTTTCCCGGCCTCGCCCTGCGCATCGCCTTGCCGTCGATCCGGCTCACCTGTGTCGAGTCGGTGGGAAAGAAGGCACGCTTCATCGAGGAGATGAGCGGATTGCTCGGTCTGGGCGACGTCACCGTGCGGAATGAGCGGGCCGAGGGCCTTGCCCGGGTGCCGGGCGTCCGCGGGACCTATGACGTCGGGACGGCCCGCGCCGTCGGAAGCCTCGCCGCGTGCGCCGAGTACCTGCTGCCGCTGCTGCGCACCGGCGGCGAGGCGATCGTCTGGAAGGGCCGGGTCGAGGGTGAGCTCGCGGCCGCCCGCCGCGCGCTCGCGGCGATCGGGGGTGAGCTCGTTCGCGTCCTGTCGACGGAGGAGCTGGGCGTCGGCGACGCGCTCCCCGGCCGTCATCTGGTCGTCCTGCGCAAGGTCAGGCCGACGCCGCCGGCCTACCCCAGGCCGGCGGTCGAGGCGAGCCGCCGGCCATGGTGATCGTTCCATCGGTGGACGTTCGCGGGGGGCGGGTCGTCTTCCGCGGGGGCGTGGGCGCCGGCATGGATCCGCGTGACCTTGCCCGCTCGTTCGTCGCCGGGGGCGCGGATGAGCTCCACCTCGTCGATCTCGATGGCGCGGAGCGCGGCGTGTTCGCGAACCAAGAGCTGCTCGCCGAGATCGCGCGTGAGTCTTCCATCCCCTGCCGCCTCGCCGGCGGGATCACCGATCCGCACCAGGCCGGACGGGCCATCGGCCGCGACGGATTCGCGGGGGTACTCTTCTCCGCGGCGGTCTTCGGGGACGATGCGCTGCTTCCCGAGATCGCGGCGCTCGGCCGGCCGGCCATCGTCGAGCTCGAGGCCGAGGGCGCGGTCCTCGCGCCCCGCGGCGGGGGAGCGACCCTCGCCGCGCGCGCCACCGGCCGCGATGTCATCGACGCCGCCGCGGCGGCGGTGCGGGCCGGCATTCAGGAGCTCTACGTCATCGATGTGAGCACCGACGGCCGCCTGGGCGGACCGCCGCTCGCGCTGCTTGAGCGTGTTCGCGCCGGTCTCGGGTCGGCCGCGGCCGACACGCGCTTCCACACCGGCGGGGGGGTGCGCACCCTCGACGACATCCGCGCCATTGCGCGTTGGGGTGCGGCCTCGGCCGTCGTCGGGCGGGCCATCGCCGATGGCCGCTTCACCGTCGCCGAGGCGCGGGCTGCGGCGGCGTGAGGATCGCGCTGCTCTCGGACATCCACGCGAATCTCGTCGCGCTGGAGGCGGTGCTTGCCGAGGTGGGGGCCGCCGACCAGATTTGGGTCATGGGTGACACCGTCGGCTACGGACCCGAACCCGCCGACGTCCTCGCCGCCCTCGTCGAGCGCAACGCGCGCCTCGTAGCCGGCAATCATGATCGGGCGGTGGGGACCGGCGCCGGTCTCGAGCTCTTCAATCCTCCGGCGCGAGCCGCCGCGCTGCTCCATCGCGGATGGCTGAGCGCCGCGGATCGCGATCTCCTCGGCGCGCTTCCCCTGACCTTCGCCAGCGACCTTGGGTACACGGTGTGCCATGGGAGCCCCCGCGATCCGCTGTGGGAGTACGTCTTCGACCTCGGCACCGCTGCCGACGCGATGCGGGCCACGCCGACCCCGCATTGCTGCCACGGGCACACCCATGTGCCGGCGGTGCTGGAGCTCCCCGGTGGCCGGCGGATGATCAACCCCGGGAGCGTCGGACAGCCGCGGGACGGTGATCCCCGCGCCGCGTATGCGTGGCTCGACAGCGCGACCGCCACGGTCGAGCTTCGGCGGGTCGCCTACGACATCAGAAGCACCCAGGACCGGATGCGCGCATTGGGCCTCCCGGAGATCCTCGCCGACCGCCTGGCGCACGGGTTCTGACCGCTCCAGCTCGTTCCGGCCCGACTCTTGCCTAGACTCGACTTCCGTTGAGCGAAGAGCCGCCGCGCCGCCCGCCGGACGACGTCCCGCGCACCGGGCACCACCTCGAGCGCGTGGAGCGTGCGAAGGGGCGACGGATAGGCGACGACCGGGTCAAGATTCACCGGAGCCGCGACTTCCGTCGCCGTGCGGGCTACGTGATCGCCACCGAAGAGGTCCTCGAGCCGGACACGCGGGTCGGGAAGATCCTGTCGGGCGTCCGCACCGTGCTCTTCGGCCGCCGCCTCAGCACCGAATCCGAAGGGGACGAGCGCGTCTCCAAGACGACCGGACTGGCGATCTTCGCGTCCGACAACATCTCGTCCTCGGCCTATGCGACCGAGGAGACGATGCGAACCCTTGCCGTGGCCGGCGCGATCGGCCTCGCTCTGACGATGCCGCTCACCATCGCCATCATCATCATCCTCGCGATCGTGGTGACCTCGTATCTCCAGGTCGTCCGGGCTTACCCGAACGGCGGCGGCAGCTACGTCGTGGCGAGCCAGAACCTTGGGACGATCCCAGGCCTCGTCGCCGCCGCGGCATTGCTCGTCGACTATGTCCTCACCGTGTCGGTCTCCGTCGCTGGCGGGGTGCTCGCCATCACCACGGCGGTCCCCGCGCTCGATCCGTCGAAGGTCTGGATCGGCGTGGTCTTCATCGCGCTCATCACCATCGGGAACCTGCGGGGCATCCGCGAGGCCGGCGTCCTGTTCGCGGGTCCGACCTACTTCTACGTCGTGAGCATCCTCATCGTGCTCGGCATCGGGTTCTTTCGAGTCCTCACCGGGGACATCCCCGCGCCGGTCGCTCCGCCGGAGGCGGTGCCGGTGACCCAGGGCCTGGCCGCCTTCCTTGTCCTCCGGGCATTCGCCTCCGGATCGGTCGGCCTGTCCGGGACCGAGGCCGTCGCGAACGGCGTGACGGCATTCAAGGCGCCGGCGGCGCGGAATGCAGGGATCGTGCTCATCGTCATGGGCGCGCTCTTCGGCACCCTGTTCTTCGCGATCAGCTTCCTGGCGACCCGCATCGGCATCCAGGTCGATCACACCGAGACCAAGAGCGTCGTCGGCCTGCTGGCGCAGTCCATCGTCGGTGACGGCTGGCCGTTCTACATCGTGCAGGCGGCGACGGCGATCATCCTCATCCTCGCCGCGAACACGAGCTTCTCCGGCTTCCCGCGCCTGGCCTCGATCCTCGCGATCGATCGGTTCATGCCTCGCCAATTCGCCCAGCGGGGGGACCGACTCGCGTACTCATTCGGGATCATCGTGCTGGCGATCGTGTCCGCGATCCTGCTCGTCATCTACCAGGGCAGCGTGAGCGGCCTCATCCCGCTCTACACCATCGGGGTGTTCATCGCGTTCACGCTTTCGCAGGCCGGCCTGGTGCGCCATTGGCTCCGTGAGCGCTCGCGCGGCTGGCAGGCGAGCGCGGGTATCAACGGCCTCGGCGCGATCGTGACCGGCATCGTGGCGCTCGTCGTTGCCGTCACAAAGTTCCAGCTCGGCGCCTGGATGGTCCTCGCGGTCATGCCGCCGATGGTCTACGGGATGTTCCGGATCCACACCCACTACCGCCGCGTGGAGGACCAGCTGCTCATCGGATCGTCGGCGAAGCTTCGGCTGCGACCGCGGATCCCGCGCGTGATCGTGCCGGTGAGCCGCCTCGATCGCGCCGCCCTCGGGGCGCTCAGCCTCGCTCGCGGCCTGTCGACCGACGTCTCGGCGGTCCATGTTTCCTTCGACCATGAAGGTGCGGCGGCGTTCAAGGAGCGCTGGGCCAAGGTCGTCGGACCGTCCTTCCCGCTCGAGGTCATCGTGTCGCCCTACCGCGCCCTCCTCCCGCCGCTGCTCAGCTACATCGAGCACATCGACCAGGGCGATCAGTCCCGACCTGTCGTCGTCGTGCTGGCCGAATTCGTGCCGCGACATTTTTGGGACGCGTTCCTGCACAATCAGACCGCGTTCCGCCTGAAACTGGCGCTGTTCCTCCGCAAGAACACCGCGGTAGTCGACGTTCCGTATCACTTCGACGACGCCGAAGAGCTCGAGCGCGACGACGACTAGACTTCGCGGACCCCGTGAAGCTCACGAACATCCTGGTGCCACTCGCCGGCACCGCCATCGATCCCGACGTCATCGAGTACGCCATCGCGCTCGGTCGTCCGCATAAGGCAAAGGTCACGGCGGTGCACGTCATCGAGGTCCGGTGGAATATGCCGCTCGACTCCGTCCTCGAGGCCGAGCTGGAACGGGGCGAGGAGATCCTCGCGCACGCGGAGAAGGTCGCGCATAAGCTCGGGGCCCATCTCGAGACCGAGGTGCTGCAGGCACGTGAGGCCGCGGCGGCCATCGTCGACACGGCGGTCGAGCAGAAGAGCGAGCTCATCCTCCTTGGGATGCCGTATCGTCGCCGTCTCGGTCGCGTATACGTCGGCCGGACCGTCGAGTCGATCTACGTGAAAGCGCCGTGCGCGGTGCTCGCGTATCGTCAGGAAGAACCGAAGTGAACGTCGTCATCATCGGCTGTGGGCGTGTCGGCGCGTTCCTGGCCGGGCTTCTCGATACCGCCGGCGATACCGTCACGATCGTCGATGTCGATCGTGCCGCGTTCCTGCACCTCCCGCGGGAATTCACCGGGACGACGCTGCTCGGCGATGGCACCGACCTCGATATCCTCCGGCAGGCCGGTGCCGAGCAGGCCGATACGTTCGTTGCGCTGACCCAGGGCGACAACCGGAACATCATGGCCGCGCAGGTGGCCTCGAAGATCTTCGGGATCAAGAAGGTGATCGCGAAGGTGAATGACCCCATCCGCGCCTACACCTATCGCCGGGAGGGCCTCGAGACCTTCTCCCGCACGAGCATCCTCGCCACGCTCCTGCAGGCGCTCATCGGCGGCGACACGAAGGTCGGCCCCGACCTGGTGGCCGCGGCGGCGCGGCACGAGGCGGCGATGTCCGGCGAAGAGCTGCCGGAGCCGGCCTGATGTACTTCGTCATCGCGGGCGGTGGCCAGGTCGGCTTCCATCTCTCCCAGGCCCTCCTGGAGTCTGGGCACGAGATCATGCTCATCGAATCGGACCGGCGCCGGGCGCAGTGGATCGAGGAGCAGCTCGGCGCGGTCGTGATCAACGCCCCGGCAGACGAGGGCCGGTCCCAAATCGAGGCGGGCTGCCAGCGCGCCGACGCGGTCATCGCCGTCACCGGCGACGACGCGAAGAACCTCGTCATCTGCCAGCTCGCGAAGTACAAATGCCACGCCCCACGGGTCGTCGCCCGGGTGAACAACCCGAAGAACGAGATCGTGTTCAAGGCGCTCGGCATCGACGAGACGGTCTCCTCCACCCGGGTCCTGATGGCGGTCATCGAGCAGGAGCTCCCCTCGGGAGGCTTCCTCCCGCTCATGCCGCTCACCGGCTCGCACCTCGAGCTCATCGAGGCCGAGATCGCCGCCGCCACGCCGGCCGCCGGGAAGGACGTCCGCGACCTCGGCCTGCCGGATGGCGCGCTCATCGGCGGGATCGTCCGGGCCGGGAAGATCCTCCACGCGCACGGGGACACCGCCCTCGCGGTCGGCGATCGGGTCATCGTGTTCGCTCCCACGGCCGCCGAGGGAGAGGTCCGCAAGGCGCTCTTCGGCTAGGTCCTTTTACCCCTGCTCCCTCCGCTGCCGCTTTGCGGCTGCTTCGGTGGCGGGGGCCTGCGGCTCGGTCGGGCAAAGCCCTCTCTCGCCTGGAGAGCACAAACTGGCTACTGTCCGATGGTAGGAACCTTGACAACGGCATTGACAGGCTTTATACCAACGACGTGACCCACGCTCGCCGTCCGGTCTACGTCATTTCGATCGCCGCAAGCCTCGCGGGGTGCCACCCCCGGACACTGCGGATCTATGAGGACGAAGGGCTCGTCGACCCGGTGCGGACGGAGACGAACATCCGGCTGTACTCCGACGAGGACGTCCACAAGGTCCGTTGCATCCGGTACCTGACCCAGGTTCGCGGGGTGAATCTCGCGGGGGTGAAGCTGCTCCTGCAGTTCCGCGACGCGGGGGATCTGCTCCGCGAGATCGCGAGCGCGATCGAGAGCATGGACGGGATCGCCGAGGACGAGCGTGGCGATCAGCGGGTCCGCGCCGATACAGCGGAAACATCAAGATCAGCCAACGGAGGACGACGATCATGACGCTCGCTCGCTACACCCCGATCAGCGATTTCATGTCCCTGCGCGACGCGATGGACCAACTCTTCCAGGACAGCTTCATCCGGCCGACCACGCTCACCGGGCTTGCCGCCGGACAGATCGCGGTGCCGATCGATCTCTGGGAGACGCCGGATGCCTACCACGTCCGGGCCGACCTTCCGGGTCTCACCCCCAATGACATCGACATCAACGTCACCGGCGCCACGCTCCAGCTCTCGGGCGAGCTCAAGCCCGCGACCGATGCCGCAGTTGACGGCTGGCTGCGCCAAGAGCGTCGCGTCGGGAAGTTCCGGCGGGCGCTCGCTCTCCCGATCCAGATCGAGTCGGCCAAGGTCGAGGCCACCTTCAAGGACGGTGTGCTCGATCTGATCCTGCCGAAGGCCGAGTCGGTGAGACCCCGCACGGTGAGGATCAACGCCAAGTAGCAGCACGCGAGGGACTCGCGCGGCCGGGCGAATACTCCGCCCGGCCGCGGCGTTGTCTCAGGCAGACCGAAAGCGCCAAGAAAGAAGGCCACGATGACGCAAGAGATTCGCGAATACCCGAAGGATCTGCCGCTCGTGCCCCTGCGCGAGACCGTGGTCTTCCCGAAGGTCGTGCAGCCGCTCGGGGTCGGTCGCGACAAGAGCGTGGCCGCGATCAACGCCGCGATGAACGAGGAGAAGCACTACATCCTCGTCGTCGCACAGCGCGATGCCGAGGTCGATGACGTGACGCCGGAGCAGATCTACGGTGTCGGAACGATCGTCGAGATCGTGCGCCTCCTCCGGATCCCGGACGGGAGCGCGCAGATCATCGTTCAGGGTCTCCAGCGCGTGCGCATCACTGGATTCACCGACGAGACCCGCTTCTTTCGCGCAACGTTCGAAGCGATCGGCGAAGAGCCCGGCGAGGCCGTCGAGCGCGAGGCGCTCCTCCGCAACGTAAAAGGCCTCTTTGGCGAGTACGTCGAGAACGGCGGATCGATCCTCCCCGAGGTCGCGATGACCGCCAAGAACTCTGAGGACGCCGCGCATTTTGCCGATCTGCTCGGATCGAGCCAGGATCTGAGCCTAGAGCAGCGCCAGCAGCTCCTCGAGATGGCCGCCGTCGCGGATCGCCTCCGCTTCCTCTCCGTGTTCCTCACCAAGCAGAACGAGATCCTGGAGATGAAGGCGAAGATCCAGAACGACGTGCAGTCGACGCTCGACCGGTCGCAGCGCGAGTACATCCTGCGCGAGCAGATGAAGGCGATCCAGAAGGAGCTCGGCGAGGATGACGGCTCGTCGGAGATGAACGAGCTCCGCGAGAAGGTGGAGGCGGCCGGCATGCCGGCCGAGGTGAAGGAGAAGGCGCTCAAGGAGATCGGCCGGCTCGAGAAGATCCCCCAGGCCTCTCCCGAGCAGGGCGTCATCCGCACCTACGTCGACTGGCTCCTCGTGGTGCCCTGGAAGCAGGCGCCGGAGGACGACTGGGACATTGGCGAAGCTGCCCGCATCCTGGATGAGGATCACTACGGCCTGCCCAAGATCAAGGACCGGATCCTCGAGTACATGGCCGTCCGCAAGCTCGCGAAGGAGCTGCGCGCGCCGATCCTCTGCTTCGTCGGGCCGCCCGGCGTCGGGAAGACGAGCCTGGGCAAGTCCATCGCCCGCGCGATGGGGCGCAAGTTCATCCGGATGTCGCTTGGCGGGATCCGTGACGAAGCCGAGATCCGCGGCCATCGCCGCACCTACGTCGGTGCCCTGCCCGGCCGTGTCCTGCAGAACATGAAGACCGCCGGCGAGACGAACCCGGTCTTCATGCTCGACGAGATCGACAAGGTCGGTGCGGACTTCCGCGGCGACCCAAGCTCGGCGCTGCTCGAGGTGCTCGACCCCGAGCAGAACAACAGCTTCTCCGATCACTACCTCGAAGTGCCCTACGACCTGTCTCGCGTGATCTTCATCACCACCGCGAACGTCGAGGACACGATCATCGCTCCGCTCCGGGACCGGATGGAGATCATCCGCCTTCCCGGATACACCGAGGACGAGAAGATGCACATCGCGACCGGCTACCTGGTGCCCCGGCAGCTGAAGCAGCACGGGCTGGAGAACGGCCGCCTCGTGCTGGGTGCTGACGCGCTGAAGGAGCTGGTCCGGCGATACACCCGGGAGGCCGGCGTTCGGAACCTGGAGCGCGAGATCGGCACGATCTGCCGCAAGGTGGCACGCGCCATCGCCGAAGGGAAAACCGAGGCTGTCGAGGTCACGGTCGCGGAGCTCTCCACCTATCTTGGCCCCGAGAAATTCGACTTTGGCCTCGCCGAGGAGGAGGACCAGGTCGGCGCGGTCACCGGCGTCTCCGTCTCCGAGTACGGCGGGGACGTGCTGACCGTCGAGGCGACCGTCATCGATGGGAAGGACCTGGACTTCATGCTTACCGGCCAGCTCGGCAAGGTGATGGAGGAATCGGCCAAGGCCGCCTTGAGCTATGTGCGAGGGCACTACGCGGAGCTCGGCGTGCCGAAGGGCTTCTTCGAGGACCACGCGATGCACATCCATGTGCCCGCCGGTGCGATCCCGAAGGACGGTCCGTCCGCCGGGGTCACCATGGCCACCGCGATCACCTCGGCCCTTACCGGACGGCGCGTCCATCGGGACGTCGCGATGACCGGTGAGATCACGCTCCGTGGTCGGGTCCTCCCGATCGGCGGAGTGAAGGAGAAGCTGCTCGCGGCACACCGTGCCGGCATCAAGACCTTCATCCTTCCGGAGAAGAACCGGAAGGATCTGGTGGACGTGCCGAAGGAGGTCCTCGACACCGTGGACATCCACACCGTCTCGACCATCGACGAGGTCCTGAAGCTCGCGCTCCTCCCTGGGCCGGCGGTCACCCCGGCCCAGATCGAAGCGGCACGTCCGGCGGCGGTGACCCCGCCGGCGAACTAGGGGCCGCGCCGTGCCGGTCGAGTACAAGGACTACTACAAGATTCTCGGCGTGCCGAAGACGGCGACCGCCGAGGAGATCAAGAAGGCCTATCGCAAGCTCGCCCGGCAATACCACCCTGACGTGAACAAGAAGCCCGAGGCCGAGAAGCGGTTTAAGGAGCTGAACGAGGCCAACGAGGTCCTCGCCGATCCGGACAAGCGCAAGCGCTACGACCAGCTGGGGCCCGAATGGGCCCGCTACGCCTCGGGAGGCGGCTTCCCCGGCGGGAACGGCTTCCCCGAGGCCAACGGGCCCACCCAATGGACCTATGCCGGGAGCCCCGGCGCCGGGGGGAACCCGTTCGGCGAGGAGACCGGGTTCTCCGATTTCTTCCGCACGATCTTCGGCGAGGGCGTCGAGTCGCAGCCTCGGCGCGGCACCCGGGCCCGGGCGCGGGCCGGCGCCGACTCCGAGCATGTCGTCGAGGTGACCCTCCCGGAGGCGTTCCATGGGGCGGCCCGGACCCTCGAGCTGCGCGGACAGGACGGCGCGAGCCGGACCCTTGAGGTCCGGATCCCCGCGGGCGTCCGCGACGGGCAGCGGATCCGCCTCGCCGGGCAGGGCGGTCAGGGGCAGGGCGGCGGGCCGAGCGGTGACCTGTACCTCAGGGTGAGCGTGCGGCCGCATCCGTTCTTCACCCGTGATGGCGACGATCTCCGAGCGGAGCTCCCGATCGCCCTGCACGAGGCGCTCCTCGGGGCCGAGGTCACCGTTCCGACCCTCAAGGGTCGGGTAACCCTCCGGATCCCCGCGGAGACCCAGAACGGGCGGACCATCCGGCTCGCGGGGCAGGGTTTGCCACGCGCCGGCGGCGGCTCGGGCGACCTGTTCGTGACGGTGAAGGTCGTCCTTCCCACAAAGCTCACCGAGCGGGAGCGCGAGCTCGCCGCCACCCTCGCGCAGCGCGGCGACGACGTCCGCGCGCATCTCCTGTAGCGCAGAAGGAGCCAGTCATGATCGACCCCAACAAGCTCACCGAGAAATCCCAGCAGGCCATCGTCGCCGCGCAGGCTGCGGCGCGCGATGCCGGACGGGCGCAGATCGATGTCGAAGATCTGTTCGCCGCGCTCCTCGTCCAGTCCGGCGGCATCGTCGGCAGCGTCCTGGAGGCGCTCGGCGCGTCGCCGTCGCAGCTCCGTTCGGCGATCGACGCGGAGCTCGCCCGCCAGCCGAAGGTCTCGGGCAATGTCCAGATCGGGGCCACCCCGCGGCTCGGCCGCGTGCTCCAGCAGGCCCAGACCGAGGCGGCTGGCCTGGGCGACGAGTTCGTCTCCACCGAGCATCTCCTCCTCGCGCTGGCGGCCGACGCCGGGTACACCGGCCAGGCGCTCCAGCGTCTGGGCGTGACCCGGGAGCGTGCGCTCCACGCGCTGCGCGATATCCGCGGGAACCAGCGGGTCACCGATCAGAACCCCGAAGAGAAGTACCAGGCGCTCGAGAAATACGGGCGTGACCTGACCGCGATGGCCCGGCAGAACAAGATCGACCCGGTCATCGGGCGCGACGAGGAGGTCCGGCGGGTGATCCAGGTCCTCTCGCGCCGGACGAAGAACAACCCGGTCCTCATCGGCGAGCCCGGCGTGGGCAAGACCGCGATCGTGGAAGGGCTCGCGCAGCGCATCGTGCGCGGCGACGTCCCCGAGGGCCTCAAGGACAAGCGGATCTTCGCGCTCGATCTGGGCTCGCTCCTCGCCGGCGCGAAATATCGGGGCGAGTTCGAGGAGCGACTGAAGGCGGTGCTGAAGGAGATCACATCCTCCGACGGCCGGATCATCCTGTTCATTGACGAGCTTCACACCGTCGTCGGCGCCGGTGCGGCGGAGGGCGCGGTGGATGCCGCCAACCTGCTGAAGCCGATGCTCGCGCGTGGCGAGCTCCATGCCATCGGCGCCACGACGCTCGACGAGTACCGCAAGCACATCGAGAAGGACGCCGCGCTCGAGCGGCGCTTCCAGCCGGTCCGCGTCGGTGAGCCCACGGTCGAGGACACGATCTCGATCCTCCGCGGACTCCGCGAGCGGTACGAGGTCCACCACGGGGTCCGGATCCTCGATAGCGCGCTGGTCGCCGCGGCGGTGCTCTCCGATCGCTACATCAGCGACCGCTTCCTGCCGGACAAGGCCATCGACCTGGTGGACGAGGCCGCGTCGAAGCTCCGGATGGAGATCGACTCGATGCCGGTGGAGCTCGACGAGGTCGACCGCCGGATCCGCCAGCTCGAGATCGAGCGCGAGGCGCTCCGCAAGGAGACGGACGAGCCGAGCAAGGCCCGCCTGGAGAAGCTCGAGCGCGAGCTCGCCGACCACAAGGAATCGAGCGCCGATCTGCGCGCGCACTGGGAGAAGGAAAAGAGCGCGATCGCGGGCATCCGCGTGCGCAAGGCGCAGCTGGAGCAGGTGCGCGCGGACATCGAGACCGCCGAGCGCTCGGCCGACTTCGCTCGCGCGGCCGAGCTGAAGTACGGGACCCTCGCGACGCTCGACCGCGAGGTCGCCGAAGGCGAGGCGGCGCTCCATGACCTTCAGCGGCAGCAGAAGATGCTCACCGAGGAGGTCACCCCCGAGGACGTCGCGCAGGTCGTCGGGAAGTGGACCGGGATCCCGGTGACCAAGCTGCTGGAGGGCGAGGTGAGCAAGCTCCTCCAGATGGAGACGCGGCTGCACGAGCGGGTGATCGGCCAGGACGAGGCGGTCACCGCCGTCGCGAACGCCGTTCGGCGCGCGCGCGCGGGGATGCAGGATCCGGATCGGCCACTCGGATCGTTCCTCTTCTGCGGCCCGACCGGAGTCGGGAAGACGCTCCTCGCCAAGGCCCTTGCGGGGTTCCTATTCGACGATGAGAAGGCGATGGTCCGCCTCGATATGAGCGAATACATGGAGAAACATTCCGTTGCCCGGCTCGTCGGCGCGCCGCCCGGCTACATCGGGTTCGATGAGGGCGGGCAGCTGACCGAGGCGGTCCGGCGCCGGCCCTACGCCGTGCTGCTCCTCGATGAGATCGAGAAGGCCCACCCGGACGTATTCAACGTCCTGCTGCAGATCCTCGACGATGGCCGGCTGACCGACGGCCAAGGACGTACCGTGGACTTCAAGAACGTCGTGATCATCATGACGAGCAACATCGGATCGACGGTCATCACCGAGCTCGCCGGACGGACCGATCAGATCCGCGATCGCGTGATGGATGCCCTCCGGGGACACTTCCGTCCGGAGTTCCTGAACCGGGTGGACGACATCGTCATCTTCGGTGGTCTGGTCGAGCGGCAGCTCGAGGAGATCGTCGAGCTGGAGACTCAGCAGCTCGCTCGGCGCCTGGCCGAGCGGAAGATCACCCTTGAGCTGTCGGCGAACGCGAAGGCGCTCCTTGCGAAGGAGGGGTTCGATCCGGTCTATGGCGCCCGCCCGATCAAGCGGACGATCCAGCGGCTGGTCCTCGACCCGCTCGCCCATAAGGTCCTTGCGGGCGAGTACGCCGAAGGTGACACGGTGTTCGTGGATGCCGAGGACGGCGAGATCCAGTTCTGGAGCGAGCAGTACGCCGCCGGAAAGGCCGACGCGAATCGCGAGCGGAAGACCGTCGGCTCCGGCGCCCTCAACTGACCGTCCCTCGGACGGTCGGTCCGGTCCGGGCGCCCACTGGTTCGTGCCGATGATGGCTCGTGGCCTGACGTTCGCGTTCGCATCGATATGGTTGGCGAGCGCGTGCAGCGCCGTCGCTCCGGTCCCGCTTCCGGCCGAGCCGCCCTCCGCCGTGACGGGGTCCGCCCCCGGCAGCGCAGCTCCGTCGGAGGCGCCCGCCGCATCGGACGCCCCATCCGCGCCAGCGATCGCCGCGCTCACGCCGTGCCAGCGGGATCTGGGATGCAACGTGGTCCTCAACGCGCTCGGAACGATCGACCCGGCGAAGATGGGGGACCACCTGGTCGCGCTCACGAGCGTCGGCTCGCGCGATCCGCGCCATCCCGGCCACGCGAAGGCCGCCGCCTACATCAAGGAGCAGCTGAACGCGCTCGGCTACTACGGCTGGGTCGTCACCTCGCAGCGGACCGTCTACCAGGGCATTCCGCTCGAGAACATCTTCGCGACGCTCCCACCAAAGGGACCGACCGCCGTTCCGGGGAAGGGCGTCCTGCTGAACGCGCACTATGACTCGACCGCCAACCGGACACCGGGCTGGCGGCCGGCGGTCGATCCGGCTCCCGGTGCGGACGACAACGCCACCGGCACCGCCGGCCTGCTCGAGCTCGCGCGCGTGCTGTCGCTGTTCCGCACCCTGAACGTGGAGGGACCCGACAGCTACCTGCAAAAGCAGCCGATCACGCTCGCGTTCTTCGATGGCGAGGAGCTGTTCTTCAAGGGCAGCGCCGCGTACCTCGCGTCGCTGGCCAAACCGTATCCCTACCAGGCCGCCGTGAACCTCGACATGGTCGGCTTCAACCCGATCGCCGACCGCCTGGACCTGCTGTGGTACGCCGACGCGTCCTCCGGGCTGCGTGACCGGGTCATCAAGGCGAACGAGACCTACGCGATCGGCGTCTCACCGCTCAACGCCCAGTTCGCCGCGGACGGCAACACGATCATGGACGCCGCGCCGTTCGGTCTTGCCGGCATCCCGTCGATCGCCCTCTGCGAGCGCTACGGGGAGAACGACGCGACCTACCCAGGGAACACCTCGTTCCACACCACGGGCGACACGCCGGACGCGATCACGAATCGGCGGCTCTGGTTGAAAGCGACGAAGCTCACGCTCGCCGTCGCGCTGGAGCTCGCGACGAAGTAGGGCCGCTGGCCCGTGCCATCGATGCCGGATCCGCGGTCCGCGCCGTTAGCCTGGCCGCCCCCGACCGAGGTCCCCCTCGGCCCATCCGTCGGTCGAAACAACGATCGTGACCGGACCGTCGGCATCGATCCAGAGGCGCATCTGCGCCCCGAACCGGCCGGTCGCAACGGTGAGACCGGCGCCGCGGAGCGACCCGCAGAAGGCCTGGTAGAGCCGCTCCCCCTGATCGTGCGGCGCGGCGCGGGTGAAATCCGGCCGGCGGCCATTGCGGATATCGCCGTACAGCGTGAACTGCGGCACGACGAGGACGCTGCCGCCGGACTCGCCAACGGTGTGATGGAGACGGCCTCGCCCGTCGTCGAAGATCCGCAGCGTTTCGATCTTCGCGGCGAGGCGCTCGCCATCGGTCGCCTGATCGTCCGGGCCGACGCCAAGGAGCACCGCGAGGCCCGGACCGATCGTGCCCACCGGGTCGTCCGCGACGGTCACCGATGCACCGTGGACCCGCTGCACGACCGCGCGCAGCTAGCGCGTCCCCGTGCGGCCCGCGGTCACTCCAGCATCCACGGATTGTCTCCCCGGACGACGGCCTCGACCTCGTCGGGCCCGAGATGTCCCGGCGTGAAGACCGTGTTACTCCGCCCGAGTGGGAGCCGGGTGATGTAGGTGACCTTGCCGAAGCGATAGCCGTGCTGGAACAGGAAGCCTTTTCCGTCGATGTCGAGGAGCTGCCGCCGGTCGGTCGACGCGGTGGGCACGCTACTCAGCGACGGTGGGGATGCCCGGATCGTCCGGGAATCCGTAGGTCGAGGTGACCCGTCCGCCCCCCGATGCCGCGGGCGCGTTGGCCACCAGGAGGATGAACGCCACCAGGACCGCGATGATCCGCGACTGCATCGCCATCACCCCCGTTCGCCGTATTGTGCCCCTCCGGCCGGCCTCGCTGTCGTGCGCGGCAGTCTATGAACGCCGAACTTCCCGGGTCAAGCCGCACCTCCGCCCTCGGTGAGCGCGTCCGCGCCGCCCGGCGCGAGGCCGGGCTCACCCAGGGCCAGGTCGCCAGGGCCGAGCTCACCAAGGGCTTCATCAGTCAGGTCGAGGCCGGCCAGGTCCGGCCGTCGATTCGCTCGCTCCAGCTCATCGCCAGCCGGCTCGGGCGCCCGCTGGACTACTTCCTGGGTGACGAGCCGCTCGCCGACACCAAGCGCTTCGCGTTCCACCGGATCGCCGCGGAGGCCGCCCTGGAGCGCGGCGATTGGCCGGAGGCCACGAGCCATGCCACCCAGGGCGGCGACCTGGCCGTGCGGCGGATCGATCGGGCGGTCGCCGCGCGCGCCTTCTCGCGGCCGCCCAGCTCGGCTCCGGCCGGTCCGAGGAGGCCTTCGAGCACATCGCCACGGCGCTCGAGCCGCTCGACCCGGCGCGGGATGCCGATGCGACCTGCCGGCTACTGCATCTCCGCGGCACCGCGCACGTCCAGGCGCGTCAGCTGGGCGCCGCTTGCGAGGCCTTCGAGACCGCGCGGGATCTGGTGGAGCGCGCCGAGATCAGCGATCCCCGGCTACGCGCTCGGATCGCGATCGCCCTCGGCACCTGCTACCGGCGCCTTGAGCGCCCGACCAAGGCCCTGGAGGCCTATCACCAGGGGCAGGCGATCGCGTCGCGGTCCTCGGACCTCCGGCTTGCCGCGCAGGGCCTCATGGGTGCGGCCGTCGCTCACTACGACGCCGGGGAGCTGGACGGCGCGATCGCGAGCTACGAGCGTGCGCTCACGCTCTTCGAGCGCGTCGCCGACTCCGGCTTCGAGCTGTCGGTTCTTCAATCGCTCGCGGCGGTCCACGTCGAGCTCGGTCAGCTGGATGAGGCGCGTGCGCTCGCGGAGCGGGTACGGAGCCGCGCGGAAACGATCGGGGCGAACGACTGGGTGCCGATCGCCGACACCATCCTTGCCCGGGTCACCCTCGGCGAGGGTCGCTCCGCAGATGCGTTGACGCTCGCGACAGCGGCGGAGCAGATCCTCGCCGCTCGCGGGGACCGTCGGCAGCAGGCCGATGCGCTCCGCGTGATCGGCGCCGCCAACGGCGCGCTCGGGCAGGAGAAGCGTGCCGACCGCGCGTACCGCAGGGCGATCAAGCGCCTGTCGGAGCTTGACGACCGGGTCGATCTGGCCGCGGTGGCCACCGAATACAGCAAGCTGCTGCGCTCGCGAGGGGAGATCGCGGCGGCGTTCGAGATGCTCGAGCTCGCCAGCTCCCGGCTCGCCCCCGGTGCAAAGCCTCCGGACCCCTGACGGCAGGGACCACTAGGCTCGGCGGCGTGCCCCGCGAGAACCCATCCGACGAGAACGCGCGCGTGGCCGATCTGCTTGACGAGATCGGCGATCTCCTTGAGCTGAAGGGCGAGAACGTCTTTCGCGCGGTGACCTACCGGGCAGCGGCACGCGAGATCCGCGATCTCCGCGAGCCGATCCGCACCTACGCCGAGCGTGGCGGACTGGGCGAGATCCCCAAGGTCGGGACATCGGTGGCCCAGGCGATCACCGAGTACCTGAACACCGGCATCGCGAAGCGGCATGCCGAGCTCCGCGCCGCGGTTCCCGAGGGTCTCCTGACACTGCTGCGCGTCCCCGGTGTCGGGCCCGCGACGGCCCGGGCGATCCACCAGCACCTCGGCATCACGAGTATCGATGGGCTCGAGCAGGCGGCGAAGGACGGGCGGCTCCGCGAGCTGCCGAAGATGCAGGCGAAGACCGAGGAGAACATCCTCAAGTCCATTGCCTCGCTCCGCCAGCGGACCGGGCGGTCGCTGCTGTCCGAGGCGCGTCGCGCCGCGGACCAGATGGTCGCCTTGCTCCGGGCCGAGGCCGCGGTCGGCGAGATCTCGGTCTGCGGGAGCGTTCGGCGGTGGCGGGAGACGATCGGGGACATCGACCTGCTGGTCGCCAGCCCGTCGGCCGCGCCGATCATGGAGGCGTTCGTCCGTGCACCGAGCGTCGAGCGGGTCCTTGCACACGGCGACACGAAATCCTCGGTCGTCGTCCACGGCGCGCTGCAGATCGACCTGCGGGTGGTGCCCGCCGCGTCGTGGGGCGCCGCGCTCCTCTATTTCACCGGATCGAAGGAGCACAACGTCCGACTTCGCGGCCTCGCGCTCCGCCAGAAGCTCACCCTGAACGAATACGGCCTCTACCGGGTCGGTGACGAGAAGGGTGCGCCGGTCGCGTCGCGCACCGAGGAGGAGATCTACGCTGCGCTTGGCATGGACTGGATCGCGCCCGAGCTGCGCGAAGACCATGGGGAGATCGACGCAGCCCTGGCGCAAACGCTCCCCGCGCTCGTGCGGGTCGAGGATCTTCGCGGCGACCTGCACACACACTCCGATTGGACCGATGGTCGCGACACGCTGGAGGCGATGGCCCGGCGAGCCCGCGACAAGGGCTATGCCTACGTCGCTCTCACCGACCACTCCGTGGGTCTGGGGATGACGAACGGCCTCAACCTGGAGCGGATCAAGGCCCGGTCGGAGGAGATCGCGCGACTGGACCGCGAGCTCGCGCCGTTCCGCGTCCTGGTGGGGACCGAAATGGACATCCGGGCCGATGGGCGACTCGACTACCCGGACGAGATCATCGCGCTCTTCGATGTCGTCACGGCGTCGGTGCATTCCGCGTTTGGCCAGACCCGCGAGCAGATGACCGCGCGGATTCTCGGCGCGATGCGGCATCCGCTCGTTCAGGCGATCTCGCATCCCACCGGCCGGCTGCTCGAGCGCCGTGACCCGTACGACGTGGATCTCGACGCGTTGATCGACGGTGCCGTGGCGACGGGGACGCGCCTGGAGGTAAACGGTGGCCCCGAGCGCCTCGATCTGGCCGACTGGGCCGTTCGGAAGGCAGTGGAGCGGGGTGCGACCCTCGTCCTCAACTCGGACGCTCACGCGGTCGAGGAGCTGGAGTGGACCGCCTACGCCGCGGCGACTGCCCGGCGTGGCTGGGCGACGAAGGACGCGGTGGCGAACACCCGGCCGCTGCGCAGCGTTCTCAAGAAGAAGGGCGTTTCATGAGCGGACGCCGCTATGTCGTGCGCGGTCGGGTCCAGGGGGTGAACTTCCGCGCGGCTGCGGCCGCTGAGGCGCGGCGGCTGGGCCTGCGTGGACGCATCTGGAATCGCGAGGACGAGGCCGTCGAAGCGATCGCCGCCGGCCCCCCGTCGGCCCTCGATCGCTTCGAGCACTGGCTTCACCGTGGCCCGCCGCTCGCACGGGTCGAGGAGGTCCTCGCCGAGGCGCTTCCGACCGACCCGCCTGAGGTCGCCTTCCGCGTGATCTAGCGGCGGCGCTTCTTCTTGGGCTGCGGGAGGTACTTCTGCCGGCGGCGCTCGCGGATCCAGGCCGCTTCGAGCGGCGGGAGCCAAAGCCCGTACAGGTAGGCGAGGCCGGCCAGATCCAAGGCGAGGGAGATCGCGATGATGACGAACGGCACCTTGGCGATGAGGAGCATCGCGAGCCACACGAGGGTGACGACGTTCACCCAGAAGCCCCACGGGCGCGCGGTGAGCTCCGCCGGAGCGACGGCTCCGCGGCGGCGCTGCGGCCAGTAGTACCAGGCAATGTTCGCCGCGAGCGATGCGGCGAGCGCGATCACAGCCGGCCAGTAGAACCGGGATTCGCTGTTGAACGGCTCGATGAATCGGTGGGCGAAATGCCCCAAGTCGAACAGCACGAGATGCCTATACTAACGGCCGCGGACCACCCCGGCGCGACGTCAGCCTCGATCACCACTCGATCACCAGGGGGGATCATGCGCGCACTCCTTTCCGTTGACGATAAGGCCGGACTCATCACGTTCGCGCGCGGCCTCCAGGAGCTCGGCTGGGAGCTCATCGCGACCGATGGCACGCGCGCCGCGCTCGCGGCCGAGGGCGTGACCGCCCGCTCGGTCGAGGACCTCACCGGGTCGCCCTCGCTCCTTGATGGGCGGGTGAAGACCCTCCATCCGCGGATCCACGCCGCCCTGTTGGCGCGTCGGTCGAACGAGACCCACACCCGCGAGCTCGCCGAGCAGCGGATCGAGCCGATCGACCTCGTCGCCGCGAACCTCTATCCGTTCCGTGAGGCCATTGCGGCCGGGGTGAGCGGCGATGCGCTCCTTGAGAAGATCGACATCGGCGGCGTGACCCTCCTCCGCTCCGCCGCGAAGAACTACAACGATGTCCTGGTGCTTTGCCGTCCCGAGAAATACGGCCCGCTCCTGGAGGAGCTTCGCGCGCGCGGGGAGGTCTCCGTCGAAACGCGGCGTCAGCTCGCGGCCGAGGCGTATTCGCACACCGCGGCCTACGACGCCGCGATCGCGGCTCGCCTGTCGACCGATGCCGGAGTCTCGTTCCCCGATGAGGTCACGCTCTCCCTGCGCAAGATCCGGGACCTCCGCTACGGCGAGAATCCCCACCAGCAGGCCGCCTTCTACGCGGTCCGTGGCGAGCAGGGTTCGATGACCACGATGGAGCAGCTGCACGGGAAGGCGACGAGCTTCAACAACATGCTCGACATCAATGCCTCGTGGAAGATCGCTTCGGACTTCACCCAGCCGACCGTCGCGATCGTCAAGCACCAGAACCCCTGCGGGATCGCCTCGGATGTCGATATCGCGAAGGCCTACCACGGGGCCTTCACCTGCGATTCGGTCTCTGCGTTCGGCGGGATCGTCGGGTGCAACCGCGAGGTCACGCGCGAGCTTGCGGAAGCGCTGAAGGACACCTTCTACGAGGCGATCATCGCGCCGTCGTACGCCCACGATGCCCTGCCGCTCCTCCGTGAGCGGAAGAACCTCGAGATCCTGGCGGTCCGCGGATACGCCCCGCGCCTGCGTGGTCGCGCCCGCGAGGGGTCCCTCGACTACAAGCGCGTTTCCGGGGGGTTGCTCGTGCAGACCCCGGACGAGTCCGTCGCCGACGAGTCCAACTTCAAGGTGGTGACCGAGCGCCACCCGACGCTTGAAGAGCTCACCGACCTCATCTTCGCCTGGCGCTGCGTCCGCCATGTCACCTCGAACGGCATCGTGCTCGCCAAGGGCCTCACCACCGTCGGGGTGGGCCCCGGCCAGCTCTCGCGGGTCGTCGCCGTCGATGTCGCGGTCCGAAAGGCCGGCGAGAACGCGCGCCTCGCGGTCATGGCGTCAGATGCGTACTTCCCGTTCCCCGACGGGATCGAGGTGGCCGCCCGCGCCGGGGTGACCGCGATCATCCAGCCCGGTGGCTCGCTGCGGGACTCGATGATGATCGACACCGCGAATCGCCACCGGATGGCGATGCTGTTCACCGGACGGCGTCACTTCAAGCACTAGGACCACCGGCGCGCGGCAATGCGAGGAACGCGCACACGCGCTCACGGATGCCCCGCTCGTCGAGTCCATGGGCGGCGTTGTGCTGTTGCCAGGTCCCGTAGCGGCGATGCTCGACGTTCGGCACGCCGATCGCGAGCAGTCGGTGCGGGACATCGTCCAGAGCTTCGCTGACGGCGGCACTCGAGGTCCCGGCGAGGTATGGCTCGACGAGGATGACCACCGGCGCTCCAAGCGTCGCCCGGAGCGTCGCGGCGTCGAAGGGACGGACGGTCGTCACGTACAGCACGGTGACGTCGAGGTCTGCCACCGCGGCGAGCACGGCGTCGAGGAGCGGGCCGACGGCGACGATCGTTGCTGCCGCGCCGCGCCGGATGACCGTCATCCTGCCCGCCTCGATCTGACGTCCCTGGGCGTTCCGCTGCTCGGAGAGGCGGAGGTAGACGCGGCCGTCGCCCGCGGCCGACGTCCGGAGGAGGGTGTCGGCTTCGTCGGGGTGCCCGGGGACCAGGATGTCCCATCCGGGCAGACCCCCGATGAGCATGACGTCTGCGGGCGCCTGATGGGTCCGTCCGTTCGCCGCGGTGTCGTAGGAGGCGCCGATGCTCACGAGCACCGCGCCGACGTCCTGGTGCCCGAGATCGAGCTTGATCTGCTCGTACGGCCGCTCGACCGCGAACGGCGCGTACGAGTGGACGATCGGCCGGAATCCGGCGAGGGCGAAACCCCCGGCAACGCTCACCATGAGCTGCTCGCGGATGCCCACGTTCACGACGCGTGCGGGGTGGCGCGCGGCAGCTGTGGCGAGCAGTGCCTCGCCGATGTCCGCGAGGATCACGACGAGCCGCGGGTCGCGCTCGAGCAGCTCCGTCGTCGTCGCGGCGAACCGCTCGCGCATCGTGTCCACGGTCAGGCGGTTCGCTCGACGCTCGCGACCACCGCGAGCGGCCGACCCGGGTGTGGGGTCCGGAACGCCGCCTCGAGCGCGTCGTGATCCCGGCCACTCACCGCCGTGGACACCCAGCCTTCCAGTGCGAATCGCGCGCCAATGCCCCCGGGCCAGCCGTGGGTCGACGATTCGTTGTCCACTGCCACGCAGACCAGCTCCTCCAGGCCGAGTCGGCCGGCCATGGCGATCGCCTCGTGGTTGCTTCCCTCGTCAAGCTCGGCATCGCCGACCAGGCAGAAGACCCGCGGCTCCGTTCGGCCCGCCGCGCGCAGCCCGAGGACCAGGCCGACCGCGATCCCGAGGCCGTGGCCGAGCGACCCGCTCCCGATCTCGATCCCTGGCACGAGGGTGCGGTCAGGGTGGTGGCCGAGCGACGAGTCGTAGCGGCCGAAGGTCGGCAGCAGCTCCGGGGCGATGAAGCCCTTCGCGGCGAGGACCGCGTAGTAGGCCATCGGCCCGTGCCCCTTCGACAGGAGGAATCGATCTCGGGCCGGGTCGTCTGGCCGATCCGGATTCACCCGGAGGATCCGGTCATAGAGCACCCACAGCACGTCGAGCGTCGAGGTCGCGCTGAACGAGTGCTTCTCATCGCCGGTCTGGGCCGACATGAGCCCCGGAAGGTCGCGGTAGCCGACTGCGGGTCGGGTGATGTCGGTCATCGCCTTCATGGTGAGACTTCAAGTGCACTTGAGGTCAAGGCGCTATCCTCCAATGATGCCCCCGCACGACGGCGCGTTCACGATCGGGGAGCTCGCCGCCCGGAGCGGCGCCGCGACGTCGGCCCTTCGGTTCTACGAGACCCGTGGACTCATCCGTGCGGAACGCACCGCTGGCGGCCAGCGCCGCTACACCCGCGAGACGCTTCGCCGTGTCGCGTTCATCCGGGCCGGCCAGCGAGTTGGCCTCTCGCTCGCGACCATCGGTACCGCGCTCGCGGAGCTCCCGGACGGTCGGACGCCGACAAAAGCGGATTGGGGACGTCTCTCCAGGTCGTGGCAGGCCCACCTTGACGCGAAGCGTGCCGAGCTCGACGCGCTTCAGGACAAGCTGACTGGCTGCATCGGCTGCGGCTGTCTGTCCCTGCGCAGCTGTGCGCTCTTCAATGGCGGCGATCAGGCCGCCGCGCGCGGCGCTGGGGCTCGCTACCTGCTCGGTGACACTCCGCCACTCCAACGGCCGCGGCGATCGGTGCGCGCGGCTGTTCCGGCGAACCGCTAGGCGAGCTCCAGATAGCGGAACGCCTCGGCCCGCTCGAGGCCCCAGGCCCGTCCGGTCGCACCGGCAAAGGCGTGCATCCGCTCCGCAAGCTGGCTGAACTGTCCGACCTGGCTCTCGTGGCGCGCCAGCGCCGCGAGCTTGCGCGGCATCGTCTCGGTGATGTCGAACCAGATGTTCGGATCAGCCGTCCCGAAGAGGAGGACTCGTGATACCCGGTGATGGGTGAGGCCCCTCGTCAGCTGCTCCGGGAAGAACAGGTGGTCGCGGGCGGCGATGACGCCATCGAGCGCCGCCCAGCCCGCAACGCGGTGGTCCGGATGCATCTGGTACTGGCGCCAGGGATCCTGGCAGAAGACCAGATCAGGCTTGTGCACCCGGATCGCCCTGCAGACCTCCGCGCGCAGTCGCATCTGGACCTCGAGCTCGCCGTCGTGATGGCGGAGGAACGAGAACTCGGACACCCCGACCTCGCCGCCGGCGGCCCGTTGCTCGCGCTCGCGGATCTTCGCGATCCGCGTCGCGGTCATCTTGGGGTCATGGGTGCCCTTGTCCCCACTGGTGAGCAGGCAGTACGAGAGCTCGACCCCCTGCCGGCTCCAGAGCGCGAGCGTCCCCGAGCAGCCGAAGTCGGCGTCGTCGGGATGCGCGAAGATCGCCATGGCCTTCCGCGGGAGCTCGAACGGTCCGCTCACGAGACCGCCATCGGTACCGGGACAAGCTCGTCGTACAGCCTCGCGACGAGGTCGCCGACGCGCTCCCATGAGTAGTCCTGCGCACGCGATCGTGCGCCGGCCGCGAGCCGGGTGCGCAGCCCATGGTCGAGAAGGAGCCGCGCCATCCCCTCGGCGAGCGCCTGCTCATCGCCGGCCGGCACGAGGAAGCCGGAGACCCGGTCCTCGATCACCGTCTGCAGGCCGCCGACCCGGGTCCCGAGCACCGGCGTCCCGCAGGCCATCGACTCGAGGGCGACTAGACCGAACGACTCGGTGAGCGAGGGGACCGCGCAGATGTCGGCCGCCGCGTAGAACAGCGCCAGCCGGTGCTGATCTTGCGAGCCGACGAAGTCCACGGTGTCCTCGAGGCGGTGCTCATGCACGAGGCGCCGCAGCTCGACGATCTTGTCGGTCTCAGGCGCGTCGTCATCGTCGTTGAGGGCGCCCCCGACGATGAGGAGGCGGAGCTCGCTCCGAAGATCCGGATAGCCCTGGAACAGCAGGCTGATCGCGCGCAGGAGCACATCAATGCCCTTGATCTGCTCGATCCGTCCCACAAAGAGCACGACCCGCTCGCACTGGTCACGTCCGAGCGAGCGCCGGGCGTCGGCCTGCCGGACCGGGTGGAAGATCTCGGGATCCACACCGCAGGGGATGATCCGGATCTTCTCCGCAGCCGCCGCATACAAGCGCCGCAGCTCGGCGGCCTCGATGTCGCTTGCGGCGACCACCGCCTGCGATCCTCGGACGGCGCGCCGCTCGATCGCGACCCGCACGTCGCTCTCTCCGTCCACATCCTCAGCCATGACCTCGCGCTTCACCAGGCCGAGGGTGTGGAACATCTGGACCCGCGGCACGCGCCAGCGTTCAGCGAGCACCTCCGCGACCTCCGCCGATAGCCAGTAGTGCGAGTGGATGAGGTCGTACCTGAGCCGTTCGGCGGCGACGAAGGCCTCGACGTGCGCAGTGAACTCGGCGATCTGGTCGTGGACCTCCATTTTGGGGATGTACGAGAGCGGGCCGGTCTCGATGTGGATGACCCGTGCTCCCGGCACGATCTCCTGGATGGAAGAGTGGTCCGCCTCGCGCTGGCGGGTGAACACGTCCACCTCGATCCCGCGTCGCGCGAGGTCCCGCGCGATCTCGCGAACATACACGTTCATCCCGCCCGAATCGCGGCCCCCGAGCTTCGCCATGGGGCAGGCGTGGACCGAGAGCATGGCGACGCGCATCGATGAAGTTTAAGTGCGAGCGCGCCCCTCCGTCGGTATCGATCGACCTCCGCGGCCATTCACATTCAATAGACTGCCGCGGCTTGCGTGTCCTCATCGCCCCCCAGTCGTTCAAGGGCAGCGCCGACGCGGTGGCCGTGGCCGCGGCCGTCGCCCGCGGGATCCGCCGCGCGGTCCCCGACGCGCGCTGTGACGAGCTCCCGCTCGCCGACGGAGGTGAGGGGACCGTCCATGCGCTGGTCCGTGCCACCGGTGGCAGCCTCCAGCGGGCGCGCGTCCACGATCCACTCCTCCGGGCGATCGATGCGGAGTGGGGGACGCTGGGCGACGGGTCGACCGCGGTGATCGAGATGGCCGCGGCGAACGGGCTTCCCCTCCTCCGCGAGGACGAGCGGGACCCCCGGCGGACCTCGACGCGCGGGACCGGCGACCTCATCGTCGCGGCGGCGATGAGCGGCGCCGATCGGATCATCGTCGGGATCGGTGGAAGTGCCACGAACGATGGCGGCGCCGGGATGGCGCGGGCGTTCGGCTACCGGTTCCTTGATGCGGCCGGGGCCGAGCTTCCGGAGGGGGGCGCCGCGTTGGCGGGTCTGCACCGGATCGATGGGCAGACCGATCCACGACTCGTCCGACCGGTCATCGAGGTCGCATGCGACGTCCGCAACCCGTTGCTCGGACCCGAAGGCGCGTCGGCGATCTACGGCCCACAGAAGGGGGCGACACCGGCGATGGTGGCCGAGCTCGACGCCGCGCTCGCCCGGTATGCCGAGGTCGTCGAGCGGTTCGTGGGCCGAAATGTCCGCGATGTGCCAGGCGCCGGTGCCGCCGGGGGTCTCGGCGCAGGCCTGATCGCATTCCTCGACGCGCGACTGCGCTCCGGTGCGGAGCTCGTGCTCGGCGCCGCGCGGTTCACCGAACGCCTCGGCTGGGCCGATCTGGTGATCACCGGCGAGGGCCGGATCGATGCGCAGAGCCTCTACGGGAAGCTCACCCAGGCGGTGGTCGATGCCGCGGCCGCGGCCGGCGTGCCGGTGGCGATCGTGGCCGGTGGCACGGGACCGGGCTACGAGGCGCTTCGTGATCGCGGCGTCGGCGAGATCGAGATCACCGCACCGGAGGGCATGCCGCTCGCCGAAGCGATGGCGCGCGCGGAAGAGCTCATCGAAGCTGCGAGCGAGCGCCTGGCGCGACGTATCCGTTAGCGTGTGGTCCTGATGAACCAGCCTGACCCCGACCGCACTCCCGGCCTTGAGCTGGTCCGCATCACCGAGGACGCGGCCATCGCCGCCGCCCACTGGATGGGTCACGGGGACAACACCCAGGCCGATCGTGCCGCGGTGGAGGCGATGCGCAAGACGATGGATGATGTCTCGTTCAACGGGACGATCGTCATCGGCGAGGGCGAGCGCGATGAAGCGCCGATGCTCTTCATCGGCGAGAAGGTCGGAAGTGGCTCCGGTCCGGAGGTCCACATCGCGGTCGACCCGCTCGAGGGCACGAATCTCGTCGCAAAAGGACGGGCGAATGCCATCGCGGTGATGGCCGTGTCGGAGCCCGGGGGCTTGCTCCACGCACCTGACACCTACATGGAAAAGCTGGCGGTCGGGGCTCCGGCGAAGGGAAAAGTGGACCTCGACCGGCCGGTCGCCGAGAACCTCAAGATCATCGCTGAATCGCTGCACCGCGAGGTGCGCGATCTCACGGTCGTGGTCCTGGATCGTCCGCGTCACGAAAGGATCATCCAGGACGTGCGCCAGGCGGGCGCTCGGATCAAGCTCATCGACGACGGCGATGTGATCGCGGCGCTGTCGGTGGCCGTTGCCGGCACCGGTGTCCACGCCGTCATGGGCAGCGGGGGAGCACCCGAAGGTGTCCTTGCCGCGGCGGCCCTCCGTTGCCTTGGCGGTGAGATCCTCGGCCGTCTCCGATTCCGCAGCGACGAGGAGCGGGCCCGTGCCAAGCGGATGGGCGTGACCGACGAGCAGCGGATCTACCGCACCGAGGACCTGGCGAGCGGCCGCGACTTGCGCTTCATCGCCACCGGCGTCACCGACGGCGAGCTCCTCCAGGGGGTTCGCTTCTTCGGCCATGGCGTTCGGACCCATTCGATCCTGCTCGATGGGACCCGGGGGAAGCTTCGATTCATCGATACGACCCATTTCGCAGATCCGGAGCACCCGCCCGTCATTCGGCTGTAGCCCAGCCCGGTGTCACCAATGGATTGACGCCCGTCGCCGGTCGGCCTATCGTCCCCGCCGATGCCCAGCGTCCGCTCCGGCTCCCGCGTCCGCCGTCCGGTGCCAGTCTCCGGCACCCTGCAGCAGCTCGGGCATCGGATCCGTCGAGCGCGCGTCGATGCCGGGCTGAGCCAGGCACAGCTCGGGACCCCGCATTTCACCCGCGCCTACGTGAGCGCGATCGAGCTCGGGAAGGTGCGGCCCGCGATGAAGTCCCTCGAATTCCTGGCCGACAAGCTCGGTAAGCCCGTTTCGTTCTTTGTCGCCGACGAAGAAGCAGATCGCCGCCGTGACGAGCGGATCTTGCAACTCGCCCGCGCCAATCAGCTGGTTGCTGAGGGGAGAGCACGAGAGGCAATAGGACTGATCGAACCCCTGTTAGCCAGCGCCACAACCTCGTCCGAACGAGCTGACCTTCAACGCGGGCTCGGTCGTGCACTCCGGGAAGCGGGAATCAATGGGCCGGCAGTAGCTGCCTTGAGCGATGCCATTCAGATATTCAAGGTGCTCGGTGATCGTGAGCAACTGGCCCGTGCGCATGGCGAACTGGGAGCCTGCTTAGTGCAGCTCATGAGTTTCGGAGAGGCCGAGGCGGAATTGGAACAGGCACTAGTCGCAATATCCAAGGGCGACTTGGTCGATCCCGTCGCCAAGGTTCACGTGCTCTACAACCTGGGTCTATGTGCATATGGCCGCGGCGACTTCAGGACTGCACTCGATCACTTTCAACGCGCCGAGCAGGAGGGCTCCGATATCGGAGATCCGAAGTGGCTAGGGAGTCTGTTTGCGGCGATAGGTATGTCGCGCCAGGAGACAGGAGACTTTGAGTCCGCTGTCATGTATCTCCGTCGTAGCGAAACGCTGTTCGAGTCAATCAACAATCGAGTGCGCGCATCCGAAATTAAGTTCCAAACTGCCATCGCGTTGCGGGCGTTGGGTCACAAGACAAAGAGCAATGAGACATACGCAGCTGCTCTCGCGGGAGCTCGTGCCTCCGGCCATGTCCCGCTGGCCATCAGGATCGGTACCGCTCTCGCCTTAGCGATGGCAGAGGACGGCGACTATGACGACGCAGTGGCACGGGCCGAGGGAGTTGTAATGGACGCTGATGCGACAGGCGAGTCCACCTTGAGGGTCGTCGCCCGATTCGCCCTCGGGCGTGCCCTCCGCAAAGTGGACTCCGGTCGGGCGGAACAGGTCCTGCGCGACGGAGCGGCGATTATTGAGCATCTGCCCTCGAACAGAATGTTCGCTGAGCTGTATGTGGAGTTGAGCGAGGTGTTGGCCGAAAACGGCCTCTCTGACGACGCCCTCAACTACTCCCGTCGCGCCTATTTGGCCACAAGACAAAGGTGAGGAGGTGCCTGGATGACATTGATTAAGGCCGTCGCATTTGTAGGGTGCGGCGTTCGAGTATTTGCCGACCTTATTCCCATACTTATGGGCTAAATCAGCCCGTTTTGACGCTCGCTCGCCGTCAGAACATTTCGCAGGAGTAGCGCGGCCGTCACCGCGCCCAGTCCGCCAGGGACGGGGCTGAGGGCGCCGGCGACGGCCGCAACGCTCTCCATCTCGACGTCGCCCG
>DATCNH010000061.1:0-4218 GCA_036565345.1 Candidatus Limnocylindria bacterium | reverse complement strand
CTCATGCTCCTGGACATCGGGATGCCCGTGGTGAATGGTCCGGAGTTCGTCGCGCTCTACCGCCGCATCTGCGAGCCGCCGCACGCGCCGATCGTCGTCATCACCGCGCGCGGTGACGGCGAGCGGATCGCGACCGAGATCGGCGCCGACGGCTTCGTGAACAAGCCCTTCGCGCTCGAGGAGCTCGCCGCGGCGATCGCGCGAGCCGCCCGCCCCGCGCGATGAGCCGGCGACACCCCGGCCGGGGTCTCGCCCCGCCGGTGAACCGGTGACGCGGGAGGACCGGCCGCCGCAGGTGTTCGACGACGCCGAGGGCGTCGCCGCGGCGGCCACCCGGATCGTGGCCGAGCTGGTCCGCGGGCAGGACGCCGTCCGCCTGGCGCTCGCCGGCGGCTCGACCCCGCGCCGCTGCCACGAGCTGCTTGCCGCGATGTCCGGGGTCCCCTGGGAGCGGGTCACGATCTTCTTCGGCGACGAGCGCTGCGTGCCGCCGGACAGCCCGGAGAGCAACTACCGGATGGCCGCCGACACGCTGCTCGATCGGGTCCGGATGGGTGCGGTGCGCCGCATCGCGGTCGAGCGCGGCGCCGAGGCAGCCGCGGCGGCCTACGCGCCGCTCGTCGCCGCCGCGCCGCTCGATCTGGTGCTCCTGGGCATCGGCCCGGATGGGCACACCGCGTCGCTTTTTCCCGGGAACCCCGGCCTGGATGCGGCGGGATACGTCACCGCGGTCCACCGGGCACCCAAGCCCCCGCCGGACCGGGTGAGCCTCACCCTGCGCGCCCTGCGCGAGGCGCGGCGGGTCGTATTCCTGGTCGTCGGCGCGGACAAGCGGGACGCCGTGCGGCGGGCGCACGAGGGCAGCGTGCCCGCCGGTCTGATCGCCGGTGCGGAATGGCTCATCACCCGGGACGCCGCAGCGTGAACCTTTACGCCGACAGGCTCCGCCCTCAGTGGGTACCCGGCCGCCGCCAGGCTGTCATCGGATGACCGAGGCGGCGACGACGCGCCTCGCGCGTTGGCGAGCCGACCTCGCCACCTGGGCGATCCCGGCCGAGATCCTCGCGCAGGCCCCGGACACCCCGTGGATCCCGGAGCGCGCGGTCTTCATCCGGCGGGCGCTGGCTCGGACGGCCGCGCCGGGCGGCGCGTCGTATCGGCGCGCGGCGGAGGCGCTCCCGCCGGGCGGCACGATCCTCGACATCGGGGCGGGCGCGGGGGCCGCGTCGCTGCCGCACCTCGCGCACGCCGCCAGCCTGGTCGCGGTCGACGCCGATGCGACGCTGCTCGCTGAGCTCGTGCGCCAGGCCGGGCCGGCCGTGACGCGGGTGCGGACCGTGATCGGCCGTTGGCCCGACGTCGCCGCGGACGTCGGCGCGGCGGACGTGGTGGTGTGCCATCACGTCCTGTACAACGTCCCCGACCTCGAGCCCTTCGTCGCGGCGCTCGCCGCCCACGCGCGGCGGCGAGTGGTGATCGAGATCACCCCGGCGCACCCGCTCACCCGCCTCAACCCGCTCTGGGAGCGGATCCACGGCCTGCGCCGCCCGACCCGGCCGACCTCGACCGACGCGGCGGAGACGATCCGATCGCTCGGTCATGCGGTCGAGGTCGAGCGCGAGGAGCTGCCCGCGGATCCCCGCGGTGGGACCTGGGACGAGCTCGTCGCCACCACGGCGCGCCGGCTGTGCCTCCGACCGGAACGATCGAACGACGTCGCCGCGGCGCTGGAGGCCGAGGGCGCGCATCCGGACGATCCGACGACCTGGACGCCGCCCCGCCGATCGGTCGTCACCCTGTGGTGGGATGTCCCACCGCCTGGCTAGAGCCGGGCTAGAGCTGGTCGGTGGGAAAGAGCGCCTCGAGATCGGCCATGAAGCGCAGCTGCTCCTCGGCCTCCTCGGCGGTCACCTGCTCGATCGCGACTCCGGCGTAGACGACGACGTAGGAGCCCGGGACGACGGCGCTGACAAGATGATCAGCGGCCTTCATCCAGACCGGCCGGCCCTCGACATCGACGCGCAGCCGCCCGGGGGCGGTCTCGAGCACCGTGCGCGGGATGCCCTGGCACATCGCTACACGACCACCGGGTCGCTGGCCAGCTCGAGCGCCCGCCGCGCCGCCAGGGGGACCGCCCGGGCGACCGCCGGGCTGAGATCCAGGGTCAGCTCCTCGGTCTCGGGCGCCTCGACCCCGACGACATGGATCTCCGGCGGGAGCACGCCGAGGGCGCCGGCCAGGACGAGCGCGTGATACGGCTCGGCCATGTGCGCGTCGACGAGCAGATCGTCCCGCTCCTGGGCCGGGAGGTCGGCGAGGACCGGGAGCTGCGGCGAGAGGACGTAGACCGTCCCCGCGGCGCCGCCGCGCTGGACCGCGTCGATGATCACCAGGCGATCCCAGCCGGCCTGGAGCTCGTGCACCAGCGCCACGCCGCCGATCCCGACGTCGGCGCAGCGCACGCCCGCCGGGAGGGCCCCGGCCTCCAGGTGCTGGAGCGCCGCGAGACCGACTCCGTCGTCCCCGCGGAGCGGATTGCCGAACCCGACGATCAGGCTTCTCACGCCACGGCCCGACGCGAGCGCAGGCCGATGCGGATCTCGTCGGGGGTGACCGCGCTCTGTAGGACCGTGAGCCCCGGCGCGTTCGCATCCACCCGGAGGCCGGTGCGCAGGTCGAAGCGGCAATCGTGCCAGGGGCAGAGGAGGATGCCATCGCGGATCACGCCCGCGTTCAGGGTGAGCGGCGAGCCCGGACACTGATCGACGTACGCATGCACCACGCCATCGAGTCGGGCCAGGAGCACCCGCTCGCCCTCGACATCTCGCGCGATGAACGCACCGTCCGGCAGCTCGTCCGGCGCGGCCGCCCGGTACCAGCTGTACGGCGCCGGGATCGTCGCGGCCAGCGCGTCCAGCCCGATGAGCATCGTCGGCTCGTTCTCGGTGTCGACGTCCTTCGCCGCCGGTGCGACCAGCCCGTACATCTCGAACAGGAGGCTGGTGAGCGGATCGGCGAGCAGCCGCTCGAACAGCGCGGGGTCGGCTTCGTGGATCCGCTGACCGACCTTCCAGACGAGCTCGCGGTGGACCACGTCCACGCTCTCGACGAGCTCGGCGGTCCGCTCGCGAACCGCGACGTCAGGATCGTTCTCGAGGCTGCCGATGATCCGCTCCAGGCGCGCGAGCTCGAGCTCGAGGTCGACCAGCGGCTTCGGGTCAGCCACCGGAAGCCGCCCGCGCCTTCGTCACGCTCGGGCATTCCTTGCCTTCTCCCTCCGGGGTGTGGCACCAGCAGCCGGGCGAGCATTCGCCGTGGGCCTGCTTGGTAAGGTCGCGGAATTCGTCGTTGAACCGGCGCCCGCCCTCGCGCATCCCGTCCTCGCTCAGGCGATACCACCCGGGCGCCGCCCCGTGCAGCGTGAGCCGCTCGCGTGCCAGGACCGCGAGCGCTTCGGCGATCTCGGCGTCGGGCATCGCGAGGAACCGGGCGACGTAGCCGGCGTCGACCTCATGGGCGATGTTCTCCCCGAGCATCCAGTACATGATCTGCAGGACCTCGTCGCGGACCTGGAGCCGGTGCATCCCGCGGTCCAGCTCGTCCGGTGTCCCCGCTGCGCTCATGCGGATAAGAGTCTCATGGCCTCCGACCGGACGAGCGCCGTCGCCTCGTCGAGCGCGCGACGGCCGGCCTCGCTCAGGCCTTCGCCCCACCCCAGGTCGGCGGGCTCGACCTCGACGACCGTGACCTCCTCCGGGAGCGCGCCGAAGTGGCCGCAGATGTGGAGGAGGTTGTCCAGGCTGATGACGCCGGTCACGCCCTCGACGACCCGCTCCTGGAGCTCCTCCGGGGTGATCGGGGGCGGATCCCAGCGCCGGCACTCGACGCTTCCCGGCGCGCGGCCGCGCTTGGAGCCGGTCACGAACACTGCGGCGGCGTACCGAGGGCGGCGCTGGAGAAGGAAGAGGACGTCGATCGGCCCGTAGGACAGGTCCTCCAGATCGACGCGCTCGCCGAGCGCAGCGCCCTCCCCGAGGCGCTGGAGGACGTGCAGGCCGGCCGACAGATCGCGCAGGTTCTGGTAGCCGACGCCGCCGATGAGCACCCGTCCGGTGCCCACCGGCGTCGTGGCTTCGCTAGTCGGCACCGACTTCGACCGGCTCGCCCTCGTCCTCGAGGACGCAGGCGCAGGTGTTCACCTCGCGGACGATCGTCTGG
>DATCNH010000060.1:0-13398 GCA_036565345.1 Candidatus Limnocylindria bacterium | reverse complement strand
TGCAGCCGCGCCGGCCTGCGTGTGTTCGCGAACATCGAGTACCACTCGAACATCATGGGCAAGCACAGCTTCTACCGCGTGCGGGTGGACGAGGAGCCGATCCACAGCCACCGCGACAAGGCCGACATCCTCGTCGCACTCGACCACGAGACGCTCTCCGGTGACGGCGATCACCGCCGCTGGCCGACGCACTACGGCCACCTGGGCGACATGGTCGAGGGCGGCGGCGTGATCTACGACAGCGCGATCGCCTTCGACGCCGTGGCGGCGGCCCGCAAGGACCTCCGTTTCATCGGCGTCCCGTTCATGGACATCATCAAGTCGGCGCTCGAGGAGGTCGGCAAGGGCGATCAGGCCCGCCGCTATGAGGTGATGAAGAACACCGTCGGCCTCGGTGCCTCCCTCGCCCTCTGCGAGTATCCGTTCGATCTGGTCGCCGATGTCATCCTCGGACAGTTCAAGGGGAAGCGAAGCGAGGTCGGGCAGTTGAACGTGCGGGCCGCACGCCTGGCGATGGAGTACGTCTCAGATCACGTGAAGACCACCGGCCAGGAGACGTTCCCCTATCGCCTGAAGCCCCATGCCAAGCCCGAGGCCCGGCTCCTCGCGAAGGGCTACGAGATCCACGCCATCGCCAAGCTGAAGGCCGGCTGCCACTTCCAGACCTACTATCCGATCTCCCCGGCGACGGACGAATCGGTGTACCTCGAGCGCAACCAGCGGGAGTTCGACCTCCTGGTCGTGCAGTGCGAAGACGAGATCGCCTCGATCAACATGGCCGTGGGCGCCGCGCACATGGGCGTTCGCTCGTCGACGGCGACGAGCGGCCCCGGTTTCGCGCTCATGGTCGAGGGCGTCGGCTTCGCCGCGATCACCGAAGCGCCCGGGCCGGTCATCACGATGTACCAGCGCGGCGGCCCGTCGACCGGGCTGCCCACCCGGCAGGAGCAGGGCGACCTGCAGTTCGTCCTCCATCCGGCGCAGGGGGACTTTCCCCATGTCGTTATCGCTCCTGGCGACCTGAACGAGGCCTACCAGGACACGTTCTCGGCCTTCAACTGGGCCGAGCGCTACCAGCTTCCGGTCATCGTCCTCACCGACAAGAAGCTGGCCGCCGCCTACATCACCATCGATACGCTGGAGCTGCAGTATCCGGAGATCGACCGGGGCAAGCGATTCACCGGCAGCGAGTGGACGCCCGTCGGGGACAACGGCGAGCAGCTCGTGCGGACGCACGACGGTAACGGCCATGGCGCGAACGGAGCGGGTGTCCCGGCAGCGGAGTACCTGCGCTACGCCATGACCGAGGACGGGATCTCCCCACGCAGCCGCCCCGGCCTCCCCGGCGGGCGCTTCTGGAGCACCACCGACGAGCACGATCCCGATGGGCACATCACCGAGGGCGTCGAGATGCGCATGGCGATGATGCACAAACGCATGGGCAAGCTCGACCTGCTGCTCAAGGCGATCCCGGCGGATCAGACCTGCGCCATCTGGGGCCCGGCCGATGCGGACCTCACCGTCGTGGCCTGGGGCTCGACGAAGGGCACCATCCAGGACGCGATGGCCGTCCTTGCCGAGCAGGGCAAGCGGGTGAATTTCCTCCAGGTACGGCTGATGAAGCCGTTCCCCACCGACCGGGTCGCCGCGCATCTCGCGAAGGCCAAGCGGCTGGTCCTGGTCGAGGAGAACTTCGGCGCACAGCTCGGACACCTCATCCGGGAGCAGACCGGCGTCCTCATCGACGACCAGATCCTGAAATATGACGGCCGCCCGTTCAGCGAGGATGAGCTCGTGCGTGCGCTCGACAACGTGCTCGCCGGCGCGAAGGCCGAACCGGTGGTGACCAGTGTCCGTTGACGTCGGGGCGAAGCCCGCGCCGATCAAGCTCACGGCGAAGGACTACAAGTCCGACCTGCACAATGACTGGTGTCCGGCCTGCGGCGACTTCGGCATCCTCACCGGCGTGCAAATGGCCCTCGCCCAGCTCAACCTCGATCCGGACAAGGTCGCCTGCTTCTCGGGCATCGGCTGCTCGGGCAAGACCCCGCACTACATCAAGGCTTACGGCTTCCACACCCTGCACGGCCGGGTGCTGCCGACCGCCACCGGCGGACGGCTCGCGAACAGCGACGTTACGGTGCTCGCGATGGGCGGCGACGGCGACGGCTATGGCATTGGCGCCGGGTATTTCGTGAACTCCGGCCGCCGCAACCTGAACTTCACGTACATCGTCCACAACAACAACGTCTACGGCCTCACCAAGGGCCAGGCCTCACCCACCCTGTCCAAGGGAAAGAAGACCAAGTCGATGCCCGAGCAGGCGATCCAGGACGGGATCAACCCGATCGCGATGGCCATCGCCGCGGGCTACACGTTCATCGCCCGGGCCTACGCCCTCGAGCCGAAGTACCTCGCCGGGATCATCGCCAAAGCGATCCAGCACCCCGGCTCGGCGCTCGTCGACGTCCTCCAGACCTGCCCCACCTATAACGACCTCTACACCAAGGAGTGGTACGAGGGCGCCGACCTCCCGGAGAAGCGCAGCCGCCTCTACAAGCTCGAAGAGCAGGGGTACGACGGCGTGGTGCAGGACCCGTCGGACAAACAGGAGATCATCGCCAAGAAGGCCGCCGCGGTCGCGCGCTCCTACGAGAGCGAACCGATCCCGACCGGCATCTACTACCAGTGCGTCCTCCCGACCTACGAGGACGGCGTGAACGGCCGGATCCCGGCGCTGGCCGAGAAGCCGCTCGTCGAGATCGACACCTTCCACCGCGACGTGACCCCGCTGCTCGACGCGATGCGATAGCGATGCGCGAGGTCCGCGTCGAGAGCACCTTCGACGAGCTCTCGGCCGGCGCCGCGGCGAGCGCCCTGAGCGCCGCCGGCATCCCGGTCCGGATCATTCGTGAGGACGCCGCGCTGGCGATCGCCGGACCGACGCTCACCGGGGGCTTCCACATCCTCGTGCCCGATACGCACGAGGCGCAGGCCCGCCGGGTCCTCGGCACGGACCAGGGCCGCCGCTAGCCGCTACCGCCCGTCGCGCCGCACCGTCGACACGTCGCGGATGCCCTCCAGCTTTGCCAGCACCCGCGACAGCTGCTCGACGCTCGTCACCTGGAGGGTCGCGTTCACCGTCGCGGTCCGGTCGGGATTCACGTTCGCTGCGAGGCTCACGAGCTGCACCTGGTTCTCGCTGATGACCGCCGCGACGTCGCGGAGGAAGCCGTCCCGGTCCCAGCCCTGGATCCGGATCGCCACCGGGTAGGTCCGGGCGGTCCGCTGCTCCCACTCGACCTCGACGTGGCGCTCCTTCTCGCTACTCCCTCGCACGTTCGCGCAGTCGGCGCGGTGGACGGTGACCCCGCGGCCACGGGTGATGTAGCCGAGGATCGGGTCCCCCGGGACCGGATTGCAGCAGACCGCGATCCGAACGAGGAGGTCGTCGACCCCCTTCACCCGCACGCCGCCCCGCGCGGTCGACGGCGGCGCGGGCGGGGCCATCTCCGGGATCGCCAGCTCCTCGTCGTCCACGATCCCGAGGCGGGTGACGACCTGCGCGGCGGTGATCGCGCCGTAGCCGAGGGACGCGAACAAGGTGTCGACGTCGTGCAGGTTCAGCTTCTCGGTGACCCGCTGAAGGTCCGCCTCGTCGATGTCCGACAGCGGCCGCTGGGCGATCCGACGCGTTTCTTTGTCCAGGAGCTCGCGGCCGTGCGCGATGTTCTCCTCGCGCTGCTGGCGCTTGAACCATTGGCGGATCTTCTCCCGCGCGCCGGGCGTCCGGACCATCGGGATCCAATCGCGCGACGGGCCGCGGGCGGCCTTGCTGGTGACGATCTCGACAATGTCGCCGGAGTGCAGCCGGTGGTCGAGCGTGACGATGCGTCCATTGACCTTCGCGCCGATCGTGCGGTGACCGATATCGGTGTGGATCCGATAGGCGAAGTCGATCGGCGTCGCGCCGGTCGGCAGGTCCTTCACCTCGCCCTTCGGGGTGAAGACGAAGACCTGATCCTGGAAGACATCGACCTTCAGCGATTCCACGAACTCCGTGGCGTCGACGACATCGTGCTGCCACTCCATGAGCTGCCGGACCCAGGCGAGCTTGGACTCGTATCCGGGGTCGCCCTTGCCGCCCTCTTTGTACCGCCAATGCGCGGCGATCCCGTACTCGGCCAGGGCGTGCATCTGCTGGGTCCTGACCTGGATCTCGAGCGGCTGCCCGTCCGGCCCCATGACCGCGGTGTGCAGGGACTGGTACATGTTGTTCTTCGGGACCGCGATGTAGTCGTCGAACTGATTCGGGATCGGCGGCCACAGCGTGTGGACCACTCCGAGCGCGGCATAGCAGGCGGGGACGTCCTCGACGATCACCCGGATCGCGAGCAGGTCGTACACCTCGCTGAACTGGATCTTCTTGCGGCGCATCTTCTGGGCGATCGACCAGATGTGCTTCGCCCGGCCGGACAGCTCGGCCTTGACCCCGGAGCGCTCGAGCTCCGCCCCCAGCACCTTCATCGTCGAGTCGATGAACCGCTCGCGCACCTGGCGCCGCGAGGCCAGCATCTCGGCGAGATCCTTGTACTGGTCGGGCTCCAGATACTTGAACGCGAGATCCTCCAGCTCCCACTTGATCTGCCAGATCCCGAGCCGGTGGGCCAGCGGGGCATAGATCTCGAGCGTTTGCCTGCTGATCCGCTGCTGCTTGTCCGGCGGGAGCGCCCCGAGCGTGCGCATGTTGTGCAGGCGGTCGGCCAGTTTGATGACCACGACCCGGAGGTCGTCAGCCATCGCCAGGAACATCTTCCGGATGTTCTCGGCCTGACGCTCGTCGGAGGATTGCCCCGAGAACTGCGACAGCTTCGTCACGCCCTCGACCAGGCGGGCGATCTCGTCGCCGAACTCGCGACGGATGTCCTCGTTTGTCCGCGCGGTGTCCTCAGGGACGTCGTGGAGGAAGGCCGCCGCGATCGCCGCCGGATCAAGGCCGAGCTGGGCGAGCAGGAGTGCGACGGCCGCGGGGTGCTCGATGTACGGGCCGCCGGAGACTCGGCGCTGCCCCTGGTGGGCCTCCGTCGCGTACGCGTAGGCTCGCCGGACGAGCTCGGTATCCGCGTCGGGATAGTGCTTGATCAGCTCAGCGGAGACGGAATCCCCGTCGATCGCACTCCGTGAGCGCAGACGGTCGGCGACGCCGACGATCCGCGCCGCGAAGCCGGTGTGGTCGGATGGGGTCGGGCCCATCAGGCCGCGCTCACCGCTGCGGCCATCGACGCGGCGCTCCCGACCGCGCCGAAATCGCGGAGCTCCAGCTCGACGAAGCCACGGAGCCCGGTACCGATGGTGACAACAGCGTCCACCCGGCCCTCGGCGGTCATCGCGTCGGCGCGGTCGCCGCGCCGAAAGGCCATGGCGTCGAAGGTGAATCTCCCGACGGTGAGCTTGCAGCGCAGGTGGTCGCGGTCCGCACCGACCTGGCGTACTCCATGGACCTTCACATCCCGTAGGAGCAGGTGCGGCCGTGGATTCGCCGCTCCGCACGGCTCGAGCATCGCGAGCTCGAGCGCCAGGCGCGGCGTGAGCGACGCGGCCTCGATCTCGGCGTCGACGCGCAACGTCGGGACCGGCCGGACCTCTCCGAGCGCCGACCGCACCACCTGGTCGAGTCGCGCCTCGAACGCCGGGATATCCACCGCCCTGATCGAGAACCCCGCGGCCATCGCGTGGCCACCGTGCTTGATGAGGAGGTCGTCGCATGCGTCGAGCACCTCGGCGATGTGGACGCCGGGGATCGAGCGGCAAGATCCCTTGCCCTCCTCGCCGTCCAGCGCGATGACGATCGCCGGCCGGCCGTGATCCTCGACCAGCCGTGACGCCGCGAGCCCGACGATGCCCGCCGGCCAGGCCGCGTCGCCGACCACGGTCACCCAGGTCCCGGTCTGACCCGCGGCCCGCTCCCGCGCGCCCCGCACGACCTCGTTCGTCAGCTTCTGCCGCTCGGTGTTCTTCTCCTCGAGGCTGTCCGCAAGGATCCGCGCCTCCTCCGGGTCTTCGGTGAGCAACAGACGCAGCGCACCTTCGGCGTCGGCGATCCGGCCGGCGGCGTTGAGCCGCGGACCGAGGCCGAACCCGATGTCCGACGCGCCGATCCGCCCAGCCCTAAGACCTCCGCGATCCACGAGCGCCTTGACGCCGATGAGGGGCGCCGCGTTGAGGGCCCGCAGTCCGGCGGCGACGATGACCCGGTTCGCGCCCTGGAGGGGCACGACATCGGCGACCGTCGCAAGGGCGGCGAGCTGGGTGAGCTCGTCCTCCCTGACGGCGAAGCCGAGCGGGCCGATGAGCGCCCGTGCCAAGCGGAGCGCGACCCCGGCCCCGGCGAGATCCTTATCCGGCGAACGGTCGCCCGGCCGGCGCGGATTTACCAGCGCGTAGGCCTCGGGAAGCACCGCCGGAGGATGGTGGTGGTCGGTGATGATGAGGTCCAGGCCAAGCTCGCGGGCCACCTCCGCCTCGTGTACCGCCGTGATCCCGCAGTCGACGGTCACGATCACCCGCGCACCGTCGGCGGCAAGCTGGCGCAGCGCCCCGGCGTTCAGGCCGTAGCCCTCCTCGTAGCGATTCGGGATGTAGGCGGCCACGCTCACCCCGAAATGTCGGAAGGCGCGGACCAGGATGGCCGATCCGGCGATGCCATCCACGTCGTAATCGCCATAGACGACGATGCGCTCGCGAGCCGCGAGCGCACGCGTGAGGCGTTCGACCGCCCGGTCGAGGTCGAGCATTGGAGGGCCCCCATCGCTCGCGCGCGGCGCCAGGAATGCCGGCATCTCGGCCTGGGTCAATCCGCGGCTGCGTAGGATCTGGACAACGAGGCTCGGGATACCATCGGGCCCATCGCCAGCCAATGCACCCACGGACTTCGGCATGATCCAGCGACGCTGTGGAACGAGGGCCATGACCGCTAAGTATCCGGTATGGGTGTACGCGCTGCTGCTCGTCGTCGGCGCCTGCGCTCCCCAGGACCTGAGGCCCGCCGGGTCGGCGAGCGGCGCGCCGTCCAGCGTCGCGGCCCCGCCATCGGCGGCCCCCGGCCTCACCGCGCCGGTCCCGGGATCGATCTCGGTCGCGCGTCGCTGGTGGCTCCTGCCGGACGGGTTCGACCAGACGCCGCTCACCGTCAGCGCGACCTTCGAGGGCGACCCCGCTCGCGGCGAGCCGTTCGTGCTCCTCGATGGACGCGAGACCCGGTTGCGCCGCACCGGCGCGATCTGGACGGCGTCCGTTCCCCTCGCCGGCGTAGCCCCGGGTGAGCACACGATCGGAGTCTTCGAGCGCCTCCCGGGCACGCTCTACCGGGTCGCCACGACCACCGTGGTCATCTCCCATCCGCAGTACGTGGTGTGGACCCTCGACTTCGAGGGCGACGCCTCGGGCGACGCCGAACTGGCGAATGCCGCCGCGATCGCCGATGCCCTGAAGGTCCCGACGGTCGTGTTCTGGAACCCGCGCGCCTGGACGACCGCCGCCGTCAGTCCTGAGCGTCAGGATGCGATGCTCGCCTGGACCAAGGGGCGCCTGGCGAAGGGCGACGAGGTCGGCCTCCACCTGCATCTCTGGACCGACTACGTCCGCGCGGCGGGGCTGACCCCCCGGCTCTTGCCGAGCTGGGCCGGCCGAAGCGACGGCTATGACGTGCCCCTGACCGCCTATCCGGAGGCGGACCAGCTGGCCCTCATGTCCTACGGCACCCGGCTCATGGTCGAACACGGCCTTCCGCGGCCGACGTCGTTCCGGGCGGGCGGCGACATCGGCGATGCCACGACCCTCCGCGCCGCGGCGGCTGCGGGATTCACCGTGGACTGCACCGCGGTCCCGCGGTCCGCTCCCCCGATCGGCCGGATCCCGTTCCCCTGGACCCTTGGCGCGGACGCCCAGCCGTACTTCCCGTCGCGCACCGACGCGAACGCCGCCGGGGATCTGCCGCTGCTGGAGTCACCGACCATCGGACCGAACACCTATGCCGCGACCGTCGGATCGATCCAGCCGTACATCCGCGCCGCCCAGGCGCTCTTTGCGCCCCCGGGCCAGGTCGCGACGGAGCGGCGGACGATCGACCTGGTGAGCCATCCCGGGACCATCGTCCCCACCGAACGCGCGGCGATCGAGGCCTACCTGCACAGCTTCGATGGCCAGCGGTACGATGCCGACCGGGGCCCGGTCCGATTCGTGACGCTGCAGGATCTCGCGAACGGGTATGCCCGCTAGCGATCCGCGGGAGGCTAGACGGTCTGGCCGGGCCGGACCACCGCGGCACCGCGGTGGCGGATCTTGTCCTCAAGCTCCTGCCAAAGCGAGACGATCTGGCTTGCGTTGAAGATCGACGAGTAGGTCCCGGAGATGATGCCGATGAGGAGCGCGAGCGCGAAGTTCCGCATCGAGAACCCGCCGAACAGATAGAGCGCGAGCAGAGTCAGCACCACGGTGAGCGAGGTGATGACGCTTCGGGCGAGGGTCTGCATGATCGAGAAGTTGATCACCGGATTGAGCGCCTCACCCCGGTTCAGCCGGAGGTTCTCGCGGATCCGGTCGAACACGACGATCGTGTCGTGCACCGAGAATCCGATGATCGTGAGGACCGCGGTGACGAACAGGCTGTCGACCTCGACGTTGAAGAAATAGCCGAGGATCGCGAAGAGCCCCAGGACGATGAGCGCGTCGTGGAGCAGCGCGATGATCGCGGCGATCCCGTAGCGGAACGCCGACCAGCCGAACTCCTTGAACGCGAACGCGATGAGCAGCACGATGAGGACCGACGCCGCGGCGATCGAGCGGACCGCGTTGGCGACGAGCTCCGTGCTGAACGACGGGCTCACCACGGCGCTGTTGAGGTCCTTCAGATCCGCACCGAACTTCGCGCTGAGCGCGGCCTGGACGCCGGCGATCTCTTTCGGCTGCATCTCGACGGTCCGGATCTGGACCCGGCCGCCCTCGGCGCCCTGGACGACGGCCTCCGGATGCCCGACCGAGGCCATGACGTCATGGACCGCGGCCGCTGCCGGCGGGCTGTCGAAGCGCGCGTCGAGGAGCGTCCCGCCCTTGAACTCGATCCCCAGCTTCAACCCGCCGAGCGCGAGGAAGATGACCCCCGGCACGATGAGGAGGCCCGAGAGGAGGAAATACCACTGCTTGCGCTCGACGAAGCGGAACAGCATCAGGCGCGCACCGGCGCGGGGCTCGTGCCATCACGCGGATCGGCCGGACGGTCCTCGACGCCCCAGAGCGAGCGGCGGCGGAGCGATGGGCGGTCGAGCGTGGCGTGCAGGAGCATCTGGGTCACGATGACCGCGGTGAAGAACGAGACCGCCACCCCGATCGCGAGGGTCAGCGCGAAGCCCTTCACCGTTCCGGTCCCAAAGTAGAAGAGGATGCCGGCGGTGAGGATGGTCGCGAGGTTCGAGTACAGGATCGAGGGGAAGGCCCGGCGGCGGCCCTCCTCCAGCGCGACTCGGAGCGACTTGCCGGCGCGCAGCTCTTCCTTCAGCCGTTCGAAGGTGAGCACGTTCGCGTCCACCGCCATGCCGATCGACAGGATGAATCCGGCGATCCCGGCGAGGGTGAGGGTGACCGGGACGAGGCGGAAGATGGCGTAGGTGAGCGCGGTGTAGAAGAACAGCGCGAGCACCGCGATCACGCCCGGCAGCCGGTAGAACGCGATCATGAAGATCACGACGAGCAGCAGCCCGATCGCGCCGGCGACGAGGCTGCGGCGCACCGAGTCCTGGCCGAGCGTCGGCTCGACCCGGGTCGACTGGATGATGTCGAGGGGGACCGGGAGCGCGCCGGAGTTCAGCAGGGTCGAGAGCTCTTTCGCCGACTGGGTCGTGAAGCTGCCCTGGATAACGCCGCTCCCACTGGTGAACACGACCTGGATCACCGGCGCCGAGATCTGCTTGCCGTCGAGGGTGATCTGGACCGGCTCGTTCAGGTAGTCCTTGGACAGCTGGACCCAGCGCGCGTCGTCGGGCGAGCCGAAGTCGAAGGCCACGACCGGCACGTTCGTCGCACCCTGGAACTGGACCGAGGTGGGCTTGAGGTTCGCCCCGGTGAGCGGGGGGTCGAGCGACTTGAACTGCCCGCTCACGATCTGGCCGCTCGGGTCCTTCACCGGCACCTTGACCTCGAGGAACGCCTGCCGGGTCGCGATGTCCTGGGCCTGCCTCAGATCGGAGACGCCCGGCAGCTCGAGGAGGATCTTGTCCGTCCCGAGGCCCTGGATGACCGGCTCGCTCACGCCGAGGGCGTTGATCCGGCGGTCGATGACCTTCTGGGCCTGGGCGTTGAGCACGTCCAGCGGGGTCGTCGGCGGGGTGGACAGCTTGTCCGGGCGGAGCTGGAGCACGAGCTGGGTGCCGCCCTGAAGGTCCAGGCCGAGGTGAGTCTTGATCTCGGTGAACGAGCTGCCGCCGAAGCACACGCCCGGGCAGTCGAACGGGAACGAGAACTGATGCTTGGGGACATCGATCCACACCGCCAGGATGGCGATGAGTCCGATGATCCACGGCCAGACACGAGTCATCTAAACGGGTGATCCTCCCTGCCGGGCGGCGCTGACGATGAGGCGAGAAAAAAGCGCACCCCGAGAGCGGGGGCGCTCGAACGACCTCAGTATAAAGCGGTCCGGGCCGTCGCTCCGGTCAGCCCCACCGGTCGGTCGTGCCGGCGTCATCGGTCGGCGTCTTCCATCCCTCCGCGGCGGCCTGCCGAGCGCGCGCCGGATCGTGCAGCCGCTCGCGCGCCTCGCGCGCTTCGCGATCGAAGAGGGTCTCGTCCGGCTCGGCCTCCACTGCGACGAGCGGCGTACCCGGCGCCGCAGCGGGCCCCCGATCGGTCTCGACCGCCGCCTCGGTCAGGGGCGCGGGCGCGTGCGGCTCGAGGAGGGCTTCGGCGCTGACCGGCACTCCGACATCGACCGCCGTCGCCGGCCCGCCGTCCGCCGGCGGCGGCTCGGAGGTCGCCGTCACGGCCGGGATCTCGGACTCGGCCGTCACCGCCGGCGTGGATGCACTTCGGGCCGCCACATCGATGATCGAATCGGCGTTCAGGAATTCATTGCGGAGGTCATCGCTGGTCTTCCGGAACTCACCGACCATCCGGCCGAGGTCCCGGGCGAGCTTCGGCATGCGCTCCGGCCCGAGGACGACGAGGGCGATGACCAGGATGAGGAGGAGCTCCTCCGTGCCGATCCCGAACATCAGCGCACCCCGGCCTGGCGGGCGTCGTTCGCCTGCCGGCGCAGCGCCGCGAGCGCGCGCGCGGCCGCTGCGTCGAAGTCGGCCCCCGCGGAGGCGTAGAGCACCGAGCGGGATGCCGACGGCAGCACACCGCCACCCCGGGCATCGAGCGCCGCGCCGATCGCGTCGGCCACCTCGCCGCCCTGCGCGCCCACGCCGGGCATGAGGAACAACCGGTCCGGGGCGAGGGCGCGGACCCGGCGCGACTCCGCCGGGTAGGTCGAGCCAACGACGAAGCCGCAGCGGTCCGCCGGGAACGCGGCGGCGACCGCCGAGACGACGTGCTCGTAGAGCGGTCGCCCCTCGATCGCGAGGTCCTGGAAATCGCCGGCCCCCGGATTGCTCGTGCGGGCGAGCACGAACGCGTAGCCGGCGGCACAGAACGGCGCGATCGAGTCCAGCCCGACGTACGGCGCCACCGTCGCCGCGTCCGCCTTCAGCCGGCCGTAGAGCGACTCGGCGTACGCGGCGGCGGTGTTCGGGACGTCGCCGCGCTTCGCGTCGAGGATGACCGGGATGTCGCTGGGGATGGACTGGAGCGTCAGTGCGAGGATGTCGGCGCCGGCGCTTCCGTATCGCTCGAAGAACGCGAGGTTCGGCTTGTAGGCGCAGGCCTGGTCGCTCGTCGCGCTCACAATGCGGCGCAGGAAGCGGACCGCCGCCTGGGCACCGGTGCCGAGGTGCGCCGGGATGCGCTCCGGCTCGGGGTCGAGCCCGACGCAGATGATGCTGTCACGCGCGCGGACAGCGGCGTCGAGCTTGCCCAAAAAGGTCATGAACGCCTCTATGATAGGCGCGCTTCCAACCACGCACGCAAGGAGGACTCCATGTTCCGCACGCTTCGCGGTCCGCTCGGGTGGGCGCTGACCGCCGTGGTCCTCATCGCCGCCTGCGGTGGCACCGCCGGTCCGGCCGGGTCCGCCTCGGGGAGCCCGGCAGACGCGCAGAAGACGCCGCGGATCGGATCGTTCGATCGGCCGATCACCTTCGCGTTCACGCCATCGCAGGACATCGCCCGGGTCACCGCGAGCGGCAATGCGATGGCCTCCGCCCTCGGCCAGGCCACCGGCCTCAAGTGGAGGGTGACCGTTCCGACGAGCTATGCCGCCGAGATCGAGTCTGTCTGTGCCGGCCAGACCGACATCGCGACGATCGCTCCGCTCCAGATGACCCTGCTGCTGGAGAAGCAATGCGGTACCCCGGTCCTCAGCGCCCTGCGCAAGGATGACAAGGGCCAGCTTTCCACGAGCTACCAGTCCCAGATCATCGTCCGGGCCGACAGCGGCATTACCGATATCAATGGCCTGAAGGGCCTGGACTTCGCCTTCACCGACCCCATCTCGACCTCGGGCTACCTGTTCCCCACCCTCCTGGTGAAGGAAAAGACGAAGCAGGATCCGAAGACGTTCTTCAAAAAGACGATCTTCGCCGGCGGCCACGACAAGGCCGTCCTCGCGGTCTACAACGGGCAGGTCGCCGGCGCGGCATCGTTCATCGATGCCCGGACGCTGAAGGGCATGCCCGCGGACATCATGGAGAAGACCAAGCGGATCGAGACCGCCGGACCGATCCCGAACGACGGCATCGCCGTGCGGAAGGACTTCCCCGCCGATCTCCAGACCCAGATCACCAAGGCACTCATCGACTACTGCGCTTCTGATGCCGGCAAGAAGGTCTGCAAGGACCTCTTCAGCTGGGACGGCCTGCAGACCGTCGACAAGAACTTCTACGACCCGGTGAAGGACGCCGCCAAGCTGGCCGGGATCGACGTCGCGGCCGAGGCGGCGAAGACGCCGACCCCACCGCAGCCGACGCCGAGCCCGAGCAAGGCCCCCTGACCGCGACGCGCGAATTGGATCGAACGAGTGTGAGAGCGCCCGCCGGGAGACCGGCGGGCGCTCTCCTTGTATGGTTCGCCGGTGACCGCGATCGTCTCCATCGAGGATCTGACGAAGGTCTATCCGACCGGAACCCGCGCGCTCGATCGCGTCAGCCTGGAGATCGAGCGGGGCGAATTCGTGGTGCTCATCGGCCTGTCCGGATCGGGCAAGTCGACGCTCCTGCGCTGCATCAACCGGCTCATCACCCCGACCTC
>DATCNH010000059.1:0-16115 GCA_036565345.1 Candidatus Limnocylindria bacterium | reverse complement strand
GCGGCGGCGAGATAGATCGGTGTCGCCATCCGATCGCGTGCCTCGACGCCAAAGGTCTGGACATACATGACCTTGCGAGCGGCTTCTTCCATCGCGCGGCTACTTCATGCGCCGTACGACGAAGTGGAACTCGCTGCCCGCCCGCTCGGAGCTGAGGAGGGTGTGGCCGGTCTGCTTCTCCCACGCCTTGAGATCGGGCTCGGAGCCCGGGTCGGTCGCGATGAGCTTCACCAAGTGTCCGACCTCCACGCCCTTCACCGCTTTCGAGAGCCGGATGATCGGCACCGGGCAGAGCAGGCCCCGGCAATCCACCAGGGTCGCGCTCTCATCCCCCACGCTCACCGTGCCAGCTGGATCGCTCATCGCTTTGCCTCCTCCGCTGTACGCGTGCGTCCGCGTGTTGCACCGGTCCGCTTCGATCGCTTCGAGACGACCCCGCCCGTCCGCCGCATCGTCGCGGCCCGTGCCGGCCGGCTGGGCCGGGTCGCGCCGGTCGGACGGATCCGTCGCGCGGCGCTCAGGTGTGCGCCCTGCCGCGCGAGCTGCGTCGCGAGCACGTCCAACAAGGTGTCGATCGCGCCGAGGATGCGCCGGTCGGCGAGGCTGTAGCGCACGAAGCTTCCGTCGCGCTCGGTGACCACGATCCCCTTTTGCCGGAGGACGCCGAGGTGCCGCGAGGTGAGCGACTGGCTCTTGCCGATCGCCCCGGAGAGCTCGCCAACGGTCCGCGGGTCGTGGCGAAGCTCGACGAGCAGGAGCAGCCGGTTCGGATCGGCCAGCGCTTGGCAGAACTGCGCGTGGAGTCGGTAGATCTCCTGACGGGTCCCCTTGTCCGTGGTGGCGCCTCCCAGATATGCGCTCATCCGCATGTCCTCATGCGATAGCGTCCGCCACACTACTCCGCCGGGAGACCATTTGGCTACGGTCCGCGCACCATCCGGCCACCCCGCTCACACGGTCCGTCGCGGTCGTGCGCATCGCCGGACAACCTGATAAGCCAACCGATCTCTGCACGCGACCGAATGCTTATGACGACACCGGTACGCTCCCGGCCATGGACACCGCACCGCTGGTCGGCCTCGCGGCGATCATCGCCTCGTTCCTCTCCGGCCTTCTCGGGATCGGCGGCGGACTGGTCCTCACACCCCTGCTGCTCGAAACGCCGCCGCTCGTCGGTGCACCGATCCTCTCGGTGAAGATCATCACCGGCCTCACGATGGTGCAGGCGATCTCCGGCAGCCTGCTCGGCGTGGTCCGCCACCATGGCCATGGGAACGTCTCGACGCCGACCCTTCGGCGGATGGGGCCGACGATCGCGCTCGCGTCGCTCGCCGGCGCGCTCCTCTCGAGCCGGGCGTCGGACCAGCTGCTGCTCCTCGTGTTCGCCGGGGTCGCGACGCTCGGCGCGATCGCGCTCGTCATCCCGGGGCGTGCCGATCCGGCGATCGAACCGCGCCGGCGCTCGGTGCCGCTCGGGATCGGCGCAGCGGCACTGCTCGGACTGTTCGGCGGGATGGTCGGGATCGGGGGCGTCGCGTTCATCATCCCGGTCCTGATCCACCTCGTCGGATTGCCGGCGCGGACCGCGATCGGAACGTCCCTCGGACTCGGCCTTTTCTCCTCGGCTGCCGGCCTGGTGGGTAAGGCCGCGACCGCGCAGGTCGATCCGATCCTCGCGCTCATCGTGGCGGGCATCGCGGTCGTCGTCGCTCCGATCGGCGTCGCGGCGAGCGTCCGCACCCCGGTGCGCGCCCTGACCAGCATCCTCGCGGCGCTGGTGTTCATCACCGCGATCCGCGTTGCGTTCGCCGCCGTCGCGGCCTGACGAGGCGCTATAGTGGCGTCTCCGCCAGCCGGAACATGGTCGCCCCTCAGGCGACCGGCGTGACTCGACCGACCGCTCTCGGAGGGTTGCATGTTTCGACGCGTGGCGGTGCTCATCGTGGCCTTGGTCCTCGTGGCATCCTGCACCGACGCCAACAACGGGTCAGTGGTGTCGGGGAACGAACCGCTCATCGTGTTCGCGGCGGCGGATCTGCAGTTCGCGCTCACCGAGATCGCGGCCGACTTCGCCGCGGCGGGCCACCCCCGACCGACGATCAGCTTCGGATCGACCGGGACATTCAGTCAGCAGATCGAGAACGGCGCTCCGGCCGACGTGTTCTTCGCGGCGGACGAGCGCACCCTCGCGGATCTCGAGGCCAAGGGCCTGCTCCTGGCCGGAACGCGCCGGCCCTACGCGATCGGGGACATCGTGCTCGTCGAGCGAGCCGGCCTACCCCCGGTGACCACGCTGTCGGACCTCGCCCGGCCCGAGCTCCGCACCGTCGCCATCGCCGATCCCGAGCACGCGCCCTATGGGCGGGCCGCCCGCGAGGCGCTCGTGCGCTCGGGGGCCTGGCCCGGCGTCGAGCCGAAGCTGGTGTTCGGCGAGAACGTCGCCCAGGCGTTCCAATTCGTCCGGACCGGGAATGCCGACGCCGGGATCGTCGCGCTGTCCGTCGCGCTCGGGCTGCCCGGAACGCACTACACCCGCATCGCCGCATCGCTCCATGACCCCATCGTCCAGGCCGCCGCGGTCCTCGCCCGCACGCGCCAGCCGGACCTCGCCCGGGCGTTCCTCGCCTACGCGAACGGTCCCGCCGCTCGGCCGATCCTGACCGCGTACGGCTTCGCGCCGACGGAGACGCGGTAGCCGATTGGACGCCGGACCGCTCCTCCTCTCGCTTCGCGTCGCGACGATCGCCACGGGCCTCGCGGTCCTCGTCGGCGTCCCGCTGGCCTGGGTCCTCGCGCGACGTCGCTTCGTCGGCCGCGATCTGCTCTCCGTCGTCGTCGTGCTGCCGATGGTGCTGCCCCCGACGGTGCTGGGCTACGGCCTCCTCGTCGCGCTCGGGCGGCAGGGGGCGATCGGCCACGCGATCGAGGGCCTCTTCGGCGACAGCCTCGTCTTCACGCCGGCGGCCGCGGTGGTCGCGGCCTTCGTCGCGGCGACCCCGTTCCTCATCCGTGCCGCCCAGGGCGGATTCGAGCAGGTCGACGCGTCCTACGAGGAGGTGGCGCGCACCCTCGGCCGCCGCGAATGGATGATCTTTCTCACGGTCACCGCGCCACTGGCGTGGCGCGGCATCCTCGCCGGCGTCGCGCTGTGCTTCGCGCGCGCGATCGGGGAATTCGGCGCGACGATCATGCTCGCGGGCAACATCCCGGGGCGCACCCAGACCGCGAGCGTCGCGATCTACGACGCGGTGCAGGCCGGCCGGCTGGACCAGGCCGCGGCGATCGCGATCGCGCTGTCGGTCGTCGCCGCCGCGGTCCTCCTCCTGCTCACCCGCGTCGGCCGGGAGGCGCGCTGGTGATCCTCGCCGTCGACGTGCGCCGGTCCCTCGGCCCATTCACCCTGGACGTGGCGTTCGCGGCGCCGGCCGGGATCACGGCGCTGTTCGGTCCGTCCGGATCGGGGAAGACCCTGACCCTGCGCACCGTCGCGGGCCTGCTGCGACCGGATCGCGGCCGGGTGGCGCTCGGCCCGCGGGTGCTTTTCGACTCCGAGGCCGGCATCGACGTGCCGACGCGCGAGCGACGGATCGGCTACGTCTTCCAGCACTACGCCCTCTTTCCGCATCTGACCGCCGCGGCGAACGTCGCATACGGGCTGCACGCGCTGCCGGCGCCGGCCCGCACCGCGCGCGTGCTCGAGCTCCTCGAGCTGGTCGAGCTGAGCGGTCTCGCCGCGCGCCATCCACACGAGCTTTCGGGAGGGCAGCAGCAGCGCATCGCCATCGCCCGCGCGCTCGCCCCGGTCCCCGAGCTGCTCTTGCTCGACGAACCATTCGCGGCGGTCGACACGTTCCTGCGAGCGCGCCTGCGCGACCAGCTCCGCGCGATCCACGAGCGCGCCGGCGTCCCGATGATCCTGGTGACCCACGACCTTGCGGACGTTCAGCACCTCGCCGAGTCGCTCGTGGTCTACGGACACGGCGAGGTGCTGCAGGTCGGGGCGACGGCGGACGTGCTCCGCTCGCCGATGGCGGCCGCCCTGGGCGGTCCCTAGAAGCTGATGTTCCGGTCGATCTCCATGACCATCTTGGTGTAGATCGGCGGCGTCATGTACTCGCCCTTGACGGCGGACACGTCCTGTTCAGAGACCCCACGGGCCTCAGCGCAGCCCTTTCAGACGAAGATCCGCACCCCGGCGCTGATGCAGCCGGCGAGCAGCTCGGCGAGCGGCGGGACGCCGACCCCCCGGACGGCATCGGCCGCGCCCGGCTTGAGAAGCTCCGCGGCATCGCCGGCGATCGCGATGCTCGTCTCGATCTGATTCTTCGCGGCGCCGTTCGCCGCCATGTGGAAGGCGAGGCTGGCACGCGTCGGGTCGCCCGGGCCGGAGGTCGTCGTGATCAGCAATGTCGCCATCGAACGCTCCTCAACGAGATCTTGCGGACAGGGTACAGAGACCGCGTATCGGCGTCAGCCCCGCCCGGCGCTCGCGCCGGGATCCATTCCCACTCGGCGGGCTCGGACGCGCTCGACGACACCGGCGCGCGAGCGCAGGACCAGCTCCACGACGAAGCCGGCGGCCTCCAGACGCCCGAGCGGCTCGCGCAGGAGGTGGTCGCCGAGCCAGCGAGAGGTGAATGGCTCGGCCAGGCGCTGGAGCAGGCGCACCGGGCCGACGGCGCTCCGGACATGCTCGAGGAGCACCAGCCGACCACCGGGTCGCAGCACGCGGGCCGCCTCCCGGACGGCACGGCCGTCGTCCGGGACCGTGCAGAGGCCGAGGGCGATCACCACCGAATCGAAGGTCGCGTCGGCGAACTCCAGCGCCTGCGCGTCGCCGACCCGCAGGTCCGCGTCGACGCCGAGCGAAGCGGCCCGCCGCCGGGCGATGTCGAGCATCGCCGGGCTGATGTCGATGCCGGTGAGCCGGATGCCCGCCGGATAGAGGCCGAGTCCGCGTCCGGTCCCGACGGCGATCTCGAGCACGTCGCCCTCCGCCTGGCCACAGACCCAGGCTCGGCCATCGCCGAACAACACGCGCTCCATAAGGTCGAGCGCGCGGTCATAGCGGGGAGCGACGGCGTCGTAGAGCGCGCGTATCCGGTCGGTCTGCGCGTCGGCGCGGTTCATCTGCTGCCGACTGTACGGGCCCGGTAGCGGCGCCGCTGATCGCCTTCGGCCGACGCCGCCGCTCCGTGCGCCTACGCTGCTCGCGATGATCCGCGCCTGCCCCACGACGACGATCGCCGCGCCGATCGAGATCGTCTGGAGTCTGTTGGTGACGCCGGCCGAATATGACACCTGGGTCGACGCCCGGGTCGAGCGGATCGTTCCGCCTGGATCGGCCTGCCCCGGGCAGGAGGTCGATCTGCGCGGCCGTGCCGCCGGACGCCGGTGGACGATGCGGATCATGGTCGAGGACGCGGACGCTGGATCCGGCATCTTCGCGTTCCGTGCGGAGCTGCCGCTGGGCGTGCGCCTGAAAGAGCGGATCTCCTGCGTCAAAGTCGGCGGCGAGACGCGGGTCCAATTCGGCTGAGACTTCGAGTTCCCTCCTGGATGGAGGGGCCGGTTGCTCCGCACGCTGTTCCGAGGTGCCATCGAGCGTGGGCCGGCCCAGTCGCTCGCAGGGCTCAAGCGGCGGGCCGAGGAACGTGCGGCCGCACCCGAGCCGAAGGACTTCTTCCGGTTCCAGACATCCGCGCTGACCCTGGTCGATCTGATGGACCAGAACCCCGACCTCTTCTTCGGGCGTTCCGATGCGTGGTGGGTAAACGAGCGCTTCGCCACGAGGAACGGCGAGGCCAGGCCGCTCGAGCTTCGGACCGGTACGGTGCCGGGCTCGCTCGAGAAGACTTGGCAGAAGCAGCAGCGGCTCCTGGGGAGGGGCGAGTTCGTTCCGACGGCGCGAGACGTCGTCGAGGGCATGGTCGCTGCATACCGCAGCGGGACCCGGATGTTCCCCGACCGCTACGTTCGCACGAGCGATGTCTCGTCATTCGGCTACCGGGTCGGCGTGGGCCACTTCGGCGTGGATGGCCTCCACGTGAGCGGCCACTGGGACGATGCCCGCAGCTCGATCCTCGGAGTGGCCGCCGCGCGAATGCCTTAAGACCTGCGAGTGGGTCGAGCGCCGGCACGGCGCCGCGACCGGGCCGATCCGGATCGACTCAGCGGAGCCACGTCGGCGGCTCCCATTTGTCCGGAAGCACCGTCACCGTCACCGGCATCCCGGATGCCTCCTCGGAGACCAGCTGGACCTGACTGACCAGCATCGGACCGTACGGGCAGAACGGCGTGGTGAAGATCATCCGCACCTCGGCCTCCCCGCCGGCGAAGACCACGTCGCGGATGAGCTCGAGATCGATCACCGAAAAGCCGATCTCCGGGTCCTGGACCGACTGGAGCGCGGTCAGGATCTTCGCCCGCATCTCAGCGTCGGCGGCGGTCGGATCCGGTCCGCCGGGCGCGGAGATCGCCTGATCGCCTGCGTCCGAGAGCGTCATGCCGTCAGTGTGTCACGCTGGAGCAATGCGGCGTTCGATACCTCGGTTACGGTGATCCGAATGCTCCGGGATCCGAGGGGTCGGCTCTTCCTCACCAGCGGCACCATCCTGTTCGTCGAGCTTCTCCTGATCCGTTGGATCCCGGCGAACGTCGCCTACGTCGGCTTCTTCAACAACTTCCTTCTCCTTTCGAGCTTCCTAGGTATCGGGATCGGCATTCTCCTCGGGCGGCGGGTCGACGCGCGGGCGGCCGCCTGGTTCGCCCCGTGCGCATTCGCGATCGTCGTCTTCGTGTCGCTCGCCCAGGTCAACATCCGGAACGAGCCGGGCGATGTCTGGTTCGCGACCGGCGAGGGCCGCCGGCTGGACATCAACTTCATCGTCCTCCCGAGTCTGCTCATCCTGACGACGATCGCGATGGCCTTCCTCGCGATCCCGTTGGGTCCCCTCTTCCGCACGATGCCACCACTGCGTGCGTACGCGTTCGACATCTCCGGCTCGATGGCCGGGATCGCGCTGTTCGCCGGGGTGTCCCTCGCCGGACTGCCGCCGAGCATCTGGTTCGCGATCGCCGGCCTCCTCGTGGCGCTGTTGACGTTCGGGAGAGCCGGCCGCTGGCAGCGAGCCGTCGGAATGGCGGCACTCGTCGGCGCGGCCATGGTCAGCTTCGGCATCGAAACGGTCGGCGGGGACGTGTACTCGCCCTACTACCGGCTCGACGTCGTGCGCACGCCGCGGACCGATGTCATCTTCGTCAACGGCCTGGCGTTCCAGGCGATGTTCCCCGCGGCGGCGCCGAAGGAGGCCTACTACGACCAGGTCTATCGCTGGTTTCCCGATCGCACCTTCGCGAAGGCGTTGATCATCGGCGCCGGCTCGGGGACCGATGTTTCGGTCGCCCTGGCGCACGGGACCAGGGCCGTGGACGCGGTCGAGATCGACCCCGGCATCCAGGCGATCGGGCGGGCGCAGCACCCCGACCACCCGTACTCCGACCCGCGCGTCTCGGCGATCATCGCCGATGGTCGCGCGTTCCTGCGGAACTCGACCGAACGGTATGACCTCATCGTGTTCGCGGTGACCGATTCCCTCACGCTGGTGAGCAGCACATCCAATCTGCGGCTCGAGTCGTTCCTCTTCACCGAGGAATCCTTCGCCAGCGCTCGGGATCACCTCACGCCCGACGGCGTATTCGTGATGTACAACTACTACCGCCAGGCGTGGCTCATCCAGCGCTACGCGAGCATGGTGGCGCACGTCTTCGGATCGGCGCCGATCACCCGGACGTATCCCACCGGGGACTTCGGCGCCGCGGTGATCGCGAACGGTCCACTCGTCCAGGCGCTTCCCTCCCGGATCCCGCCGGGCGACACCGTCGAGCCGGTCGACCTCTCGGCCGCGCCGCGGCCCGCGACCGACGACTGGCCGTTCCCCTACCTGCGGGACCCCGGCATCGCGCCGCACTACATCCTCGGCCTCGCGATCATGCTGGCGCTCGCGGCGCTCGGCCTGGGCGGCACGCTGCGGTACATCCGCCTGCCACTGGCCAGCTTCGGCCCGCGATTCGCGCACTTCTTCCTTCTCGGGGTCGCGTTCCTCCTCCTCGAGACGCGGAGCATCGTCACGTTCAGCCTGTTGTTCGGTACGACCTGGTATGTGAACGCCCTGGCCTTCTTCGCGATCCTTACCAGCGTGCTTGCGGCGGTCGGGGTCAACAGCCGACTGCGCTCGCCCGACCCGCGCCTGCTCTACGCGGGCCTCGCCGGGTCGATCGCCCTCGCGTATGTGCTCCCGCCGTCATCACTGCTCATCGACCCGCCGCTGCTGCGCTATGTCCTCGGCTCGGCGATCGCTTTTGCACCGGTCTTCTTCGCCAACCTGGTCTTCACGTTCTCGTTCAGGCGCAGCGATGCCGCGGATCTCGCCTTTGGTGCGAACCTCGTCGGCGCGATGGTCGGCGGCGTGCTCGAATGGGTCGCCCTCATCACCGGGTACCAGGCGCTGCTCGTGCTTGTCGCGGTCGTCTACCTACTGGCCTGGCTCGTCCGGCCGACGCCGACGCTCGTCGACGAGTCGAGCTCGGCGACGCCGGTCCGCGCGCCGGCATAGCTCGGACGAGCGCCGCCCAGCTGTCACTGCCGACGATCGATCCGTCGGCCGGTCGCGCCGGGAGGACGCGGCCTAGCGGCGACCCGCTTCGGGCGATCACCGAGCGCGCGGTCGAGCTTCGCGAGCTGGGCGTCGACCTCCCGCTCGAGCTGGGCGGCGAGCTCGGCGGCCTGCTTCGTCGGCGCCGCATCGGCGCTGCCGACCGCGCCGATGACCGCGGCGACGCGGTTGTTCAGCCGCACGCCGAAGTTGAGCGTGTCCTGGCGGCTCTTCGCTTTCGGCTGCATGAGCTCGCCTTCGATCGCGTCGAGGGTGCGCTTGGTGGCGGCCGCGATCTTTGGATCGGCCCGTGCCGCGCGAAGCCGGTCGACTCCGCGATGCGTGCGGTCCAGGAGGTCACGGAGCCGACGCTGCAGGGCGAACTGCGTCGCCAGATCGGCGTCGGTCGCCGGGATCCGGGGATCTTTCGTGATCTCGAACTCGGCTCGCTGGTCGGCACCGTCGGCCTGAAGCCGGACCGCGTACCGGCCCGGGGCGGCGACCGGGCCCTGGAGGGCTGACATCTGGTCCATCGTCGGCTCACCGGCGATCTTCGCGGCATCCGGATAGCGCAGGTTCCACACGAAGCGATTCATCCCGGCGATATTCGTGATCCGCGGCTCCTTGTTCTTCGGATCCTTCGGGTCCTCGTTCGCCGGGCGCGTGGTGTACGAACGGATCGTGCGTCCCCGGGCGTCCAGGACGGTGAGGCTGAGGGACTTCACCGGCTTCGCCAGCCAGTAGGTGACGATGACCCCGTCGGGCGGGTTCTTTCCCGCGTCGAGGTAGATCTCGGTCTTCTCGCCGGTCTCGTCCTCCTCGGGCACGAGGGTGAAGAACGTCGCTCCGGGGTGCCGGTAGTTCTTCCCCGGGACGGTCTTGGTCGAGAACCCGCCGTAGGTGCGATACCGGACCGTCCGGCGGGGAGTGAACAGCTGCAGGCCGCGCTTGGCCTGAGCGCCCCGAGCCAGCTCGCGCACCGGCGTGAGGTCATCGAAGACCCAGAACGACCGGCCATGCGTCGCCAAGCAAAGGTCGCCCTCCTTCACCACCAGATCGTGGATCGGCACCACCGGAAGCCGGCGACCGCTCCAGCGCTGCCACTGCGCGCCGTCGTCCAGGGACACGTAAACGCCGACCTCGGTGCCGCAGTAAAGCAGGCCCGGGACCGCGGGATCTTCGCGGATCGCCCGGGTGAAGACATCGACCGGGATGCCGGTCGTGATCTTGGTCCAGGTCTTTCCGTAGTTCGTCGTCCGGTAGAGATAGGGCCGGAAGTCGTCGAGCTTGTAGCGGGTCGCGGCGACATAGGCGACCGCAGGGTCGTGCGGGGACGGCTCGATGATGCTCACCAGCGTGAGCGGGGCCATGCCGCTCGGCGTCACGTCGGTCCAGGTGCGGCCGTCGTCCCGGGAGACGTGGATCAGGCCGTCGTCGCTGCCGGCCCAGAGCACGCCACGCGCCTTTGCCGATTCGGCGAAGGCGAAGATCGTCGCGTAGTACTCGGCCCCGGTCTGATCCAGGGTGATCGGGCCGCCCGAGTCGCCAGTCGTCTTCGGATCGTTCCGGGTGAGGTCCCGGCTGATCCGATCCCAGCTCGCACCGTCGTCCTGCGAGCGGAACACGTACTGGGCACAGGTGTACAGCACGTTCGGATCGTGCGGCGAGAGCGCGGTCGGCGCGGTCCAGTTGAACCGGTACTTCACCGATCCGGCGCTGTGGCCCGACATCGCATCGGGCCAGACGTTGATCACCCGCGACTGGCCGGTACGGCGATCGTGACGGGTGAGGAGTCCCTGATGGTCTCCGGCAAAGATGATGTCCGGTTCGTCGGAGCGGATCGCGATGTGCCCGGCCTCGCCGCCGCCGATCTCCCACGCATCGGCCATCGTGATGCCGCTGAGCGGGACACGCGACGGCACGGAGATCGTGCTGTTGTCCTGCTGCGCGGCATACAGGCGATACGGCGTGCGGTCGTCGGCGATCACGTGGTAGTACTCGGCGGTCGGCTGGTTGTAGATCGAGGACCACGACGCGCCGCCGTTGAACGTGACTGTCGCGCCGCCATCGTTCCCCTCGATCATCCGTAGCGGATCCTTCGGGTCGATCCAGAGATCGTGGTGGTCGCCGTGCGGGATCGCGATCTGCCCGAACGTCTTGCCCGCGTCGCTGGACCGCCAGGTGTCCACGTTGAGGACCCAGACCGTCTCCGGATCCACCGGGTCGGCGTAGATGTGGTGGTAGTACCAGGCCCGCTGGCGCAGCTCGCGATCCTCCGAGCCACGCTCCCAGGTCCGGCCGCCGTCGTCGCTGCGGAACACCGCGCCGTCCTTCGCTTCCACGATCGCCCAGATGCGATCCGCCCGCGCCGGCGAGACCGCGACGCCGATCTTCCCGAGCACCCCTTGGGGCAGCCCCTTGGCCCGAGAGAGGTCGGTCCAGGTGTCGCCGCCATCGGTGGACTTGAACAACCCGCTGCCCGGGCCGCCACTGATCAGCTGGTAGGGCTTGCGGATCGCCTCCCAGACTGTCGCGAACACGATCCGCGGGTTCTGCGGATCGATGCTCACGTCGATCGCGCCAGCAGCGTCGCCGCGCGAGAGGATCTTCTTCCAGGTCGTCCCGCCGTCGCGTGACCGGAACAGACCGCGCTCGGGGTTCGGCCCGTGCGCATGACCAAGGGCCGCGACGTAGACGGTGTCCGGGTCGTTCGGGTGGACCCGGACCTTCCCGATGTGGCGGGTGTCGGCGAGACCGAGGTGGGCCCAGCTGCGCCCGCCATCGGTCGAGCGATAGACCCCATCGCCGTGCGAGACGTTGCCCCGGATCGTCGCTTCGCCCATGCCCGCGTAGATGACGTTGGGGTCGGATGGAGCGACCGCGAGGCCACCGACCGACGCGCGCTCGAAGTAGCCGTCGCTCACATTGCGCCAGTACAGGCCACCGTCGTGCGTCTTCCAGACCCCGCCACCGGTCGAGCCCATGTAAAAGGTCTGTCGGTCGCGGGGATCGCCGGCCACCGCGACCACCCGGCCGCCGCGGAACGCGCCGAGCTGGCGCCATTCGAGACCGTCAAGCGAGACTGCCGCAGCGCGCGGCGCAGGGGCCTGGGTCGTGCGTGCCATGTCGTCCTCCGCGATATCGTGGTCAGGCGACCATAGGACGGATCGCGCGGACACGACGAACGGCAGGAGGCAGACGCAATGGAGTGGTTCGAGCAGCTGACCGGCATCTCACCCGACGGCGGGTCGGGCTCGTTCGAGGCGTTGCTGGCGTCGCTGGTGGGCATCGGGATCATCGCCGCGGTGGCGGTCGTCGTGCGGCGCAGGTCGGACAGCCGCTCCAGCTAACTTCTCCCGTCCCGGACGGCCGCCGACTCCGCCCTTGACCTGAGAACAAACGTTCCATATCGTCCACGGGATGAGAACTGTTGTTCGATTCCCGGCTCGGACGAGCCTCGAGCAGATCCTGGACGGGCTCGAGCTTGATCCGCAGTTCAGAGCGCTGGTGACCCGCTGGGAGCGGATCCCGGCGAAGGCGCCGGGGTACGCACCGTTCCCCGCCTGGCTCGATCACCGGATCGCACGGTCGCTCCGTGCGCGTGGGATCGACGCGCTCTACACGCACCAGGCAGCGGCGCTCGAGGCGACGCACGCCGGGAAGAACATCGTCGTCGTCACCCCGACCGCCTCGGGCAAGACGCTCTGCTACGACCTTCCGGTCCTCGACGCGGTCGCGAAGGACGCCTCCGCTCGTGCGCTCTACCTCTTCCCGACGAAGGCCCTCGCCCAAGACCAGCTCGCCGAGCTCGAGCGCCTCGCCGCGGACATGGCGATCGACCTGAAGACGCACACCTATGACGGCGACACCCCGCCCCAGGCCCGGGCGGCGGTCCGCTCGGCCGGGCATGTGGTCATCACGAACCCGGACATGCTCCACACCGGGATCCTCCCCCACCACACGAAGTGGGTGAAGCTCTTCGAGAATCTCCGCTACGTCGTCCTCGATGAGCTCCACACCTATCGCGGAGTATTCGGCAGCAACGTCGCGAATGTCCTCCGTCGGCTGCGGCGGATCTGCGCGTTCTACGGTTCGCACCCGATCTTCATCCTCACCTCGGCAACGATCGCGAATCCGGAGGAGCTCGCGCGGCGCCACATCGAGGACGACGTCGTGCTCATCGACCGATCGGGCGCACCGCGGGGCGAAAAGGTCCTCGTCTTCGTGGACCCGCCGGTGCTGAATCCCGGCCTCGGGATCCGCAAGAGCTCGCTGCTGGTCGGCCGCGACATCGCGGCGACGCTTCTCGCCTCCGGTGTGCAGACGATCACCTTCGCCCGCTCCCGGGTCCAGACGGAGCTGCTGCTTACCTACCTCCGCGCGCGCTTCCCTCAGCCGCAGTGGCCGCCCGACCTTATCCGCGGCTATCGCGGCGGCTATCTTCCCTCCGAGCGGCGCGCGATCGAGCGCGGCCTGCGCGACGGCTCGATCCGCGGTGTCGTCTCGACGAATGCCCTCGAGCTCGGGATCGATATCGGCGCGCTCGAGGCCGCGGTGCTCGTCGGCTACCCGGGGACCGTCGCCTCCACCTGGCAGCAGATGGGGCGGGCCGGCCGGCGGGAGGGCCTCTCGGCGGCGTTCCTCGTCGCGACGAGCTCCCCCACCGATCAGTACGTCGTGCAGCATCCCGAGTACATCCTCGGCGGCTCGCCGGAGGCCGGCCTCATCAACCCCGACAACCTCCACATCCTCGTCGAGCACCTCAAGTGCGCGGCCTTCGAGCTCCCGTTCGAGCGCTCGGAGCGCTTCGGGACCGAGGACACCCCCGGCGTGCTCTCGTATCTCGCGGACCAGGGCATCCTCCACGAGGCCGAGGCGCGCTATCACTGGTCCGATCAGGCCTTCCCGGCCGAGGCCATGTCGCTTCGCACCGCGAGCAACGACAACGTCGTGATCATCGACACGAGCAACGGCGGGCAGCGGGTGATCGGCGAGGTCGACCGCTTCGCGGCACCGGTGCTCGTCCACGAGCAGGCGATCTACCTGCACGAGTCGAGGCAATTCCAGGTCGAGAAGCTCGATCTGGAGAACGCGAAAGCCTACGTGCGCGAGGTGAAGGTCGATTACTACACCGATGCGGGGCTCTCGGTGCGGGTGAGCGTCCTTGCCGAGTTCGCCGCGCGGGACGAGCAGGCCCATCTGGCGCACGGCGAGGTGCATGTGTCGGCCCTCGCGACGGTCTACAAAAAGCTGACGATGTTCACCCACGAGAATGTCGGCTGGGGAAAGATCTTTCTCCCCGAGCAGAGCCTCCAGACCACCGGGTTCTGGCTCGCGCTTCCGCCGACGGTGACTCGCGGCTGGCCAAAGGAACGGCTCGAGACCGCGCTCGCCGGCCTCGGCAACCTCCTCCACGCGCTTGCGCCGCTCTTCCTGATGTGCGATCCGCACGATCTCGGTCTTGCGACGCAGGTGCGGTCACCCCACACCGCGCTCCCGACCGTGTTCCTGTTCGATATGACCCCGGGCGGCATCGGCTTCTCCGAGCGGCTCTACCGTTCCACCGGGGCGCTCCTCGGACGCGCCGCTGAGCATCTCGCGGCCTGCCGCTGCGGCGATGGCTGCCCCTCCTGCGTCGGGCCCGCGTACGCCTTGGGCGCGCAGGTCAAGACCTCCACCGCCGAGCTGCTGCGGTCGATCTCGTGACCGACCTTCGTGCGCGGCTCGACGCGACTCCGGGGGCACGTGGGCGGGCGGTGCTGCTGCCGGCGCAGCGGTCGGGGCCGATCCCGATCCACGATCATCCGGGCTTCGAGATCCGCGAACAGCGGATCGACCTGGCCGAGCTCGGCCTTACCGTCATCGGGCACGCCGATCCCGAGCCCGGACTCCTCCAGCATCTCGGCCTGAAGGGCGACCCGCCACGCCGCTGGGAGGACATCCTGTTCCTCGACACCGAGACGACCGGCCTCTCCGGAGGCACCGGGACGTACGTGTTCCTGCTGGGGACGGCCTGGTTCGCCGATGGGGAGCTGGTGCTCCGGCAGCATCTGTTGCGAGACCTCGGCGCCGAGCGGGCGTTCGTCGGCGCGCTCCAGACCGAGCTCGACCGCTTCCACGCATGCGCCTCGTACAACGGGAAGTGCTTCGACCTCCCGCTGCTGCGGACGCGGGTGATCCTGGCGCTGCGCTCGGAGCTGTCGGTGGACGAGTCGCATCTCGACCTGCTCCATCCGGCCCGGCGCCTCTGGCGCGACCGCTTCGGTTCGACGTCGCTCCGCCAGCTCGAGGATTCGGTCCTCGACTGCGCGCGCACCGACGACATCCCCGGTGCGCTCATCCCGGAGCGGTACTTCCGCTACCTGCGCGAGGGCGACGAGGCGATCATCGATCCGGTGCTCGTGCACAACGCGCGAGACATCGTGTCGCTCGTGCGCATCGCCGACCGCGTGGCCCGCGCCGTCCTTGACGCACGTGCCGGGCGCGCGCCGGATCACGCGCCCGCCGCGTTCGCGCTGGCGCGCATCTTCGAGCGCAGCGGCGAGCCGGAGACCGCGTTCCTTTGCTACGAGAGCGCGTACTACGACGGGACGAACGATCTGCGGATGCGCCTCGCCCTCCCTTACGCCCGCGCGCTCGAGCGCCGCGGTGACGCACCGCGCGCGGTCGCGATGATCGAGACGCTCCTCGGTCTCGGCCTCGGCAGCGAGCGCTGGCGGATGCAGGCTGAGGGACGGCTCCGCCGGCTCGCCCGCCGCCGGCGCCTGGTGCGGGAGCTGCAGCCGGCCTAGCGTCGCGCGCCCTCCGCCGGCCGACCCTCCGGCAGGGCCGACCCTCCGGCAGGAGGGCACACTTCCCGAATGCGCGCGCTCGAGGACCTCGCCTACGCCGCCCACGCGATCGCCGCACGGGAGATCGGCAGCCGTGAGCTGATCGACGCCGCGCTCGACCGCTACCGTGCGACCGAGCCGGCGCTCCACGCGTTTGCCTGGCTGGACCCCGAACGCGCGCGCCGGATCGCCGGCGAGCGCGACAACGAGGCGCCCCGCGGGATCCTCCACGGCGTCCCGGTCGCGGTGAAGGACATCTACGCCACCGCCGGCATCCCGACCGAGAACGGGTCGCGGCTCTTCGCCGGGCGTGTGCCGGATCGCTCCGCCGATGTCGTCACCGCGCTCGAGGCAGCGGGGGCGATCGTCATCGGGAAGACGGTCACCGCGGAGCTCGCGTACTACGCGCCCGGTCCGACGCGGAACCCGTACGACCGCACCCGGACGCCCGGTGGCTCGTCGCAGGGCTCCGCTGCCGCCGTCGGCGCGGGCGTCGTTCCCGCGGCGGTCGGGAGCCAGACGAACGGCTCGGTCATCCGTCCGGCCGCGTTCTGCGGGACGGTGGGCTTCAAGCCGACCGGCGGGCGCCTCTCCACCCGTGGCGCGCTGGAGTTCTCGCACACGCTCGACC